>DAHXLH010000181.1:0-18103 GCA_027366115.1 Phycisphaerales bacterium
TCAGCAATCCATGCAATTTGGTTCCTCCCTTTCCAAATACCAGGTCGCGGTAGCCATGGGCACACTGGTGCGTTTGCCAGCCAAAGGTTCGCACTGGTATCCGATCGCCGGTCCGATGGGTTCGCAAATCACCAGTCCGCCTCGCTGTTCCGCAAGCGCGCTGGCCAAACCCTGCTTCCCATGAACGATTCAACGCTGCCGTATTGCCCTAATGACACGCCGTTGATTCACGTGGACTGTCACCGAGAATAACCGTTAGCGCGGCAGCGGCACGGTTACATGTGCATTACCATCACATAAAAAACCGCACGTTACGCCCGTCCCGCGCTGCGTTGTTCTCCCACATGCCAGGCTGTCTCTGATTCGGTCCAAAAACAAAACCGGCCGCCTTCTCTATTTGATCGGGCGGCCGGCTTTAGGAAGGTGTATTAAAGGGGGAAAGTTCAATTTTAAATGGGCGAAATTGCCCGCAGGCAGCCCCTGATTTTATGACCGGCTAAAGGCCTGATCCCCACGGGCAAAGCCAGCCCGTGGGGATCTCAAGCGACTGTGTTATCGACCGCCTGGTGCCGTGGCCAAGTGAGCAACCTGTTGGCGGATTACAACTCGGCGGTTTCGGACGATTGCTTCCGCCGGGTGTGTTTTCAGTGTGGGAGAATGCCTCCGCATGGTCATCGCCTACCACACCATTTACGGAATGGGTATATTCCCCTGACCGCGCGGCAAGCGCCCTATTGCGGCTGTTCTTCCGCTGCCAAGGTGGACCGGACCGAGGCAAATTGACTGGCCGAGACCTGCCAATTGGGCTGCCAGTGCAGGTTCCACACATCCGCGAGTTGCACGCTCTCGGCGTGGCCGTCCGCGAAGACGAAATTAGTGGAGAATCCATGCCGATTAGTTATGTAACGGGTCATGTAGTCCCACCAGACGAAACCGCCGTAGCCGTTGGAAAGGCTGCTTCCTGGGCTGTCCCAGTTATCCGGGCCGCCGTCGGGCATTACGCCGTCGCCGATCAGCGGAGTGTTACTGTTAGGTTGGCCGCCGATTCCAAAAAAATCGCTGGATCCCCCGCCTGTCCAACCGGCCGGGGCAAAGTTTGGCGCGGTCTGCCCCGCCATAATCGGGGACGCCGAATAGTTGTACATCCAGTCGTTGAATGTATAGCTGCAAAAGAATGTGCCGGGGCCAAATTCCCCGGGTGGATTCAGAAAGGCATCGGGTACGCGCCCCGTGTTCATCGCCCCTCCGGTGAGATTTTCGCACATCACACTTGTCCACGGGGTCACCGCGTCAGGGGACGGCTGGTACCAATTGCCGTCGCTTCTAATTGTAGTCACCGGGCAAAGGAATACCTTGGGCGTCGCTTCAAATGGTGCCAGATACTCGAACCAATTCCCGGCATTCCAAGTCCCGACGTTTCCATTGGCCGTGTTATCCCAGTTACAGATCATTGTTGAGTATTCCGAGATGTACTCATTATACCCGACCCCCAATTGGCGCAAATTGGACTGACAAAGAGTGACTTTTGCCAGCTTTTGCGCTCTTGCCAATGCCGGCAGCAGTAACGCGATCAGCAGCGCGATGATGGAAATCACCACCAGCAGCTCAATGAGCGTGAAGCCTTTTGGCTTACGACCAAGATAATGTGTGACTTTCATAAATAAAGTCCTCCGAAAAAAAAGTACCTGAACCTTCCTGTTTTCAGTCCCGGGCGACACACCCGCGACTGCTTAGTTGTTTAATCGAGCATCTCGCATTAACAAGACATTATTAATAATAATGATCTAAAAGCTTGACGCCACTTCGTACAGCGCATAAATTTATTTCTACAGCGCAAAATGAATATTAGTATTTTGACGCCCAAATGGAGTGTTGTATTATGAGACAAACCACTAAAATCAAGCAAATTAGCCGGAAAAGGCGCAAACGGGTGGCATTATTCCTGGAGGATATGGGACCCTATGGTGAGCGCGCCTTGCAGGCCATCGCTCATTTTGCCAGGGGCCGGGGCACGTGGCGCGTGGACATGGCCAACTTTGGGGAAGTCACGGTAGACGAGATTGCCGCGGGTAAAGTGGATGGGGTCATCTTCGGGCAGTGGGAGGCCTTGCCGGCACTCGTGGATGGCATTAACCATCGCGGCGTGCCGGCGGTGGATATTTCCGGCGGTGATGAAGTCCAATCACCCCCCGCGCGTGTGATGCCCGATGACCGGGGCGTCGGAATAATGACGGCCGAACATTTTCTCGCACGCGGTTTTGAGCATTTTGCGTATTACGGTCTGCCCGAGGAATTTAATCACCGCTGGGAAAAAGCCCGACGAGATGGTTTCCGCGATACCTTGGCCAGCCGCGGCTTTTCAACGGATTGCTTCAGTGGTTCCGCCCGCGGCTGGAATGAACTCCATGATAGAGCCCATCTGGGGGCTTTGAGCCGCTGGTTGATAAAGCTGCCTAAGCCCTGCGCGGTGCTGGCTTGTATTGATGCCTTCGGCTATGAAATTTTGCGATTGTCACGGGAGTCGGGCATCGCGGTTCCTGAAGATCTCGCGGTGTGTGGTGTCGATAACCGCCTGTGGATTTGCATGTTGGCCAACCCCACCATTACCAGTATTCCCCTCGACGGTGCGCAGGCCGGTGCCCGCAGCGCCCAAGTACTTGACAAACTCATGGCCGGCCGCGCGGTTCCACGCGAGCCGATACTCATTGCCCCGCTACCCATTGAACAGCGCGAATCCACCGATGTCTACGCTTTCCATGACGCCGACGTGGTGGAAGCTCTGCACTATATTCGGGATCATTGCAACCGACCGATCACCGTTGCGGATATCCTTCGGACAATTCCTGTTTCTCGAAGGTCACTGGAAATGCGGTTTAAGAGTCTCACGGGCCAAACACTTCAGGCGGAAATCTGGAGAGCGCATCTGGACCGCGCCAAGCGGCTGCTGCTGGAAACGGACCACTCCATCTATGACGTCGCCGAGAATTCCGGATTCCGGACAGCGGCAACGTTTAATGTCATGTTCCGCCGGACCTTTGACAAGACGCCTACCGAGTTTCGTCGGCAGGTTAAATTGCCCATGCCACAGGCATAAATATCGGTTCGAGCAGGTTACCTTTGCAGGAGCGCTAACGGGTAGCAAATCGTATATAATCGTAAATGAGCCGATCAAGCGTTATGGACAGCGTTGATCCGCCTTATTGGAATTGTGCAGACAATGAACAAACTTACAAAAAAAACGATCGTTGATGTGGCCCGCCAGTCGCCCTATGCCCCGGAGGCGTTTGACTTTGTGCGCGAAGGTCTGGCGGAAACCGTTCAACGCGTGCATCCTGCCGAGAGCGGCGAAGAACTGCCGGAGGGGCAACGGCACGTATCGGGTCAGGATTTGGCGCGCGGGTTGCGTGATCTGGCCATCGGCAAGTATGGGATTATGGCCGGTGCGGTATTGGCGCACTGGAATATTCACACTACTATGGACTTTGGTAAAATCGTTTTCGCCATGGTCGAAGGCGGTATGATGCACAAAACGCCGGAAGATAGCGTGGAAGATTTTCGGGATGTGTTTGATTTTGATGAGGCCTTCACCGCTCCCCGGCGTCCGTTGATAATCGGAACGCCGGTGTTTGATCTGAAGTCGACTTAAGCGTGACAGTTATCCATGCAATAAAATCAGGCGTTGATACGCCTGGAAAATACAGGGATGTCTTTTTTTATTCACAAGGGGAAACACGCGTGATTGCAAAATTTTCTAAGCGTATGATTCTGGCCGGCGTTGTCGGCCTGCTATTGGCCGGCTGCACCTATCAGCAGCCGCCGGTTGATTTGACTGCGCCTTCGCATTTCACGCTTAGCGTCATCGATGGCGCGCAGCGTCGGTCAGCCATTAAAGTACCGATTCCGGCATCGTCCAATATCTTGCCGGATACGCAGGCTCTGATCAGTTCGGTGGGCCCCTGGTCCATGAAGGCCGATGAAACCGGTACACTTAATGAAGTCATCATCAACGGCCCTATGTATGATGTCAACGTGATGTCGGATCGATTGGTCATTCGCTTCCATCATGATCCCAATCAGGTCGGTGCGGTAACGGCGGTGATTACCCGGCAACAATATGATCAGATTCGCGGCGATGCGATGGTGACCGTACGGCCGAATCAATGGAAGAAAATCACCTACGGCCCCAATCCGTGAAAGGCCCGTCGCTTCCCTTAAGGCGCATTTGGCGGCATACTCTCTGTTATGCGGTGGCTGACGTTTTTTCTGTTGCTCTATTTTGCCACGGCCCTTCAGGCCGCGCACCTTGGGCAATGGAGTGAATTCGGCTATTTCCATATTGAATATATTTTCATGCTGGCTGTGTTCTATGCTTTGTTCGCGGAGAAAGATGCCGCGCTCCTGGCTTGCTTCTGGTGCGGATTGATGTATGACCTTACCGGACAGTCTATTGTTGGACTGGAAGCGATTCTGGTGGGGATGATTGCGTTGGGCATTATCAGCATCCGCATGCACATTTTTCGATCCAGCGTGCTGGGGCAGATGGTAATAACCTTTCTGGCGGTGTTGCTGTTCCTGGCGGGGCGCGTGCTGTTCGGTCATCTGGCCCTGTATTTTGCCGGGCGGCCGGTGCCGATTATCAACAGTCTGGCTTACACCGGCGTGATATTATCCAGCAGCCTGTATACCGCTGCGGTTGCGCCTTGGATTTTCCGCGCTTTATTTTTACTGGGAGATATGCTGGGCTTTGATATGCAGCATCGCCGGAGCATGGCCCGCTAATCCCGCCGCCGCATTCCACGGCGTGCGGATGTTAACCAGCCGGCGGCTGATCGATGCCATTGGAGGATTGTCGAACGCCGTGATGCGTTGAAATCATCCGCGGCATTACGCTAAGATCATAAGATCCATAGCGCAGACGGTAACTGGTTATGCGGCGGCAACCATAGAGGTATCCAATCCGGATGTTAAGGCGGCGATTAATCATGCTGGTTGTTCTGGCAGCCCTGGCGATGGCCGTCATTGGCGCGCGTTTAGCGGCGCTGGAAATTTTTCAGCACCAGCACTGGCGGGATGAAGCCCGAAGTTTTACCTATCGCCACTACATGATTCCCACCCGGCGGGGTGAAATTATGGATCGTGACGGCCGGCTTCTGGCGGTGGAAACACCCTGTTACAACCTGGCGATTGAATATCAGGCGATGAACCATGACGCCTTGTGGATCACGGCCATGGCCATCCGCCACCTGGAACATCTTAAATTATCCCGTGCCCAAATGCTGGTCCGCCTGCCGGTGGAAAAGCGCAAAATTAACAGCGAACTGGACCGCATGCCCGAATCCATCGCGGATCATTGCGGCGTGCCGCTGGGACAGGTGCTGCACAGCTTCGATAACATTCGCAGTCGAATGCAACTGCTGCGGGAAGATGTCTGGACCGTGCGATATTCCCATGTGGTGCATTCGGGAACGTCCCCGGATGATCTGGATGAGCAAATGGGCCTGGCCAACAGCATCGATCTGGCTGAAGCCCATGAGGCGCATACCGTGATTCCCGATATCGGCTTTGTCGCCGCCGCGTATTTCAAAAAGCACGCTCGCCGCTATCCGGGTTTGGTGGTGCAGGCCGGCACGCACCGGATCTATCCTTATAATGATGTGGGGGCACATCTGATTGGCTATATGCGACAAGTTACTGCACGGGTGGTGGAACAGCACCCGTTTGTGCTTCCCCGTCTGATTCCGGGAAGTCTGCGCGATACGCGTGGGCACCTGCGAGGGTATTTGCCGGGCGATACGATGGGGGCCACGGGAGTCGAACAGGCCGCCGAAAAATTATTACGCGGCGCGCGGGGCGTGCGCCTGGTGAATCTGGAAGGTCATCAAGTAAAGGAAGATTATCGCAAGCCGGTGCCGGGGCAAAATATCCGTCTGACGCTGGATATTAATTTGCAGCGGGCGCTAAGGGAAAAATTAGAGGACCCCACGACGCACCTGTTATATTTTAACGGGCAAACGCACAACGCCGCCGTGGTAGTCTTGTCCGTAGCCCATAATCGTGTGCTGCTGATGCTTTCCGAACCGGGTTATAACATCAACACCGTCCACAAAAATTATTCACTGCTGTTAAAAGATCCGAATTTGCCCCTGATGGATCGCGCCATGTCCAGCGCGTTTCCCCCCGGCAGCATCGTCAAACCACTGGAAGCATCTGTCGCCATGACCTTGGAAGTTATTACGCCCCATACAATCATCAACTGCGGTCCGGAACTGTTTCCCAATCATCCCAATGTGTTTCGTGATGACTCCTATCCGTACGGACGCGGCCCGACCGATGTAGTCACCGGTCTGGAGGAATCCTGTGATGTATTTTTTTACAATGTCGGCATGCGACTGGGGCTTACCCGATTGGTCGCCGCTTATCGCAGCTATGGCCTGGGTGCGCCCACGGGTATTGGTCTGGCGGAAGAGACCAGCGGTTATCTTCCGCCGACGGATCATGGCCTCAGCAAAATCAAACGTCTGGATGATGCGATTATGATGGGTATCGGGCAGGGGCCGATGGCGGTGACGCCATTGCAGATGGCCAACGGCTACACGGCCCTGTTGCGCGGCGGACTTTGGATGCGTCCGCAGTTAATGGAGCAGTTCCACCGGCCGCCGGCGCGGAAGATTCCTATCAATACATCTTATCTTAAATATATATATAAAGGTATGTATCTGGTGGTGCACGGCCCGCTGGGAACCGCGAATATGGATAATTTTACCCTGCCGGTGGAAGGGAAGACCGGTACCGCGCAGACCGCCGAACTGGTGCGAAGCAATGGCAAAACTACCGTCGTCAAAGGTGATGACGGCTGGTTTATCGGGTGCGTGCCGGCTGACCATCCCAAGTATGTTATCGCGGCCGTGGTGGAAATGGGTGGCTATGGCGGGCAGGTGGCGGGGCCAATTGTTAAACAGTGTATTGAGCTGATGCAAACGCGGGGCTACTTGCCGGAGGCCGCCAATCCGTGACCGACCAGCGTGATGAGTATTCACCTTTTGGCATTTCCCGCTTTGCCGGTGGGAATTCCCGTTCATCCGGCGGTTCCACGCTGTGGGAAACCATCTGGCATCGGGTCATGCCGGAACTTGTGGCGACGCGGTTGGCATGGCTGATGCTGCTGGCCGTGGCGCTGCTGTGCACAGCGAGTCTCATGGCGGTGCGAATTTGCGGCCGCGGATTAATGGTTCGGCAGGAAATACATATTCTTGTAGGGGCGGCGATTTTGCTGCTGCTGCTGACGGTTAATTACCGCAAGCTGGGATATGTGGCTTACAGCTTTTTTATTTTTACCACGCTTCTGCTTATTGCCGTGCGTTTCGGGCGGGCCATTAAAGGCAGTCACCGCTGGTTTATCATTCCCGGCGGTATTGACCTTCAGCCCAGTGAATTGGCGAAGATATCTTTTGTCATGTCGGTCGCGTGGTGTCTGCGGATGCATAAGGATATGCGGCAACTCAACAAGCTGATCCTTCCCTTTATCTTCGCCATTATTCCCATGGGTCTGATTCTTATTGAGCCTGATCTGGGCACGGCGCTGCTTTTTCCGGTGGTGCTTTACGCCATGCTTATTGCCGCAGGCGCAAAATTCCGGCATCTACTGGCCATTGCGCTGATCGCCATGGCGGTGGCACCGGGTTGCTATCCACTTCTGAAGCCCTATCAGAAACAGCGCATCGTGGCCTTATTTGTGCATGGCAAACCCACCCATCGCCAACTCTCCGGAGAACTGTATCAGAAACGCCAAAGTGAAATTGCTGAAGGCAGCGGCGGCTTGACCGGCCAGGGGCTGGAAGGCACGGTGGAAATTCGCCATGGACTGCTGCCCGAAGCATCCAATGATTTTATCTTCGCGGTTGTAGGCAGTCAGTGGGGTTTTACCGGTGCCATTGGCATCGTTGTTCTGTATCTCATATTTTTCGCTTCCTGCATGGAAACGGCAGGTGAAGCGGCGGACAGCTTCGGGAGGCTGCTGGTTGTAGGGTTATCCTGCATGTTGATTCTGCAAGCCGTTATTAACATCGCGATGACCACCGGGATTATTCCTGTGGTAGGCATTACGTTGCCGTTTATGTCTTACGGCGGCAGCGCCATGCTGGCGGATATGTTGGCCATGTCACTGATTCTCAATGTCGCCATGCGCGGCCGCCGCATGGTTCCCGGCAGCCGGGAACGTCCCGCCGCCCGCGGATAGTTCGCCGGCAGGCGAACATTTTGATTCATTTCGACCGCGACACGCCCGCCGCCAATCGCTATAATCTTTTTATGACGCAGGACATTAATAATCCAATAGAAAATAGCGCCAGGGCAACCGGTGAAAGTGATGCTCCCGCCGCGTCGCGGACCTCTGGGGCCAACCTGGGTGAGTTGGCTCGTAAGGAATCATCGGGCGTGCCGCCGGCGGAACTTGATCCCGGCCGCCGCGGGTTTTTTGCTAAATGCTTAAGTGATATTCTTGCCCCGGTGGCCAGCTTAATTGAAAGCCGTATGGAACCGGTCACGGATGTATTTGACGGGCAATTCTCCCCGCCAAGTTATGATGATGATTCCCCGATGATGCCCGGCCTGCACCGGTCCATGGAGCCGCAAACAATTTTGCGTCCGCCCGGGGCAAAAGCTCCGGATGAATTTGAATCGATGTGTTCACGCTGCGGAGCCTGCGTGGAGGCCTGCCCGGTAAAGTGCATTCAAATTGATGCGTCAGCCTGTGTCGGCGACGGTTATCCGTATATTGCTCCCGCTATTGCACCGTGTGTGATGTGTGATGAATTGGCGTGTATGAAAGCCTGCCCGACCGGAGCGTTAACTTTGGTGGATAAGCTTTCTATTCGTATGGGGCTGGCGGAAGTGAAGCATGAAACATGCCTGCGCCATCATGGAGAAGATTGCCGGCTGTGCCTTGAGGCCTGTCCTGTTGGTGAAAACGCCATTGTTGTCAGCGCCCATTCCGGCCGGGTTCTGGTGAAGCCCGGCGGCTGCACTGGATGCGGCATGTGTGAACAAGCCTGCCCCACGCATCCCACGGCCGTTACCGTGCAGCCGTTAAGACGCATGGAAGAGCTGCCCGAAGATTAAATTCCCTATAAGATATGTGATGGCAAGATGGAATCAGCGGCGGATTTGTCGCCGGAACGAATGTTTTAATTTGGAAGGTTTTATGTCTGATAACAAGGAACGGGAACTTGGTACCACATTGGATATCAAGTTGGATTCCGCGGGGCTGCTTACAGCGGTGGCGGTGGATGCCGATACCAAAGAGGTCTTAATGGTGGCCTTTATGAACCAGGCCGCACTGGAAAAAACCATCGCCACCGGCAAAGCCACTTACTGGAGCCGATCGCGGGGAAAATTCTGGGTAAAAGGTGAAGAGAGCGGGCACATCCAGGAAGTGCAGGAATTGCTTGTGGATTGTGATCAGGATGCGGTGGTCATGAAGGTGCGGCAGAAGGGATCCGCCTGTCACAACGGCTTTCGTTCCTGCTTTTACCGTAAAATTGTGCCCGGTGATGCTGCCGCTTCCGGCAAGTTGGAATTTGTGCTCCAGCGACAGGTGGATCCCGCCACCATCTACAAAAAGTAGCCCCGTGTTTAAGGCAGGCGAAGGGGGTTGCTTTCGTTAAAAAAGCCGCCTAGCATTGTGACTCTCGCACAGAGTCTGTTTGGACACAAAAGTGTTATCATTCAGACGGGAAAGCTGCCATGTGGTGGAAGCATGGGTGCCTGAGATGAACCTTGGACGCGGGTAGTCGATATGATGGGAAAATTAACTGAAAAAGCACCGGCAAAACTTGCCGACGTGCAGTCCGCGCAGGACAAACGCAATATCGCCATTGATAAAGTGGGTGTCAAGGCGGTGCGCTATCCCATTACCTTGCGCACCCCGGACGGCGGAGAGCAAAACACCGTCGCCCTGATCAACTTATATGTATCGCTGCCCAAGCATAAAAAGGGCACCCACATGAGCCGATTTCTGGAAATTCTCAATCGGCATCACCGCAGCATCACGCCCGGTCAGATTATTCCGATTCTGCATGAAATGAAGACGAAACTTCTGGCGGATGATGCCCTCATTGAAATGACCTTCCCTTACTTCATTGAGAAAGAGGCGCCCGTTTCCGGGGCGCGCGGCCTGATGGATTATGTCTGCTCCTTTGAAGGCGTCAGTAACGGAGCGGATGATTTTATTCTTGGAGTCAAGGCTCCGGCCACATCCTTATGCCCCTGCAGCAAGGAAATTTCCGCCTATGGTGCCCATAACCAGCGCTGCGAAATCAGCGCCCGCGTGCGGTTTACCGGTGATCTTTGGATCGAAGACCTCGTGAAGATTATGGAATCCGCCGCCAGCGCTCCGGTGTATGCGGTGCTCAAACGTCCCGATGAAAAATTTGTCACCGAGCAGGCCTTTGATAATCCGAAATTTGTGGAAGATATTATCCGTGACCTGGCATTGGCGATGGAAGAAAATCAGCAGATCACCTGGTACAGCATTCAAAGTGAAAACTTTGAATCCATCCATAACCACAACGCCTTCGCCCAGATCGAACGCGATAAACGCTAAGCCAGGGCATCACAGTTTGTCTTGGACACTCTGGATTTTATCTTCCAGTGTCTGTACCCGGTCCGTGCGTGTCCCTATTTTAAGGCTTGTTACGATGCGCGGGGCACCCATGGCGTGGACCGCTTCATGGCACTGTTTAATGGCGGCAAACACCGTGTCCCAGTCTCCCTCAATGTTGGTGCCCCACGCGTGCATCTGATGTTTCAGTCCGGCTTGCCGCAAAATCTTCTGACATGCCGCAATATGGCGTGAAACCGAAACGCCCACACCCATAGGAATCACGCATAAATCTACCATCACATTCATTGTTGTTTCCTTCATCTTTTAGGACATTCACAGGGTGCTTGCCTGATGCTTCTTCTCCCATACTTCCTCTGCTTCAGCTTTACGCAGATAAATTGGCAGCAGTTGGTCACGATCGGTAAACGTGCCGCTTTGGGCTAAGGCCCATCCTAGTTTATGCACCATCGCCGCCTGCGGCTGCCAAAGCGAGCGATCGACTTCGATGGTTTCTCCTTCTGATCCTGTTATTGCGTCGCGATGGTAATCAATTCCTTCGCCCAGTATATGCAGGGGATGTGGAGCCTGGGACAATAATGCGGCGGGATCCGTCAGCAGCGGCCCCTGCATGCGGTGAAGCACCTCTGAATGCGCGCGGCGTTGATAACGTGCCGCGTAAACCTGCCCACGCTTGGCATCCAACAGAACTGCCAGATCCATAACATGTGCCGGCGCATTGGCCGCCAGTACGTCAACGGTTGGCACTGAAATTAATTTGCAGCCCAGCGCCTGTTGCAAGGCCCGCGCAATGGTCACAGCAATTCTAATCCCCGTGAAAGACCCCGGCCCCACCGAAACATATACGTGTTGAATATCGCCCGGTTTCCAGCCCTGCCCACGCGTGAGATCCCGTATGGCCGGCATAAGCTCCACTGCGTGCCGCATGGCCTTGCTGAATTGCTGGGTCCCTAACATGCGATCGCCGGACGCTACCGCCACAGAGCCGATCCGGCTGCTGGTTTCAATGGCTACAATACGCGGAAATTCGTCATTGGATTGCTTTGCTTCCATGGCGGCCAAGATTATACGAACCTTCCGAATTAAACAATGGCAAATTCGCCGGTGATTGTAGGGACTCGCGTTGGGATTATTCCGATGTGTCCAGTGCCAAGATGTCGCGGTTCAGTTATCCGGCTCTTATGTAACTGTATATTAAACAAGCAGTTATGGAAAAAATCCCGCAACTCACAAAGAATTCATCGTCCGATGGGGGATTTTGTCCGTATAAATAGTTGTGGAGGCCATGCAGACCTCCCGGTTATTGTTTAAGGAGCTGCATCATGCCGGCACAAGTAGCTGCGATAAAACCTGAAATCACCCTGACCAGGCGTCACGAGTCCATTTTAGAAGCCATCGGCGAATTTGATCGCCAGATGGTCCAAGAGGCGCTTAATTCACCTTTGTATTTCGTGCCTAACCCCTTATTTACGGAAGCCGACGCGGCCGACCAGTTGTTTGAAAACGGCTTGGATATTGGACCGGCTAAGACCGGCTGGTACCATCCGATGGCGGATGATCTAAGCACTCTGTCCGCACCGTCTTCCTCGTTGTTGACCACGGCGCAGGAGCAGCATTTATTTCTGCGCTACAACTATGCCCGCATGCGCGTCAAAGAAGCGGTGCTGACCTTTGAGGCAACACCGGGCCGTAAAATTGCACGCGAGATAGCCTTCTGGCAACGCCGTGCCAAAGAAACGCGCGAGACCATTGCCGGCGCTAATTTGGCGCTGGTACTGGCCATGGCTAAACGCACGCGGATGAATGACGTGGATTTTGGAGATTTAATTTCAGAAGGCAATATGGCTCTATTGCGTGCGGTTGAAAAATTTGACCCCGCCCGCGGATTTAAATTCAGCACGTATGCATGCCGGGCGATCCTGAAAGGCTTCAGCCGCAGTGCGGTGAAATCGAATCGGTACCGATCCATGTTTCCCACGGAGTTTGATCCGGCGATGGAGCGTTCGAATGAAATGGAAGTCCGGCGGCAATCCGTCGCCAAGGACGCGGTGGAAGATCTGCAGGAGATCATTGAACGTAACAGTGCCGAACTCACGGATGTTGAGCGCCGCGTTATTGAAGCCCGTTTCGCAGTCAACCGGCCGGAAGACACCCAAGCTATGACGCTGGCCGAAGTTGGCGAAGTTATCGGTGTCACCAAAGAACGCGTGCGGCAGATACAAAACCGCGCCCTGGAGAAATTGCGTTCAACATTGGATGATCGTATTCTCACCCGCTAAGCGAGCCGGTGCTCCAGGAAAATTCTCATTCCATACGAGTGTTCCGGCCCAGTGGCCGGAAAGTTAGTACGGGCCAGACGCTTTTGGTGCAGCGTCTGGCCTTTTTTTTGCCGGACGCCTCTGGCCAGCAGTCGCGCGGGCCATTGGGTTTGGCAGATCGGAAATGTAAAGCTTTTGCCTTTTTTCCGGCGACGGGGCTGGGGATTCTGCGTGTGGCGACCCCCGCTTCAACGGACCGGCCAAGCGCGTTTTCCCGTGCGGGGCCTGCCCCGGATAAAAATTGGAAAATCCGCGAGGTACCGGCTTCTCCCAGGTACGGGGACTACGCATTGCCTTGACCATCCTTCGACCGATGTGTTTTTTCTCCCTTTGGGCATCGGGAGGGCGAATGCAAAAATTTCCGCAACTGGCGAACCCCTTCAAGGCCGCATATCCCGTGAACTTGGCATTCCCAAATGATCAGGCTCGTGTATCCGAGCCGGCGCAACGCGATGAGGGTTTGTTTGTCACGGACCGCGTTCTTCTCAAGTTTGCGCCGCCAAAATCCCCGGCGAGATTTCGGAAGCCTCCGTCCGTTCCGGCAACGATGGCGGTGCCAGAAACAGCCGTGGACAAAAATGGCCTTCTTTTTCTTGCGGAATACTATGTCCGGACGGCCGGGTAAGCCCGCGACATGTAGGCGATAACGGTATCCCAATCGGTATAATAATCTGCGGACAGCCATTTCGGGCGCTGTGTCGGCACTCCGGACGCGCGACATAACCCGACTGCGTTCGGTCGGGCTTAAACTATCCGTCATTGCCAACCCATCCTGTTTCGACCATTATTGTAACAATGTCGTCACCGAAGATCGATAACTTGCGCCGGCTCCTCTCGGAATTGCTTGAAGCCATTCCCGATCCACTCGTCCTTCCGGGTGAAGAAATTGCTCCCCGAATAAGGCGCAAACTTGTGGAAGAAATAGGAATCGCAATCTCGCGACTGGGACTTCTTCGCGAGGCTGCGGACCCCGTCCGCTTACCCGACTTTATATTCGACCCGTCAAACCCCGAATTTGTTGGGCAACTCGTTGGCAGGACGCTCATCGAACAGCCAGCCCATCCCCTTGCCAATTTGCATAAGTTCTACGGGTCGGGAGTTTACGCCCTGTATTATCACGGCGCGTTTGCCGCATACCGGCCTGTCTCGGCAAGGGCAACACCGATTTATGTCGGTAAGGCCGATCCACCTACACCGGATGCGAAAAATGCGAAGGAGCAGGGCATGAAGCTGTGGACGAGGTTGGCTGAACACGCCAAAGGCCTCCGCGCGGCGGGTAATTTGGATATTAACGACTTCCGGTGCCGTTATTTGGTGGTCCAAAGCGGGTGGCAGAGGTCGGCGGAGGATTATCTCATCCACCGTTTCATCCCTATTTGGAATCAGTCCACATGTTACGGCTTTGGTAAACATGGCGATGATCCGGCCACACGAGCGAATACCCGTTCACCCTGGGATACTCTCCATCCCGGGCGGCCGTGGGCGACACGTTATGGAAATAAGGTGAATCCGCTAACGTCGGGACAGGTCATAGAGCGGATTGCCGAGCACTACCGCCGGTATCCGCCAGAAGCCTGACCGCCGCCGCGCGGGCCCACTGATCGGACAGCCGCGCAGCCGGACTAAGTACCTCGCGGAGTCTCTTGGCAACCACCTCCCCGAGCAACGCGGGAACCGCGTTACCAAGTTGCCGCATACTTTCGGTCCAAGAGCCTTCCAGCCCCCAATTATCCGGGAAGGTCTGGAGCCTGGCGCATTCCCTGACCGTCAGGTATCGGATTCCTCCCCCATCCACCCGGACGGTGTTTTCTCCTCCTGGTACGCCGTGGTCCCCCGCCTTTAACGCCTTTGCCGGTTCATCCATCGGGCTGCCATCGTGACCCGCGTAACTCCTCGCACCGGGATTTTGGAAATGGTTCTTGAACTTACGGCTGCTCCCCCCCGGAGCCAAAATTGGTAGATCACCAATGGCGTCGCGCACGGTGCGCCACGGGTGACCGAGCATTCCGGGCACTAATCCGCCGAGCGAATTTACTCTTCGGTGAATCGCTGGTGTGATAACTGGGCGTGCGTGCGTTGCGATTCCGTGCCGATCCCAATACTCGCCCGTGACCCATTTATCGTAAAGCAACGCGTCTTCGGTGTGGGTCGCATGGGGAAAAGCGAACTCTACTCCCAAATCTGATCGAATGCCCACAATAAAGACCCTATGCCGATGCTGGGGAACTCCGAAATCCGCCGCGTCCAGAAGCCTGAAAACCACGTTATACCGCAGGCCGGAATATCGCCCTTTTGTCGCCTGTCTTTCCAGCCTGGCCAAATGATCAACCCACTCCTCATCCCCGTTCGGCACCAACGTCGGAAAAGTCAGTTGTTTGATGATATAGGAGTAATAGTTTGAGAAATTCCGTCGCAGCAGGCCCCTCACATTCTCAAACATGAACGCTTTCGGCGCTATCTCTCGCACGGAGCGAATGGCCTGTGGGAACATGTTGCGACGGTCGGCGGCGCCGAGGTGTTTGCCGCCGAGCGAAAATGGTTGACAAGGTGGCCCACCAATAACTACGTCTACTTTCCCTCTATGGCGGGAAAAGTCATATTCCCGCACGTCACTTTCGAGAATATCCCAATCCCTTGCGGGTGCAACTTGGTCAGCCTTGTTTCGCCGCAAAGTGGCGCATGCGAAGCGGTCAAAATCGATGACGGCTTCGTGCTCGAATCCCGCATGCGCAGCCCCTATCGCAAGTCCACCGGCTCCGACGAATAATTCAATTGAACGCAACGAACAATCCCCTTTACCTATAGTAATATTAGACCCAGTTGTTGCCAATTGTGCAACTCGGTAGTGTGCAACTCGGTAGAACCGTTGCGACGAAAATCTTCGGTTATCGCGCTATCGCGCATGGTTAGGCTCGTCTTTGTTCCAGCAACCTTGCGGGCCATTGGGTTGGCAGGTCGGGGACGATGAAGGTTTTGTCTTTTTCTCCGCTGCCTGGGCTGGGGATTTTACGTGTGACAGCTTCCGCGGCCAGGTAGCCGCTGCGAACTGCGCCTTCCATGGTGGCCGGCCAATTGGTCTTGGTGTAGTCGCCGGCGAGAAATAAATTTTCAATGCCGCCGGGGGGTGGCGCCTGCGCCGGTCGCCAGGCGTCGGAGCCGGGCAGCGGGGAAAAGGTGGCGCGCTTTTCGATGACTATTTTTTGTCGTAGCAGGCGTGCGGAGGAATCTGGAAATAACTGCTGAATCTGCTTTTGAAATAATTCCGCGCACTGTTCTCGCGGTTTGTCCACCCATTCTCGTGCCGCGCTAATTACGCCGTGAAGAATTTTTCCTTCCGCATCTTTCCGAAATAGCCATTGCAGCGGCCCTTCAAATAGTGCGGCATGAGATAACCGCATCACCGGTTTATCAAACCAGAGATGCGCCCCTAAAATCGGCACGGATTCAAGTTTGTCCAAGTGCGCAAACCGCCCATCCTTGGCTCGGAGATGGTCTGGAATCCATCTTTGTACGGCATGGTAATTGGTGGCCAGAATCACGGCATCGGCGTGAAGGGTTTCGCCGGTTTGCAGCGTGACACCGCTCGCTTGTCCCCCGGCAAATATAATTTCCGAAACGCGTGTGCCCAGGCGCACATCCGCGCAGGGACGGTGCGAATACAATTCTTCCAGGGCACACCCCGGCAGGCCCACCACATACCCGTGCTGGTTCATTAACATGGCATCTTGGAAAACTTCGATCGCATATTTGCTGCTGGCACGCCGCGTCTCTTCGTTAAGTGCACTGATTAATACCGGATCATAAAACCGCTGAATCACGCGATCACTTTGGCGGTGCTCCGTCAGCCATTGGCCAAAGGCTTGCCCCTCAAGCTTTTCGCGGCCGACCTTTCCCAGTCGCAGCATCGCCAGCATGGCGGTCATGACTTCTTTGCGCTCCGCGATTGTTAAAGCGCTAAATCCCAGCATCGCCGGCCCAAGATGCAAAGGTGCCGGCAGACCGGAAACGCCCCAAAGATCAAATTGCCGGCCGTGGGAATCAAGAAAGTGCACCCGGCGATGATACTCAATGCGGTCGGCGACATTCAGACGTTTGTATAAGTCCTGCAAATTCGTGCAGCACCCCAGCAGCACATGCTGGCAATTATCCAGGAGTTGATCACTTTCCGGGTCTTCAAAAGAACTGGCGCGGCCACCGAGTTCCCGCCGCGCTTCTAATAATGTCACACGATAACCGCATGAATCCACCGCCGCCGCCGCGGCAATTCCCGCTAATCCGCCTCCGACAACCAAGACCCGCGGCCCCGCGTTTGGACTTTTATTATGAAGATGATTTACCGACAAAATTTTATCCTGTAACTAATGTTAAAAAGCGGACGGCCGGCCAGCGGCCGGGCAGCGGTAGGGTTCCGTTACTTTTTTCCCGCACTGCGACACCGCAGGGCGATCCACGTTTTGGCCACGGTGCCCAGCCGCACGCGGCCGTACAGCACCTGCTGGGGATGCCGCGCAATTTTACGCAAAATGCCACGATAAATCGCGGTCATCGCAGTTAATGCCGCGACATTTCCGGGCGTAATCCGCTGGTCCAACGGTGCGGATCGGACAAATAACCGCTCGGCAAGCTCAATATGGTGCTGCATCAGGGCCTGAAAGCCCGGTGTGGCTTTTCCGGCCATCAGATCATCCCCGGTAACGCCACACCGCCGCATCCGCTCTTCTGGAAAATAAATGCGGTTTCTACCCGCATCTTCCTTAACGTCCCGTAAAATATTGGTTAATTGAAATGCGATACCGCGATCCACGGCCAAAGCCTCAGTCTCGGCACCGCCGGTAAAACCCCATATATGAATACTCGCCACGCCCACCACCCCGGCCACGCGATAACAATACTGCTGCAGATCGGCATCCTTTTCCGGCTGATGGAATTGCAGATCTTGCAGTTGGCCGTCGATCATGTCGTCAAAAAGCGCAGGCGGAATCGCGTGGCGATGTACGCAATGCGTAAAGGCGGCCCAGCCGGGCCACGCCGGACTTTCTATCGCAGGCAGGGTCCCACCGGAAATGGCCGCATGAGTCAGCGAGCGGAACTGATCTAATAATTCCCGGCGCTGCGCTAACGGCAGATCGGCAGAATCATCGGCCAGATCATCCGCACGGCGCATCCA
>DAHXLH010000203.1:0-5093 GCA_027366115.1 Phycisphaerales bacterium
AGGGATGGCCCGCCATTCCGATGGCCGGAGGGCCGCCTGCCCTTGCAATACTGCTCGAAAGATAGATTCGACCTGTTTAACCTCGGCGAGGTCGGCACGGATTGGGAAACCCCAAGGCGGTCGCCAAAATTGCTGAAATCGCGCGTATGCAGGCCCGCGCCAGGGCCGGCTTGGCACAGGCACGAAAAAGCGAAGCCGTCTATGCCAATTTACTTAGAAAAAGAGCGGCACAAACCTTGGACCTTAAAGGCGCCGACGCCCATTTGCGCCGAGAAATCGCCCGCCTTGATCGCCAAGCCGCGGACCACAAGCAAATCACCCGCGAAACCAAGATCAAGATTATCGCGGCCCGCAAACTCCTGAAAAAAACCCAGCACCTCAACAAACCATCCAAAGCGATGAAACTGCGTGACGCCATTCGCGCCACGCAGCGACAAATCACCGCTTGCGAAACACAGATTGCCGCGCTGGCCAAACTCAAAGCCTTGCACACCATCCGGTTTTATATTCCTTATGTGCGCAAAACCACTCGGCATAACGTATTCTTTGAAGTTGCCAAGGACCGTATTTGGCGCATCGGATCCAAGGATTTCCACCACAATACGCTGCCGGGATTTCAGGACGAATATATCCGCCGTTCCGGCGCGGTCCCCGATACGCTTTCGCAGTTTATTTCGCCCCATAAGCCACCACAATGCCTGGAGAATAATCGCCCCAGCCAAACGGTGCTGATTTTTCTGGTCCGCCCCAGCGGATTTGCCACTTATCAAGCCTTGGAACTCTTCACCCGCAATAAACACTACGCGGTTGATTGGCACCCCGTTAGCGCCAAACGCATCTTCATATTCCGCCCGGTGAGTTCGATCTCTCGGCAATAGGCGATACTGCGAATTGGCGGCGAATCAGTAGTGTCCGGTTAAGACGGATTGCAAAATTAAACCGTGCGACTTACCCGGAAATCAGCGGGATTAATTAGCCTGCTAATTTGAAATCGATTATGGGGGCGGTAGGGAGCAAGTGCTGTAACGTAAGGCCTACGCGGCACCATCGCGAATTTTTAACCGGACACTACTGTGCCCAATACTGAATTTAGAAATTTGAAAGTTCCTAAAATTTATTCATTACCCATTATTCATTGTTCATTAACCCCACCCCCCGCGCCCTACAGCCTCCCGAATACGATCTTTGATCATTGACGCCGCCGCCGCTTGAAAAGTAAATAACCCGCCCGGTACGTCGCGGCAAATACTCTGCTCTAATCGGCCGCAGGAGGCCGTTTTGTTACGGCGACAGCCACTCTTTTGCGCCAGCCGAATTTGCTCTAATTTCAACTCTCTCCTGTCATCTGCTCTATCGGGCCGCAGCCCGATGCCCGCGCAATCCGCGGTCCAACCCCGTCCTATTCCCAGCGCACATATGCCGCCCAATGCTGTAACCCGTAACCTGTCCCCCGTAACCCCGTCCGCCTCTGTGTCCTCTGTGGCTGGTGCCCCCTTTTTTTCGTGCCTTTGCGCCTTTGTGGTAAACCCGTCCGCCACCCCCGCAAAATTGCAGCGCAGCGCTTCAAAAACTTCTAACTCCCAACTCCTGAATACTAAGGCCTGAAACATCTTGGACATCTTGGCCACCTTCAACCAAACCCGCCAAAATCAACCACTTCCTCCACCTGTCCAACTTGGACACCTGGGAGCCTGTCCGAGTAATGGCCGGGATTGCGATGGGTCTGAAATGTCCCGTATGCGCGGCGGAGGATCGAGCCGACTCTGGATAATGAGTCTGCGAGATCCGACAACAAAGCAGACGGGGCATTTCAGGCCCACCCGCAGGGCGGCGTGCTTTTTGGCCCCCCTCTGCGGGCGCGGCTCCTCGGAGTACCATCCCTGTCAGGTACGCCATCGTCGCGGCTTCTTGATGGGTGCCAAAAATCACGTCGTCGCAACCCAGCGATTACTCGGACAGGCTCCTACCCCGTAACTTGGCCATCTTGGCCACCTTGACCCACTGCATACCTAAAATGGCGGCTGATCACCCTAGTCGGCCCCCGTGTGTGGCAAATCGTTGCCAGGGAATAGCGTTTTGTTTTTTTTGCAACTTTCGTTCGAGTCGCGGGTTTGGCTGCGACCCGGTTCGGGTTTGGCGTGGATTCTATATGGCAGGGCCGTTGAGTGGTTCAAGTGTGTTTTGCCATTGTTATTCGATGAGGAGTCTTTTTTATGCGTAAGCACCTTTTAGCCCTGGCGGCGGTGGTTCTGGTGGGAGCTGCGGCCCCGCTTGTTCCGGAATTGGCCCATGGCCAGGATGCCGTCGCGGCAGCCAAAACCGGGACGATTACCGGTAAAGTTGTTGATTCCAGCGGTAACCCCGCCAGCGGTGCCATTGTCCGCGTGGCTCGGATAAGCAAGTCCGGCGGCCACGGTGGATGGTTTCCCCAACCAAAAGTTGGCCAGACCATCTGGCAGATCACCGGCTTTGCCAAGACGGCTACGGATGGAACTTTCAGCCTCCAAAACGCACCCGCCGGAAAGTATCAGATCATGGTCATTGATCGGGGTGTTGGGTTCGGTCGCGCCCGGAAACCAGTCAGCGTATCCGCCGGCGGCACGGTAAACGCCGGAACCATTACACTGCGACAGGGCATGCCGGGGCGCTAAGGGCTTTGCCGCGATTGGCGGTAATCGGGCGACTGTTCAAAATAGTTTGCTCATCCGCGAGCCTGCGCGATACCGCCGGCAAAGCCGGCGGCTTTGTGGGTGACTATTTTGTGGGCGGCGGTTTATCGGTTATAAAAGACTTCAGCCATTACGCTGATGTTGATGGCGGAGCTATTTTTGAGGATTCACACTATGACCGATACCGCCAAACCTGCTGCCCCGCATATTCGCATGGATACCGATCACGGCGTGATTGAATTGGACCTTTGGCCTGATGTGGCCCCTAAGACTGTTGAGAATTTTGTCACCCTGGCCAATAAGGGCTACTACAACGGCCTGACGTTTCACCGAATTATTCCCGGATTTATGGTTCAGGGCGGCTGCCCCACCGGAACGGGAACCGGCGGCCCCGGTTATCACATCAAAGCGGAATTCAGCAAACGCAAACATGTGCGGGGCGTGATCAGCATGGCCCGTTCATCCGATCCGGATTCTGCCGGCTCCCAGTTTTTTATTATGCACGCCGATGCCCCCCACTTGGATGGCCAATACACCTGCTTCGGTCAGGTCACCACCGGCTTGGATGTGGTGGATAAACTGGCCGCCACGCCGCTGAAAGATTCGCGGTCCGGCGCTCCACAGACTGCCCCGAAAATTAAAACCGTCACCGTCGGCTGATCAAAATCAACGCGACATCGCAATAGCGCGTGGGAACAGTATATTGTTCTCCTTATGTACATGTACGTGCGTATCGGCTTGAATTTCCCGCAGCGCATCAAGCATGGCGCGAAACGTGTTGCAGGCATTTTCCGGGGCGGTGTAATTGTTACTTAGACTTTGCAATTTTTCCAGATCAGCACCGGCGCGGTCGTGCTCGTGCTCCATCATGGCCACGGGTTGATCAACTTCAATATCCGTCCGCTTGGCGTCAATGAGCCGAATGCGCGGAAAAAGAATATGCTCTTCCTTGAACATGTGCGCATCCATTTCAGCGGCAAAGCCGTCATAGGTGGTTTTCAGTTCGGCCAGCCAGGCATAATGCAGACCATGTACGGTAAAGGTACGATGCACCAGCATGGCCGTACGTGGCAATTCTTTTTTCAGCCAGGCGTGATGCGTCGATTCAATATGATCGGCCAGTTCCGTTAGGCTTGCGGTGCTCCAATCTTTTTGGTCGGGATCGTGCCCGGCTGTAAGCAAATCGGCGATCACCGCTTCGGGATTAATTTGGCGTTTGGCGCACGCCTGCCGCAGCGTTGCCTTGCCGCCGCAACAATAATCAATTCCGTTTTTTTCAAACACGCGGGATCGCGCGGGCAGTTCCACTACCCATTGCGATACCGAATCATCCACACCCAAGGTTGTTGTCGTTGCCATAAGACACCTCTTTTCTATCATCCGGGCCGGAGCATCACCAGCCCACAGAATAAGTGTAGCAAGGTGTATTATGGATATCAAGATATTGTTATCCCAATTATGAATTTTGATACACGCCGGCGGCCACAACTCGTTATAATGCGTTTGACGGTACGGACCTTGGGCATAAAGGAATTGGCCGTGAAGGAATATGATCACCCACCTTTGCAACGCGATGAAAGCCTGCAGCCGTTTTCCCGTGACCATTTTATGGGTCTGAAAGCGGCCAATGAATTGACCAAGGCGGCGGCTGCGGGCAACGCCGCGAGAATCTCGGCGGCGGCGTATTTTCGGCGATGCTGGGACGCTGAAATCGCCGATCATTTTCATGAGGAAGAGCAATTACTGATTCCGCTGATGGTGGAACCGGAAATTAAGCAAATGCTCCACGAGCACGGCAGCATCCGGAATCTTGTTGCGGCGGGGCTTCGGCGAAGCGCTGACGAGCCGCCGCCCGAGTCCTGGTGCGCGGCCCTTGGTCAAGAACTTCGGGACCACATCCGCTGGGAAGAGCGTGTGCTGTTTGGCGCTATACAGGATCGGGCGACGCCCGGGCAACTGGACGCTGTCGGAAAAGCCACAGCGGAAATTGAAAAACGCCGTCCCGGCCTGCGTATTCGCGGCCCCGGCCCAAGAAAGCATGGAAAGCGATCGGGGTTATGACCCAAGGTGTACACTCACCAGAACTTCGCTTTCCTCTTCCGCCTTGAGGGCGTGGCGAACACCTGAGTCCAAAACCAGCATCTGTCCGGCCTTGAGTTCATGCTCCACGATCCCCGCGCTTATTTTCATCCTGCCTTTCAGCACCTGCATGGTGACAATACCCTGCGCGGCGTGCTCTGGCAGATGTGAAAACTGGTCAAACACAAACAGGGCGACGGTCACATTACCATGCTTAAAGATGGTTTCCTGCCGATGGCCCCGTTCGCCGGAATTAGGCTCCGCCCGCAAGGATTTCGCCAGCGTGTGTAAATCAATCGGTGTCGGAGGTTCGGCGAAGCGAACCTCAGGATGGGGCCTTAACCG
>DAHXLH010000276.1:0-2650 GCA_027366115.1 Phycisphaerales bacterium
TATTGGACATTGAAGGCCAATGCCCCGAGTCTGCCTCGGTGCTGGAACATGTGGACCATCTGGTAGTTCCGGAGGAATTTGCGCGGTGGTCAACCGGTCAGCAGGATTTGTATGCAGCCTGTGCGGCACTGGCTCGCATACCGCGTGCCGCGACCGTCGTAACGGCGGGAGCGGCGGGCTGTTGGTGGACCGATTCGCCCCAGCGCGCACCGGTGCACTTCCCGGCCTTTGCGGTCAAGGCGGTCAATACCAACGGCTGCGGCGATACGTTCCACGGTGTCTACGCTTTGGCTATTGCGAAGAATTTTTCCATAATGGAGGCTGTATGTTTTGCCACTGCCGGCGCGGCGATCAAGGCTGCCGGTTCCGGCGGCGGTTGGGATGCGCTGCCCAGCGCGGCGCAAATTACGGGGTTATTGCGACGGCATTTGCCGGCGGATAATTCCCTGCGCGATGTGTTGAAAAAAATTGAACAAATAAGGTCCCATGACGCGGCAACGATCGGGGCAGCCGCGGACGGCGAAGCGCCCGGGACGTTTCCAGTGACTCCGGAAGAGAGGGAAAAATGATAAATGTGGCCCTGGTTATCGACGCCATTGGCAGTTATGGGCGCGGATTATTACGTGGCATCGCGCGCTTTGTGCATACCAACTCTGACTGGGCGGTGCGCTATGAGGAATGGACCGAGCAAGACGACCTGCCACACTGGCTGTCACGCGGAAAATTTCAGGGCGTGTTATGCAGAGTTCGCAATTCCCGGCAGTTTGAGCCGTTACGCCGGCTGGGCATTCCCATTGTTGATCTGGGCAGTTTGATATCCCCGACGGGTGTCGCCAATATTCACAGCGACCATCTGCGGATTGCGCAAATTGCGGCTGAGCACCTGGTACTCTGCGAGTTGTCAAACTTCGCGTATTGCGGATTTGAAGGGCGACAATTTTCCCAGCTGCGACTGGCCGCTTTTCAGAAATTTCTAAGTCAGCGAGGCGCGGAATCGCAGGTCTTTGAAGTATCGCTGCGCTCCAGCGGATTATCCAAAAGAAGGCGGGAGGGACAAGCTTTATCGTACGATTCCAAACTCGCCGCCTGGCTCAACGGACTTCCTAAGCCCGTGGGAATCATGGCCTGTAATGACCTCTGCGGGCGGCATATTCTGGCGGTATGTCAGGAACTGGCTCTGCGCGTGCCCGAACAAGTTGCCGTGGTCGGCGTGGACAACGATGAAGTGCTTTGCGAGTTGGCAATCCCGGCCTTAAGCAGTGTCGATCCGGGATCGGACAAAATCGGCTTTGAAGCCGCCGAATTGCTCAATCAGATCATTCGAGGCGCGAAACTCCCCGTTAAGCCATTGCTGGTGGCACCGCGTGATGTCGTCATGCGCACCTCAACGGATGTTATTGCGGCCGGCGATGAAACCGTGGTAGCGGCCATGCGATACATTCGTAATCACGCGGGAACTACTACGACCGTTGAAGATGTGTTGCAGTACCTCGCGGATCAATCCTTATTAATTTCCCGTAGCACCCTGGAGCGGCGATTTAAGGCGCTGTTGGGATTTCTCCCGCATGATGAAATCGTGCGTGTTCGCATAGACCGCATAGAACGACTGCTGAAGGGTACTGAATACCCGCTTTGGCGGATTGCGGAAATTGTGGGCTTAAGTGATGAGCCGCATCTGAGCAGATTTTTTAAATTGTATAACGGTATGGCCCCGGGTGAGTTTCGCCGCCGCGCCAGTCTGGGGCTGATATGAAATCCGGCGGTGCGCGCACGGTCTTATTCGAACTGCCTGCCCGTGCCGATTCACGCAGAGTTGATGGGGGGCCGGGCCGGCTGGCATTCTCGGAAGATTCAAGAGCTTACAGTGAAAACGTGCACTAACTTATCGTGCGGCACCTAAATAGTCCTGACGAAAAGTGATACACTCATTGATGAAAAGCGGTACTTTCATTACGGGCGTATAAGCGTATATTCAGTGGTGCTGTAAAATTCTTCTGGAGTAAATTCTAATGCGCAAGGCTTTACTAAACTTGCTAACAGTTAAGACTGTTGTGATGTTGGCGATTTTATCGCTTGTGTTCGCGTTGAACCAATCAGGCGGCGCACGAGCAGCCACCAGCCGAGAGATCCAACTTATACGCGCCGTTACGCGCCTACGCGCGGGCCGGATTATGGACCGCAACTGGCGGCTGGATAAGATGCCGAACTTTCATCGCTGGGGGCCTGAAGCGGTTTTGACGCAGTCGCAAATAGGGCAGTTGCATTGTCCGTGGCCGGCCGGAGCGTGGAAGCCCGTGCAGCTTCCTGATGATTACATTGTTGGTGGTAAGTTTTCCCATAAGAACAATCCGGGGCATGGATCGCTTCCGGTCTATCCGGCATGGTACCGGCGGACGTTCAACGTGCCGGCCACAGCGCGTGGCAAGACCATCTGGTTAAATTTTGGCGGGGTATATCGGGACTCTGTGGTATTTATTAATGGCAAATTGGTGGGGCAGCATCCCAGTGGATATACCGGTTTCCGATATAACATCGGTAAGTTCCTGCATTACCGCCATCCTAATATCTTGGCGGTGTTTGTCGATCCGCGTTTCTTTGAAGGCTGGTGGTATGAGGGAGGCGGTATCTATCGCCATGTACGCCTGATTAT
>DAHXLH010000229.1:0-8368 GCA_027366115.1 Phycisphaerales bacterium
AACCCAATGAACTTCAAACTTAATTTTCCGATCACCACCCGCGGGCGTCGGCATTGGTTTATTTTTTTAGCGGCCCCTTAGGTGGGCCATTGATCTCCGTAAAACCGATGTAACGCCCGCGCCAGGGTGTCAAGTAATTCATTGACATCCACCGGCTGGGGCAACACGGAAAACACGTTTCTCCGCAACGCCTCCCGCATGAGTCGATCCGACAACTGCGTCGAAAGGACTATGACCAGGGGAGCTAATTCGCCCTTCGCATCCGCGGGGCGAACACTTTGCAGCAACCGCAACAACGTTGAAAAATCCACATGCACGTCAGGATCCTCGGTTATCCGAGAATCCAGAACCATCACGTGCATCTCATGGCGTTGCACGAGGCTTTCGGTTTCGGCCCAATTCCGGGCCAGAAACGTCTGCACCTGCATGGGTTCCAATAATCGCGATACCGTATGCTGCCACTGTACGGCCGGATGAAATCCCCGCCACTGCGGCTGGGTCATCAGAAGATTTAATCGCGACTTGTGTTCCATGACTCATGGCAAACCTTTTTCCGTGTCCGTCTCCGGTACCATTCCAGAGAGCCTTACTAGCAAAGGCCGTACCGCAAGCCGGTTTTGCGCACGGATAAATATATAAGTCATTTAAATAAAACAACTTATGATTATTTCAATTATGGAAATTATGGTCGCGTAGAACAGGTTTCAGCCTGCCAGTGTTATCAGAAAATACATTCATACTGCCGTCTTGGCAGAGCGGATTGGGGACCAGTATGGGCCGTACATTCAGTATTGGGCAGTACTTGCGGTAACCGGCGGAACGGACGGCGTTGCCCTGCTGTGCGAAATAACAGCGCCAAGGCCTTCAAGGCCGTCTGACTGCCGTCTGCCGCCTCCGAATCCTTGCCAGAACCACTTACGCATAGCGCGATTATTTGGCGCCGGGGAACATTTCGTTGAAATATCCCGGGTTCGTGGGTTGCACCATGGGGCCTGTAGTGGGCGGCTGACCGTTGGGCTGGGAAGGCGCGCTATTTACGTTGCCGGTTGACGTTTGATTTTCCAGCGGCGTGCCGCCCATGGGAGTCATGCCGGGCTTCAGAAATAGATAATAGAGTTTTCCCTTGCTAAGTTCATAACCCGCCTGCGTCTGGGCTACCGGGCCGATGCCCATGTACATATCGGCACGGCCGGCGGCGCGGATGGCTCCGCCGGTGTCCTGATCCAGCATGAAGCCTGTATACGGCGAGACGACGCCGGCGGTGTTCGGGGCGTTGGTTTCCACAAACGTCATTGCAGCGCGGGGGAAAATGCTCTGGTAAGGCGGGGCGTTGATGGTTTTATCGGTTGCCAAACTCCGGTGTGCGGTGACTTTGACGCCTAAAGATCCAAGCGGCCAATGCGCGGGATTATAGAGTTTCAGAAAGGCCATGAAGTGATTCTGCATGATATCACTTTCAACCTGATGGGGGTGCATCTGGAAATAAGATTGGATAGCCGGCAGAGAAAGCCTGCGGGCGCTGATTTTGCCCTGCTTGACCAGCAATTCACCCAAGCCGGTATAGGTGCGGCCATTATCGCCGGCGTAGCCGATGGTAATGGTTTGGCCGGAAGTCAGAATGACTTTGGCGGAACCTTGAATTTCCGCGACGTACGCATCCAATGGATTGGAGAACCATACCAACTCATCGCCGGACAATAGATGCTCTTGCAAAATCTGTTCACGGGTCGGATAGGGCTGATAAGAGCCGTCGGGCATGCGTTCGCCGAGAATCTGCCCGGTAATGGGGTTACTGACAAGATTCCGCGGCCGCTTGTAAACCGGGTAACGGTAACGAGAAGTTCGCGTAAGGCTACCATAAAGAATCGGCGTGTAATAACCGGTAAACCAGACGCTGCCGCGATTGTCATATCCCTTGGCGATATACACATCATAGCGCGAATCAATTAACTGCTGAAATTTTTGAGGAGAGGACACATGGCGCAGCATGTATTTGAAATCATAAAGTGAAGCGAGTTCCTGGCTGTGAGTTATTGGGCCGTCCGGGAAAAATTTCTGGCTTGACGGCGATTGCATATATTGAATGGAACGATTAATCGCTTTAATCAGCCCCTTTTTATCCATAAAGGCGGACTGCATATTGGGATATTGCCCCTCGGGCACCTTACGCAGGCCCCATTCGCCCGGTGCCAACTGGTTGTCCACATTCATCCGCGGCGCTTTGATAATAGTGTTGTTATGCGTAGCGCATCCGGCGAGGCTCAACATGCCAATGCTTAGCAAACCCATGATTTTACGAGTCATGTTTTTCATGCGTGATCCTTCACAAACAAACAATGTTACATATCCATACGTGCCAATCCGGCCAAGAGCCTGTCCGAGCGCGTCAAACCAGAATATATCATAGCAATTGTTCCGCCATTTGCAGCAACTGCGGCGCGAGTGGCGAGGTTACAGGGGGACAAATAAGGCTGGCGCAAAAGCGTGGCTGTCGCCAAGACGAGCACGCCCCTCCTGCGGTCTACTATCTATTTTCTATTCTCGCGCCCTAAAAAACGCAGATTTGAGATTTCAAATTTGATATTTTTGAAGCCCGGTGTTTATCCGCGCAACCCGCATAATCCGCGGTCTTTTGTTACAGGCCCTTTTGGATTGCATAGCGCGTGCTCTGATTTCAGGCCAGGTCGCGGTTGGCCGGCGGCACATAAATGTGTCGGCTAACATTACCGGTCGCGTAGACTCGCCGGCTCGCGCTGATGTCGCTGGGGCGGGGCTGGCTTCGGCCACGGGGTCGGCCACGGGTCATTTGACATTTCAAATGGGCTTTTTAAAATGGTATTTAGATGATTTAACTCACCGGAGTGCGATGTGACCAAAAATATTGAAAAAACGCAGGATGATTCGACGAAAAACCGTCTGCTGATCGCGGCGGGCGAGGTGTTTGCCTTGCACGGTTTTCACCGGGCCACAATTCAAACGATTTGTGAAAAGGCGGGGGCCAATATTGCCGCGGTCAATTATTATTTTTCCAGTAAAGAGAATCTGTATCTCGAAACATTGAAATTTGGCCGGCGGTTAAGTCGGCATTTAATGCCCGAGGATGTGGATCATTTGTCAACGGGTGATCCATTGACGGCGCTAAGGTCCTTTGTACGCATGGCCTTGGATTCACTGCTGGATGAAAGTCGGCCGGAGTGGTATTTCCGCATGTTGTCTCTGGAACAGTTTGAACCTTCGCCGGCGTTGGAGCGCTACATTCATGATGTCATCGAACCGTGGCGGAACAGACTGGTCGCGGTGGTTGAGTTGCTGGGGGATCGCAAGCTTTCGCCCAGTGAACTGAATCTCGTGGTTTCGAGTATTGCGGGGCAATGCCAATATTATCTGCGCTGCCGGGCGGTGGTGCTGAAGATGCGGGGCACGGGCGGCTATTGTGCGGCGGATATCGACGAAATCGCCGATCATATAACGGCCTTTTCCCTGGGGGGAATACGCGCTATTATGCAACGCCCGATGACGGGGACGGAAAAACAGCGTGCGGAAACATAAATCGCTTTTTTTCAGCCAGGGGCTGGAAGATAAAAATTGGCATACATGCGGTCTGAAAAGGCCGCGGGCAAGGAGTAAAACGTATGACGGAACCCACCGATCCATCAACATCCAGAATGCGCCCGACGGCGGCACCATCGGAAACACCGGGGCCAAATGCCCAGCAGCCGGCGCCTGCCACGGCGGCCGATAACGGACGGAAACGCAAGAAAATATTTCTCATCGGGGGTATTGTCCTGCTGATTCTGGCATTGGTGCTGGGGATCCCGTGGTACATACATTCTCAGAAATATATGTCCACCGATGATGCGTATGTCCGGGCACATGTTATTTATGTAAGCCCGCAGGTTTCCGCGCAGGTGCTTTCGGTACCGGTGCTGGATAATCAATATGTTAAAAAGGGAACCGTTCTGGTGCGGCTGGATCCACGTGATTACCAGGCGGCGGTGAACCGTTACAAAGGGATGCTGGAACAGGCGCTTGCCGCGCGCCGCGGCAGCCGATATTCCCTGCAACTGGTCAAACGGACCTCTCCCGCGGCATTAAGCGGAGCGCAAGCCCAGGTGGCTATTGCGCGGGCATCCATCGCTACCGCCAAAGCCGGTGAGGCACAGGCGGCGGCCGCATTTGATCAGGCCCAGGCTCAAGTATCCGCGGCCATCGCGGCTATTGCCCGCGCCAAGGCGGATGTCGTCGCTGATGCCGCGAACGCCGTGAAAGCGACTGCGGATTATCGCCGCTATGCTTCGTTGTTGAAAACCGGCGATGTAACACCGCAGCAGGTTGATTCGTATCGCGCCGCTGCGGAAAGCGCCAAGGCTATTCTGGCTGCCGCCGGGAAAACGGTACTATCGCGTCGTGCGGAGCTTATGGAGGCCAAGGCCGGCGTGGAAGCGGCACGGGAGAACCGTGTGGCCGCCGGGGCACAACTGCTGCAGGCGAACGCCAATTTACTCAAGGCTCAGGCACAACAGGCGGCGGTCAACGTGGTACCTCAGCAGATCGGGCAGACCACAAGCAATGTCAGCGGCAGTACCGGTCGGGTGGATGAGGCCCGCGCGGAATTACAGCAGGCGGAATTGAATTTGTCCTATTGCACGATCCGCGCCCCGGTCAGCGGGTATGTGACGAAAAAATCCGTGGAGCCGGGAAATTATGAGACCGTTGGATCAACGCTGCTAAGCATCGTGCGGCCGAATATGTGGGTTGTCGCGAATTTCAAGGAAACGGATCTGACCTATATGAAGCCCAATGATCCGGTAACTATTTCCATTGATGCCTATCCGCAATATACCTTCAAGGGATATGTGCAAAGCATTCAGGCCGGCTCAGGCGCGGAATTCAGCCTTCTTCCACCGGAAAACGCCACGGGAAACTTCGTTAAAGTTGTGCAACGTGTACCGGTCAAAATTCTATTCAAAGACTTGCCCAAGCCCATGCCGTATCTGGCGGCCGGGATGTCCGCGGTGCCGGAGGTTAAGGTGCGATGAGCGCTATTGAGGCCGGTGAAATTGTCGCGCCGCCCCGCACATTTAATCCATGGATTGTTGCGCCCGTGGTGGCCATGGCCGCATTCATGGAAGTGTTGGATACCACGATTGTCAATGTGTCGCTGCCCCATATTGCGGGCAATATGTCCACCAGTGTTGATCAAAGCACGTGGGTGCTTACCAGCTATCTGGTCGCAAATGCCGTTGTGTTGCCGCTGAATGGCTTTATGTCCGCCCTGCTGGGCCGCAAGCGCTATTTTCTTATCTGCATGACCGTTTTTACGGCCAGTTCCCTGATGTGCGGCATGGCACCGACGTTTGGCATGTTGCTGATGTTCCGCGTGTTGCAGGGGCTGGGCGGCGGCGGCTTGCAGCCTGGCGCGCAAGCTATTCTGCGGGATATATTTCCCCTGAAAAAAATCGGCACGGCCATGGCTGTTTACGGCATCGTGGTGGTTGTGGCACCGGTACTGGGACCCGTGTTGGGCGGTTGGATTACGGACAGCTTTTCCTGGCGCTGGTGTTTTCTCATTAATGTTCCCATTGGCATTGTTTCAGTATTTCTCCTGTCCATTCTGCTGCATGAGCCACATGATCAGCGGCGAATAAAACTGCGCGAGACGGGATTTGATTATATGGGGTTAAGCCTGCTGGTCCTTGGTCTGGGGGCGTTGCAGATCATGCTGGATCGCGGGGAAGATGCGGATTGGTTTGCTTCGCCATTCATTCGTGTGCTGGCGGCTATCGCGGTACTGGCCCTGGCCAGCGCGTTTATCTGGGAATGGTATCAGGAGCACCCGATTGTAAATTTGCGGATGCTGGAGGAACGGAATTTCGGTCTGGCGACCGTGGGCATGTTTTTATTTGGGGGAATTCTGTATTCCAGCACCACGTTGCTACCCTTGATGGTGCAGACGCTCATGGGGTATGACGCCAAGCTCGCCGGGTTGGTGTTGGCACCGGGAGGCGCGGTGGTCTTCTGCCTGATGCCGCTGGTGGGCTTTCTGGTGCCGCGCGTGCAGACGCGCTGGCTGATTTGCATAGGCGTAGCGGGAAATGTCGTGGCACTGATGCTAATGGCGGGGCTGAATTTACAGGCCGATTTTATGTCGTTGGCGATGTGTCGGGCGGTGCAGGGTATTGGGTTGGCTTTTCTCTTTGTGCCGTTTAATACCGCGGCCTTTGGTTTTATCCCCAAGCGGAATCTAAGCGATGCTTCAGGGATTATTAATCTGGCGAGGAATATCGGCGGAAGCATCGGCATTTCCTGTGCGGTGGCATTTGTAAAAACCAGTTCACAGGTACATCAGACCTACCTGGTGGCGAACGTGAATCCTATGAATCGGGCCTACCAGGCCGGTATCGCCGGTTTGAAAGCCGCTCTGATCCACTCTGGCGTATCCGCTTCTTCAGCTTTACATGAAGCCCAGGCAATCATGTATAATTCCCTGCGGCAACACACAGGCATGATGGCGTATGTGACCGCCTTTGAATATCTGGCGGCTTTATTTTTGTTGGTCATACCCGTGGCGCTGCTCCTGCGCACGCCACGGTTTCATGATGAACCGCTGCCCGTGGATTAAACTATCTATCTTAGATCAGGAGTCGCTCCCATGTGGTTAAAAAAGAAAAGTGTCGTTCTGTTGATTCTCGCGGGGTCTCTGGCCGGATGCGTCAATCAAAAAGAGGAGGTCATGCACTATCGAAAGGTGCTGCACAGTAAACCCGCCACCAGCGAGGCGCAACTGATTATTCCACGGCAACTCACGCTGGCGGCGGCGTTGAAACTGGCGAATGACAATAATGAACAACTGGCCATCGGCGGCGAGAATTATCTTCAGGCTATGATCGCCAAAGACAAAGCCTTCTCTACCTTTATGCCCACGGTGGGCGTCAGTGCCCAGGATTTTCAAATGCGGGGGTTTAACACCAGTGCTCTTCCACCGGGTGTGAATCAGTTTTTTCAGACAAATTATTTCAATGCTCCGCTGGAGACACAGTTAAATGTAAACGTGCTCAAAGATGCCACCGCAATTTCCGCGGCCGGTGCGTACGTCGATCAGCGCAAAGCTCTGCTGTTGGATATGCAATCCAATCTGCTCCTGGAAGTGGCCCAGACCTATTACCAGGTGCTTAGTGACCAGCGATCGGTGGCGGTGCTGCGGCAAACTTTGCGGGTGCAGCAGGCCAACGTTAAAAGCCAGACCAACAAAGCCAAGGCGGGCGTGGCCCTGCGCCTTGCGGTGTTGCAATCCCAGGCCGATGAAGCCAAGACCCGCGTGCAGCTTACCGAAGCCGAAAACAATGTCGATAGAGGTCGGGCCACGCTGGCCTTTCTCATCGGCGCACCGACACTGAATGGTTCACAGTTAATCAATAACTTTAATCCGCCACATCGCGTCCCGAATCTGGGCCGTCTGGATCAACTGGCGCTGGTAAAGCGACAAGATCTGATTGCCGCCGATGATGCGGTTACCACGTCGGAGAGAAATGTTTCGGCGGCCATTGATGAATATTTTCCTTCGGTGTCGGTTGATTTCAACACATTTTTATATAAAGAACAGTTCCCCAGCGACAGTTGGTGGAGTGGATTATTTAGCGCCAATTTCCCTATTTTTGAAGGGGGCATGATCTATCAGAATATTCGCACCGCCTATTCACAGATGCGCCAGGCCATGCTGCAGCGGCAACTTCTGGCCCGGCAGATCATGGAACAGGTACGTATAGCCCGCGCGGATTGGCTTACCAGCGTTCGCCTGGTGGCCAACTTAAAGACGGAAATGCTCTCCGCCCAGGCGGCGTATCATCAGGCCCAGCATTCTTACAGTGTCGGAGTCGCCACGAATCTGGATGTTATTACCGCCCAGGATTTAGCTCTTTCAGCCCAGTTGGCGTACCAGCAGGCGCGGTATGATGTGCGGGTTCGCATGTTAAACCTGCTGCGAGAGACTGGCCGCTTCACCTACCCCATGATCGCCCAACTCGCCCGAGCGGCTCGTGCTCAAAAATCGCCCCGGCCAATGAAAAGTGAAAAAACGAGTCATGGACGGGGCAACTGACCCTTCCAAGCCGGGTGCCGATGGCGATTTCCCACCATAAATGTCCTTAATAGCGGGTCAAATCATGATATTCTCATAAATATTCATAAAAATGCGACACTTTTTCCGACAAATCCGACAAGTTATCCACAATTAGATCAAGAAATATCTACATGCTGCCGATATAGACATGCAAGCTGTTGTTGCGGCTGCGGGTTGGTAATGCGCGCCAAACGTGGCCAGGTCAGGAATTATTGAGTGGACCGAGACTGAATTTGTTTCGGATCACCG
>DAHXLH010000232.1:0-9293 GCA_027366115.1 Phycisphaerales bacterium
ATCAAACACGCGGACCGCACGCTGCGGGTATATCGTGATCATCCGGGCGTGGTGGCCATGACGCTGGGGGCCAGCGTGGTGTCGCAGGCGGTGCTGCCGCTGGCGGGGTTCCTGGCGGGTCGGGCCTTTGGGATGCACGCATCATTCGGTTACTTCATGGCGTGTATTCCGGTGGCGGCTCTGGCGGCCAGCCTGCCGATTGTTCCGCCCCAGGGTATCGGCGTGATGGATGCCATTCTGCTGCACTTTTTTGTTACGCGCGGCGTGGATACCGCCAGTCAGGCCTTTGCGCTGGCCCAAGCCATTCGTTTCCTGCCGATCTGCTGGAACTTGCTGGGAGCCTATTGGGTGGTGCGGGGAACCTACCATCGCCAGCAGGTGGAAAACCTCGACGAACTGGCCCCCGAAGCGTAAACAAGATAAAGCGCAGGAGGCCCTGACAGAGCACTAGCGGTCGATCACGCCTCCCAATCAGCAGCGAAGCGCTTCCAGAAAGTTCCAGGTTCCAGGTTCCAAGTTCCAGTTCCCAGATTCCTGCGCCCCGCTCATCCCCAGCGTACCATCCCCGGTTCAAACCGCAGTGCAATATTGGGATGATTGGGCAATACACGAACCGAATATCCCTGCTGACCGCAGGCTCCGGCGCTGATGGCACCGACAAATTGAAACACTCCAGCTTCAATATTTGTGCTTAGAGCCATTTGATGTACCCGGGCATTTTGAATATTGCCGAACGCGTCCAGCGAACCAAAATAAAGTTCCACCCGCACGTTATCTATGGGAACGCTGCCTAACTCAATGGTGGCGAATACTTTGACGCTTTCACCGGCTTTTACCGTGCCGGCACACGGAGACTCAACGTGCGTTACTTTCACGTTATCCCATAGCTGTGCGATGCGCTTTTTCCACTGCGCCAACGCCGCAGCGCCTGCCCCGTGACCTTCCATGAGTTTCATATACAGATCATGGGCGGGCAGGTAAAACATTTCCGAATAATTCTGCACCATACGGTTGGTGTTGTATACCGGGCAAATCGTGCGGATGGAACTCTTCATCCGTTTGATCCAGTTTCGCGGCAGGCCATCGAGACTGCGGTCGTAATACAGCGGCACAACCACGCGTTCCAGTAGATCAAAAAGCTTGCGGCTTTCGATATCATCCTGATATTCATCGTTGTTTTAGTCTTCGCCGGCTCCAATGGCAAAGCCATTATCCTCGGTCCACGCCTCGCACCACCAGCCGTCGAGAATGCTCAAATTCAGCGCCCCATTAATAGCAGCTTTCATGCCGCTGGTGCCGGAAGCCTCCATAGGCCGGCGGGGCGTATTGAGCCATACGTCCACACCCTGCGTGAGATAACGCGCGACATCAATATCATAATCTTCCAGAAACACCATACGCGTGCGAACATCTTCGCGCCGACAGAAGTGAATGATTTCCTGAATAAAGCGTTTTCCTCCGTCATCGCGCGGGTGGGCTTTGCCGGCAAAAATAAACTGCACCGGCTGATCGGAATTTTTAAGCAGTTTGACTAAGCGATCCGGATTGCGCAAAAGCAGCGTGGCGCGTTTGTAGGTGGCAAAGCGCCGCGCAAAGCCGATAATCAATGATTTTGAATCCAGCACTTCGTCCACGCGCTGAACATCCAATGCGGATTGACCACGCCGTGCAAGCTGCATGGCCAGCCGCTGGCGCGCGAAATGTATCAGGCGTTCCTTGCGGCGTTCATGGGCGCGCCACATTTCAACATCCGGAATTTTATCTGTGCGTCCCCAGATGCTGTGATCCGCCGGGCGCTCAATCCAGTTGGCACCCAGATATTCCTGGTACAGCCGCGCAAAGCCTTCACCTAGCCAGGACTGCGTATGCACGCCGTTGGTAATGTGGCGGATCGGAATTTCCGGCGCGGGAATTTCCGGCCATATCCGCTGCCACATGCGCCGCGATACCTGCCCATGCAATTCACTGACTCCGTTGGCATGCCACGCCATGCGCAACGCCAGGACGGTAACACCGAAAAATTCGTTATTGTCCTGCGGATTCACCCGTCCCATGGCCATGAGTTCATCAATGCTGATGCCCAGTTTATGGCAATAATTGCTGAAATATTTTTCTATTAAATCACGGTGAAAGGCGTCATTGCCCGCTGGAACCGGCGTATGCGTGGTAAATACATTGCTGGCGGAAACCATTTCCCGTGCTTCAACAAAGGTCAGCTTTTCCTGTTCCATCAGCACACGGCAGCGTTCCAGAGCCAAAAAGGCCGAATGGCCTTCATTCATGTGGCAAACTGTCGGGGTAATGCCCGCCGCCGCCAGTGCCCGCAAACCGCCAATGCCCAGCATAATTTCCTGCCGGATGCGCATTTCATGATCGCCACCGTATAGCCGTGCGGTGATGTCCCGATTATGCGGACTGTTGATTTCCAGATTGCAATCCATCAGGTACAGCGTGACGCGCCCCACCTGCACCCGCCAAACCGCAGCGCGAACTTGCGAGTCCGGGTAATCCACGGTGATTACCGCTTGCTGTCCCTCCTGATTTTTCACCTGTGTGATGCTCATCGAGGAGAAATCATTTTCCGGGTTCAACTCCTGTTGCCAGCCATCGGCGTTAAGCTGCTGATGGAAATATCCCTCACGATACAGCAACCCTACCGCGACCAGCGGAATGCCCAGGTCACTGGCGCTTTTCAAATGGTCACCCGAAAGTACACCCAGACCCCCTGAGTAAATCGGCAGCGATTCATGCAGCCCGAACTCCGCTGAAAAATAGGCGATCACCGGCTTGCGATCCGGATAGCGCTGTTTGAACCAGGTGTTCTGCTGCATGTAGGATTTCAGATCCCACGTGATGCGGTTGAGATGCGATAGAAACCCCTCATCTTCCGCAGCGGCGCGCAATTTATCCTGACCGATGAGATTCAGCAGTCGCACCGGATTGTGGCCTGTCTCTTCCCATAAGTCCGGATCCAGACGATTAAATAAACTTGCCGCTTCGTAATTCCATAAGGACCAGAGGTTATAGGCTAACTCGTGCAGGGCTGCGAGTTTCTCCGGCACCGCTGGTACCACAACAAACTTGTGAATTGAAGACATTCTTCAGGCTCCTTCGGCCTAGGGTTCCAATAATTACCATAAAAACCGCCTCCGCCGTCTCGGACTGGCAAACCGCGGCCAAATCCGTCTACCCCACGGGATTATAATAGGCCGACGGCCCGCCGTCGCCTCCGTGAAGAATGTTTTATCGGCACTGTGATTTGATCGACAAGAATTTTTCCCCAGCCATTTTATGCGTTACTGCATTGTCCACAGGCAGCCAATCGACTTTTGCACAACTTATACACATACCAGTCCCGCAGGGCATTTTTGAGCGAAAAAGTATTTTTGCAGGTAAACCCGCGCGATAATTCAAGGAAATGCAATTCCCGGGCGATTACAAAAAGAAAAATCCTAAAAAAAAGCACTCCGTGGCAGCAGTTTTGCTGGCATGCAGTTAATGGACATGTGGTCGTAAACCTTTGCCAGGACCTTAAGGAACTCTGCTTTCATGCGTATTGGATTCATGCGACTCATTGACGCGGCTCCCTTGGTGGTGGCGTCCGCCAATGGCTATTTTGACGATGAAGGCGTTGCGGTGGAAATCGAACGCGAAGGCGGCTGGATGATCGTGCGCGATAAGCTCACCTACGGCCTGCTGGATGCCAGCCATTCCCTTCTGGGCATGTCGATCATGAGCCAGTTAGGCCGCAGCGATTTTATTGAACCCATGGTGGCGGTCATGAACCTTGGCTCCGGTGGAAGCACACTGGTGGTCTCCACGGAATTGGCCAACTTGGGCGTGGATTGCCCCCAAACGCTACGAAAAGTAATTGATTCCGGCCGCGTGGGTCGCAAAATAATATGTGCCCGCGTCTCCACCTTTTCCATGCATCATTATCTGCTGCGCGACTGGCTGACCCACGGCGGCATCGATCCAGACCATGATGTGCAGCTTGTGCAGCTTAAGCCCATACTCCTGGCGGATCACATGGCCAAACATTATGTCGATCTGTTTTGTGTGGGCGAGCCGTGGGGGTCTCTGGCGGAAAGTCACGGCTGGGGACGCATTGCCCTGGCGACGACGGATATATATCCCGATCATCCAGAAAAAGTATTGCTCACCACCGAGTTGTGCGCCCGCCAAAGGTCCGACCAACTCACGCGAATCATACGCGCTATCATACGGGCTTGCGCCTATTGCCAGGCCCCGGAAAACCGCCTGGCTTTAGCGGAATTGCTTTCGCAGAGAGAATATGTCGATGAAAGTCAGGAACTGATTATGCACAGTCTGGAGGCGGTGCACCTGGGCCTGGAACCAGTACAGCGACAGCGCGGACTCAAATGGCACTTCCGCTCCTGGCAACTTGAACATTGCACTCCCCGCGTTGATCATGTCATCTGGTTTCTTGAACAGATGATCCGCTGGGGCCATCTGGGGGCTAACGCGGATCTACCGGCCATTGCCAACCGATGCGTGCGTACGGATCTTTTCGCCCGGGCCACCGAAGGCCTGGGAAGCATCGCCGGGACTGCGTGAGGTGCGTTTAGTAAGGAGGAGTTAGAAGGACTGGGTTACAGGTGACAGGGGACAGGTTACACCATGAGGAGGACGTTGTGTCAATGAATAATGAGCAATGAATAAATGAGGGGGGTACGTTTTGTCACAAAGCCGCCGGCTCTGCCGGTGGTAAAATCCGCGGAAAAGGTGTCAGGTGCCTTTTTAGAGTGATCGGATATCCTCCGCACGCCGGCGCGGCTTAAACGGTATGCCGGGCTATGCCGCTGGCGGCTTGTCCAGGCCGAAGGCGGCGTGCACGGCGCGCAGAGCGTTTTCCGCATCGGCGCGGCTTACCAGACAACTGATGCGGATTTCGCTGGTGCTGATGTTCTGGATGTTTATTTTCTGATCGGCAAGCGCTTTGAACATGGTGCTGGCCACGCCGACGGCCTGCTTCATTCCAACTCCCACCACTGACACTTTGGCCATATCTTTTTCATACGCCGCCGCGCCGCCGAGTTCGGCCAGCAACCGCTCCATGACCGGTTTAAGATCGGCAACATCCCCATGTTCCACGGTGAAGCTGATGTTGGCGGTCCCATCATCCTGCACGTTCTGGATAATGTCATCGACAATAATATTGGCCTGCGCGATAGCGGTAAAAATTTGCGCTACAATCCCCGGGCGGTCCGGAACGCTTTTTAGCGACACCCGCATCAGGTCTTTTTTTAACGCACAGCCGGAAACGGCAATATTTTCCATAGAACTAGTCTCCGCGACGATCCAGGTGCCCGGGCGGTCGTGGCCGCTGTTTCGGACATGGATCGGAACATTATATTTTTTGGCAAATTCCACCGCCCGCGTTTGTAGCACGCCGGCACCCACGCTGGAAAGCTCCATCATTTCATCATAACTGATGCGATCAATCTTCCGGGCTTGGGGAACAATTCGCGGGTCGGCCGTGTACACGCCGTCCACATCGGTGTAATTTTCACATACCTCCGCATTCAGCACGGCCCCCAAGGCTACTAACGACGCGTTGCTTCCACCCCGGCCCAGGGTGGTAATGTCGCCATGCTCGTTAATTCCCTGAAAACCCGCGACAATCACAATTTTACCGGCGTCCAGCTCGGCGAGAATGCGTCGCTTGTCAATTTCCCGAATGCGGGCCTTGCTGTGAACGGCATCGGTTATCAGCCCGATTTGTGCGCCGGTAAAGCTGATGGCATCATGCCCCTGGGCGTGAATCGCCATGGCAATTAACGCGATGGTGACCTGCTCGCCGGTGGCCAGGAGTTGATCCAACTCCCGTTTGGGCGGATTGGGTGAAACCTGCTGGGCTAACTCGAGCAGCTCATCGGTGGTATGCCCCATCGCTGAGACCACCACGACAACCTGGTGGCCGGTCGTTTTAGCCGCGATCACCTTGCGCGACGCCACATGGATTTTCTCCGCCGTCGCAACCGATGTGCCGCCAAATTTCTGAACTACTATACCCATACCCGTTTTCTCACGCCTTGGCCAACCCGCCAATTTATCCAATAACCGTCAAAAACGCAAAAATCGCATGGGAAGAAATCTGCGGGGCGGGGTTGCGGGTTTCAGACGTTTCAATGCAAAAACAACAGTGAAATCAGCGTCAACAGCAGTACCGCCAGCGTCACCCATGTGTAAAACCAGTCGTGATCCACCACCGCAAAAAGCACCACCGAGACCGCCACGCGAGAAATGGGGGTCAGTACCAGCAGCAGCAGGCCCAAGTCTATGATGCTTTTGCCGTTTCCGGCAATGACTCCATGATACATCGCCACCGGGCTGGTGTTGAAGGTCACATGCCGCATTTCCTTGATCGTCGGCGGCGCATGGATAAAGCTCAAGGTCAACCCCAGGATCATCACGGCAACACTTAATATCACTCCCACGCGCAAGACCCACGCTGCGGCATCTTGAATGATAAACTCATCTTTTATCGGCGCATGGGGCGGAGTGCCGGGTGGCGGCGCTGGATTATTCGGCGATGAGGCATTTACCGTATTCATATTCTGCTACCCTTAGGTGCCGCGATCCTTCACAGCATCCGATGATCAAAAATTTATTCCGCAGCCGCGCAAAAGCATTTCCATCCCCACAATGCCCAGCAAAATCGCAAACACTTTCCGAATGTGTGCGTTGGACATTTTCTCCATTATTTTCGTGCCCAGTAACGCACCAACCACAACCGAGGTGGCCACCGGCACCACCAGATACGGCAGCACCAGTCCCCGGTGCAAATACACCCCCGCCGCCGCCGCCGCCGTCACGCCAATCATAAAATTGCTCGTCGCGGTTGAAACTTTTGTCGGCAGATGCATGGCCACTTCCTGGGCCAGCACTTTCAGCACGCCGGCACCGATACCCAAAATCCCGGCCATGATCCCGGCGATAAACATCACGCCCATGGCCGGCGGCACGTTGGCGGCATTGTAGAAGATTTCCCGGCCCAGTCGCTTATCAAAATAGGATCCCTGCAGCCGCAGATAATTGGCCAGGCGATCATTCTTGACATTTTTCGGCAATTCTTCTCCGATGTTTAATAGAATTGGAACCAGCGAAAGCAAGAGTGCCAGTCCGAACAGAATGGATAAGGTCTGGGCGTTTAGAAACTTGGCCAGTACCGCAGCGCCCAATATCGCGCCGCTGGCGGTGGAAAGTTCCAGAAACATCGCCACGCGCACATTGGTTATATGATCACGAACATAAACCGAGCCGGCCCCGCTGGAAACGGCAATAACTGAAACAATGCTGGCTCCAATGGCTTGCTCAATGGGCATGTGCAGAAAAATGGTCAGCACCGGCACAATCACAATGCCGCCGCCCAACCCGCTGATGGACCCTAACAAGCCCCCGGCAAAGGAGGCCGCCGCCACCTCCAGAATCCAAGTTATCGCGGCCGTATCCGCCATCGTTTACTTCCCGAGAAAAACTTCTCCAGCCGCGCCAGTGCGACCCATAAGGGTACACTAGTGGATTTACAGCCATGGTTCAACTGTGAGGAATTCATAGCAGTGGTTTGCCCGTCATCTCCGCCGGTTGCGGCAAGCCCATCATCTTCAACAACGTCGGCGCCACATCCGCCAGACATCCTCCGGTGCGCAAAGTGTGGCCTTTGAATCGGTCATCCACCACAATCAACCGCACATCAAAGGTGGTGTGGCTGGTGTGCGGGCACTGATGGACCGGATCCCACATTTGTTCGCAGTTGCCATGATCGGCCGTCACGATCGCCGCGCCACCCAAGGCCTGAATTTTTTCCAGCAGCTTGCCCACGCACGCATCCACGGTTTGAACAGCCTTGATGGCTGCCGGCAAATTACCCGTATGGCCCACCATATCGCCGTTGGCGAAATTCACGACATAAAAATCTTCATCCCCTTTTTCCAGCGATGCCAGAACAATCTCCGTCACCTGACTGGCGCTCATTTCCGGCTGTTGATCATACGTTGTCACCTTCGGACTTTCCGCCATTTTGCGGTCTTCATGGTCAAATGGCGGTTCGCGATAATCATTGAAAAAAAATGTGACGTGCGGAAATTTTTCAGTCTCCGCGGATCGGAACTGGCTTAAACCCTTTTCGGCGATATACATGCCGAGAATTTCCTTCATTTTTTCCGGCTTGGCAAAAATCGGATGGACCGGCAAGCCCTCTTCGTAGCCGGTCATGGTGGCAAAATAAATATTTGTCGGCCGGGATTTACGGATAAAGCCCCCGTTCTTTTCCTGCTTGAAGCGGGTATCATCATACATAAAGGCTCTGGTGATTTCGCGCGGGCGATCGCCGCGATAATTAAAGAAAATCACCGCGTCGCCGTTTTTAATTTTGCCATCAATACCCGCGATCACACTGGGTACAACAAATTCATCGCCCGCACGCGAGGGTTCTGTAGCATGGGCGTAATAGTGTTCAAGAGCCGCGATCGCATTGGGAAATTGTGCCCCTTCCCCCAACGCCAGAAGATTGTACGCTTTTTCCACGCGGTCCCATCGATTATCCCGGTCCATCGCGTAATACCGGCCTACCACCGTGGCGATTTTTCCCACGCCAATCTCCCGTGTTTTCGCCTCCAGCGCCGCCAGATATCGCACGCCCCCCTGCGGGGCCGTGTCCCGGCCATCGGTAATGGCATGAATCAATACATGATCCGCCTTGACGTTTTTGCGTTTTGCCAATTCCAGAATGGCGTATGCATGTTCCAAGTCACTATGCACCCGGCCATCGGAACATAAGCCCAACACATGCAAGCGACCATGATTGGCCTGTGCGAAGGCGATGGCCGCATTCAGCGTGGGGTTTTCAAAAAAACTGCCATCGCGAATCCGCCGCGTAATGCGCATGGTTTCCTGATCCACAATTCTCCCGGCCCCGATATTCTGGTGACCCACTTCACTATTGCCCATCACCCCCTCCGGCAATCCCACCCATTCGCCGCTGGTATGAATCAGCACATTGGGATAGTCCCGCATCAGGCGGTCATCCACGGGATGTTGGGCCAATTTAATCGCGTTATAAGCATCCATTTCCGGGTGCGGATTTTCTCCCCAGCCATCCCGGATAATCAACATAACCGGCCGTTTAATCGAAGACTTGGACCCGGACATACATAACTCCATTCTTTTCCAAACTACCAAAGCCCGAAAGTATAGCGGTTTTCCCCCGGGAGAAAAACGCCGCCCCGCCCAGCAAAATAGCAGCGCCAGCGCTTCCGCAGCATTCTAAC
>DAHXLH010000272.1:0-5626 GCA_027366115.1 Phycisphaerales bacterium
TATCGAGTTGCCCCTGCAGGCCGCTGAAGCGCAAACTCCCGCTGGTTACGCTCGGCAGCAGACGGCCGAAGAGCAGCGGCGGCAGCGCGAACTCATGGCCCACAGCGTCAGTGAGGCGGATATCGTCATATCCACCGCGGCGGTGCCGGGGAAAAAAGCGCCGATTCTGATCTCCGATGACATGGTTAACGGAATGGAAGCCGGCTCGATTATTGTTGATCTAGCGGCTTCGCGCGGCGGCAATTGTTCCCTGACGCGTCCGGATGAAGTGGTTGTGCATCAGGGTGTCACGATTCTGGGGCCGACAAATCTCACCGCCACGCTCCCGGTTCACGCCAGTCAAATGTACGCCAACAATATGGTTAATGTATTAAAGCATCTGGTCAAAAATGGGCAATGCCTTCTGGATATGCAGGATCAAATCACGCGCGATATGCTGGTCATGCGTGAAGGCGTCATTCTTAACCCGCGTGTGCGTGAGCTACTGGGCCTGCCGGTACTGGAATCACCGGATGCTGCGGCGAGCGCGGGCTAAGCGATCGGACCGGAACTAAGCGTGCGGCACACAAAGCCGCCGGAGCCGGCATATAAAATAGGCAATGATTGCTTTGTTGGAGAACCCTGTATGAATCCATCGTTGGAATCCAATTTGTTTGTCTTTGCGCTGGCGGCGTTTTTGGGCTATGAAGTGGTGCGGCGCGTTTCGCCCCAACTCCACACTCCCCTGATGTCGCTGACCAATGCGATCTCGGCGATCTCGGTGGTCGGAGCCATTGCGGTGACCGGTGCGGGGCATAACACCACCATGGTCGTGGTGTTGGGGACCATCGCGGTGACGGCCTCGATGATCAATGTGGTGGGCGGCTTTTTAATGACCGATCGTATGCTCAAGATGTTTAAGAAGCGCAAATCGCAGTGATCTCAAAGCCTGCCTGTCGTTTACTTAAACCTCTAGCCACGGGAGCACCTTGTGATAAGTTCCTATTTGCCTGTAACGATCATCGCCGCAACGGCCAAGTTCTTACCCCATCGCCAAGTTATGCCTGCTTATGTCATTTTGATTTATTTGGCTGCGGCCATGCTTTTTGCGCTGTCGTTGAAGTGGCTAAGCAGCCCCAAAACCGCGCGCTGGGGCGTGCTGGCCGGAGAAATTGGCATGGCGGCAGCGATTATCGCCACGCTTTTTCTGCCGGAAGTTCGGCATTATGACTGGATTTTCATCGCCTTCGCCATCGCCATTGCGGCCGCGCTTCCCATGGCCCTGTTGATTCCCATGACCGCTGTTCCGCAACAGATTGCCCTATTTCATGCCTTTGGAGCCTTGGCAGCGGCGCTGGTGGGAACCGCGGAATATTACGCCCACGGGGCATCATTGGGCACCTCCACACTTGTTGCCATCGGGTTTGAATCGCTTCTGGGCTATCTGACATTTACCGGCAGTCTTGTGGCGGCGGGAAAGCTGCAGGAAATACTGCCCACACAGCCCATGAATTATCCGTTTCAGAATGTCGCCAGTATTTCCGTATTGGGCGCATCGGTCATTGCCGGTGCCATGGTAGTGGTCATTCCCGCCAACCCGCTGGTATTTCCGATTTTTATCGCCCTGTGTCTGCTGTTTGGGATAATGCTGATTCTGCCGATCGGCGGCGGAGATATGCCTACGGTCATCGCACTACTTAACAGTTACGCGGGCTTATCCGCCTCCGCCATGGGGTTTGTACTCAACAATAAACTCTTAATCATTGGTGGTGCCCTGGAAGGGTCCTCGGGCTTCATCCTGGCAATGATCATGTGCAAAGCGATGAACCGGTCCTTTATTAATGTGCTGTTCGGGCAGGTGCAAGCCGGCAAGGCCGCAAAATCCGATGATATTTATGGCGGAAATATTAAAAGCGTCAATGCCGAAGAAGTCGCGGCCATCTTGGACGGTGCCCGGCGTGTGGCCATTGTGCCGGGATATGGTCTGGCGGTGGCACAAGCGCAACACGCGGTGGGGCAGCTATTTGAGTTGTTGGAATCGCGATCGGTGGACGTGCAATTCGGTATTCATCCGGTCGCTGGGCGCATGCCGGGGCACATGAATGTACTCTTGGCGGAGGCCAATATTCCTTATGATCATCTCATGGAAATGGACCGGATCAATCCGGAATTTGAAAACATGGATGTGGTCATCGTCAATGGTGCCAATGATGTGGTGAATCCTGATGCGCGTGATAATCCCAACAGCCCCATTGCGGGCATGCCGATTTTGAATGTCGATAAAGCGGGCACAGTCATCGTGATTAAACGCAGTCTCAGTGCGGGTTTTGCCGGAATTCCCAATCCACTTTTTGCCGCCAAAAACTGTCTGATGTATTTCGCGGACGGCAAGAAAGCCGTGCTCGACATCATCGCCGAGTTGGAAAAACTGTAAAAAATCTCGCGAAATCCGGCCTTATCTTTAGCGGATGATTCCTGACGGGGTGCCTCAATCGGACTTGGTCTGGCGCTGCTCGCGTTTTGCGTTTTCTGTCAGCCACTCCAGCCATGCGTTGGCCTGATTGCGGGCGACGGAAATTTCCAGCAGTGGGGCGGTTCGATTGAGATGGGTCACATCCTGCCGGAAGCGCTCGAGATCAAAGGGAATATAGGGAAATAGATCAATTTTATTGAGAATCAGCAGATCCGCCGATACGACCAGATTCGGATGCTTGGCGGCTTTATCGTCGCCTTCACTGACACTGAACATGCCGACTTTGCAGTCCTGCCCAAGATTGAATGAGACCGGGCAGATCAAATTGCCGACATTTTCGATAATTAGAATATCAAGTGCGGCCAAGTCGATTCGATCCATGGCGTGCCGTACCTGATTGGCGTCCAAGTGGCATCCGCTTCCCGTATTGATCTGTACAATATGCTCTGAATGCTTAGCCAGACGGTCTCCATCGCGGCAGGTGGCCGGATCGCCGACGATGACTCCGATAGTAACAATCGCCTTGAGTTGCCGGAGCGTCAGCTCCAGAAGAGCCGTTTTTCCCGCGCCGGGCGCGCCGATTAAATCCACGACAAACACGCCGGCGTGTTCAAATAGCTTCCGATTTTGCAAGGCTATTTCATCATTAAGTTTAAGGACATTTTCAACAATCGGTACTTTGGTGCTCACGAGCAACTCCAGTCTTGAAAGGTTTGCTGCCACGAACATGTACTGCGGCTTTTCGTTGGTGCTGCCCGGTGTCGCAATCCACTTCAATGGACTCCAACTGAAACTCATCGCCCCCCATAATATCAACTTGGGTGCCTCCGCATACGCAATGCTCATCAACCGTTGCCGGCTCCCAGCATCGTCCACATGACACGCAGCGAAACCGCCAGGGGGGTGTCACAACCTTCAACTGCGATGTACTCCAGCCGACACCCGCACTGGCCACATTCCAGGCCATCTCCATCGCCTGTGCCTCCACCCCATGCATAGGCCCAATGCGCACCGTGGCCCGAATCAGTCGCTGGTGCGCGGGCAGATGTTGCCGGACTAAGGCGATCACGGATTCCGCAATCGATATTTCATGCATGACTCAACTCCAGAACAACTCCATGCCGCTTTCCATTTTTTTCCATCCCTGGAGAATTCGAATGTAATTGCCGCGCTCGAATAATTCCGGCTCCGGGGACCGCGCCATGCTCATGGATCCCTTCATCTGCTTGACGGACAAATACTCGTTGGCCCGCAGCCACTCAGCCAGAGCGTCACGCAATACCTTCAAGTGGTCCGGACCATACTCCAAAAGCGCGGAAACAAGTTGCACGGCATCCGCTCCGACCATGAGACATTTGACCGCGTCGCGCGCATTTTGAACGCCGCCGGTGATCGCCAACTGACAATCCACCTGCCCGCTGATGGCCGCCACCCAGCGCAGGCGCGGCAAAAGTTCATCGGATGTGGACAACTTGAGTTCGCGCTTTACCGTCAGATTGTCAATATCAATATCCGCCTGGTAAAACCGGTTAAAGATCACAACACTTCCCGCGCCGGCTTTGGCGGCCTGCGCGACAAAATGCACCGGTGATGTGTAAAAACCAGAGAGCTTCACCGCCAGCGGTAGCGTTACCGCCTTGCGCACATCCTTGATGATCGCGAGCATGTCGCGTTCAACATCTCCCGCATCACGAAACGCGGACAGGGCTAAATCGTAGAGATTTAACTCAATACCGTCGGCACCCGCCTGCTCCAGCAGCTTGGCATAAGAGGTCCAGCCGCCCAGCGTGCGACCGTTGAGCGACGCGATAACCGGGACGCGCACAACAGATTTGATTTTTTGTAGCTGTTTAAGATAGGCATCGGGGCCGAGCCGGAAATTATACGGTGTTGTCAAATACCCCGACGCTTCGCCGGAGTTTTCGTCCCCTTGCGTAAGCGCCCAATCTACATAGATTTCCTCCTGGACCAACTGCTCTTCAAAAATCGAAGGCATGATAATCATGGGAGCGCCGGCATCTTCCAGACGGCGGACAGTGTCCATATCATCCACCATTGGCGATGCGCCGGGTATCAGCGGATGCGGAAGATCAAAACCCATATAATTCGTGGACATATCCATAACATTATTCTCCTTTCGCCGCCGGGGCACTGGTATCCGCCTGCGCGGGCGGTTTGACCTCCGGAAAAGCAATGCCGGCCAAATGCGTATAAAGTTCCAGACGTTCCGTGGTATTGCGCACCGACGCATCGGAAAGAACACGGAATCTTTCAGGATTGATTTTTTCAATCATGGAAAACCGCGTTTCATTGCGCAGATAATTGCGCACATCGGCGCGGGGTGCCGGGCCGTCAATTTGTAATGGCGGTTTGCCCTGCACGATTAATCGCGGATCATAGTGATAGAGCGGCCACACGCCGCTGTCCACCGCAAGTTTTTGCTGGTTCAGGCCGAACTTGAGATCATATCCATGAGCGATGCAGTGGCTGTACGCGATAATCAGAGATGGGCCGTGATAACTGGCGGCTTCACTGAACACGCGGACGGTATGATTGTCATTGGCCGCAAAGGCGACGCTGGCGACATACGCATGGCGATAACTCATGGCCATCAGGCCGAGGTCCTTTTTCTGGGTGCTTTTGCCCGCGGCGGCGAATTTGGCCACTGCGCCAATGGGCGTACTCTTGGAACTCTGGCCACCGGTATTGGAGTAGACTTCGGTATCCAGTACAAGCACATTCACATCGAATGGCAGGCTTAACACATGATCCAACCCGCCAAAATCAATGTCATACGCCCATCCGTCACCGCCGATGATCCAGACACTCTTGCGCACCAGATAATCCGCCATCTGATGGAGAAGTGCGGCTTGCGGGTCCGTTGATCGCGTCAGAATCCTGCGGAGTTCCAACACGCGGTTACGTTGATCGGCAATGCCTTTTTCGGAACTCTGGTCGGCTTCCAATAGCGCGGCGGCCAGGGTGTCACCGGTCAGGCCGGAGAGATTTCGGACCAGCCGTTGTGCGTGCTGGATATGCTGATCCAGGCCCACACGAATGCCCAGACCAAATTCGGCGTTGTCTTCAAAAAGGGAGTTGTTCCAGGCGGGACCACGTCCGGCACGATCCGTGGTGTAGGGCGTTGTGGGAAGATTTCCGCCGTAGATCGAAGAA
>DAHXLH010000283.1:0-13433 GCA_027366115.1 Phycisphaerales bacterium
GAAAGCTACGCCGCGATTTCGTGCAGGGCCTGGAGCAGCAGGTCGATGTCCTCTGCGGTGTTGAAATGTCCGGGGCTTACGCGCACGGCACCATCGGGAAATGAGTTCAGCACGCGATGGGCGTAAGGGGAGCAGTGCAAACCGGGACGCACAGCGATGGAAAAAGATTCATCCAGAATACCGCCCAGCTCCTGCGGGCTGAACCCCTCCACATTAAAGCTTACCGTGCCCACGCGATTGGCGGCGCCATTGGGGCCGGTAGGGCCATAAATATTCAAAGCGCCAATATCCGCCACGCCATCAATAAATCGCTGCACCAGAGTTTTTTCATGCGCCAGTGTTTGGGCGGGATCATGTTTGATAACAAATTCAGTCGCCGCTCCAAGGCCCGCAATGCCCACGGTGTTGGGTGTGCCGCCTTCCAGCAGGTAGGGCATGAGCCGCGGCTGCGTCGCCGTGGAGGAATCACCGCCGGTACCCCCCTCACGGAAAGCCATTAAATCATCCATATTAACAGTCGTATGTAGATACAGCCCGCCGGTGCCGGTGGGGCCTAGGAGTGATTTATGCCCCGGAAACGCCAGCATATCCACGTGCTCATGCACGATGTTAATCGGAACTGCGCCAATGGTCTGGGCGGTATCCAGCAGAAACAATACGCCATGTTCGCGTGCGATTTTTCCAACCTCCGCCGCCGGTTGAACTGTGCCCAGCACATTGCTGGCATGGGTAATGGCAATCATGCGAGTTTTCGGAGTGATCGCTTTTTTGACTTCATCAGGATCAATCATGCCGGTTTGCGGCGAAAAGCTGACGCGCGTAAGCGTAATAAAACCAGCATCTGCCATGCTCTGCAGCGGCCGGCTGACGCTGTTATGTTCCAGCATGGTGGTAATAACGTGATCACCGGATCGCAGGATACTTTTGAACGCGATATTTAAAGCATCGGTACAATTCATGGCAAAAATAAGCCGGTGAATATCCGTTCCGCCGATGAATTCAGTTAGCTGTTTCCGAACGCGATCAATCATTTTTTCCGCCGCCACGGCCATACGATGCCCGGCCCGCCCCGGATTGGCCGCGTCATTGGCAAGAAATTCTGTCATAGCGGCAGCGACTTCCGGCGGCTTGGGCCAACTGGTCGCGGCGTTATCCAGATAGGTAACATCGTTTTGTGATTTCATGGGTTGGTAACCTCGCATCTAATTTCTACCGATATTTCCATCGCGTCAATCTCTTAGCCGCCTGTGCTTGCACCGCGCGGAAACGCGCTGTGTTAACCGAGGAACGCGCGGTGCAAGCACGCGCGGCTAAGACTGGCCTGTGGTATGTCCCGCTGGCCGTTACGCGGCACCACAAACGACCACTTTTGTGGCCGCAATCCGTCTTTAATCGGGTTGTTTTCCACATAACGCACCGCGCGGGCAATGTCCATCTCCGAATCGAGAAATACGCACCAGTGGCCGCGCGCCCAAATCGATGACGCCTCCCGCTCCGGCGGGTTATTAGCCGCGATCAGCCCGTCCTTGCGCAGCTGATGGGTCGCCCGGCTTTTTAAGTGTGATACGATCCGGCCAACGGGGCGGGCGCACCTGGCAACAACCAAATGGGCGTGGCGAGGCATCACAGTGCATGCGTGGATCATATAACCGCCTTCCCTTGCCGCCCATGCAAAGCCCGTAGCAATTGCCCGTGCCTGCAGTCCGGTGAATTCAACCGGTTCACGGGCCAACTGGGCTTTAGCGTTCAGCCGCGCCGCGACATCGTGCGGATCATACGCTCTGGATCGACCGCCTGTAACGGGTGTGGCCCTTCCGGCAACACGGAAGAGGTCATCCGAACCAACATAATGGGAACCCGACCCGCGCGGATCATTGGGCAGCCAAAATCCATACGCACAGACCACAATGTGCCAGCCGATAATCACGGGACGGTTCTCCGCATTAGGCCGCAGGCTTTCCCGACGATACACCGCGCGGTGCAAACACGCGCCGCTAAAAAAGCCGATTGGGATATAAACTACCCATTCAATCACCGCGGAAACACCGCACCGCAGATCACCGTGGCCGCGTTCCAAAGCATTTTAGCCGCGTGTGTTTGCACCGTGCGGCTATCGCATCACACCGCCGGCAAACCCTGCACGCGACGCCATGCGGAAAGCTGTCCGGCGTGGTAGCCCTCATGCCATGTGCCGTACATAAAAATGGTGTGGCCAATGGTGGGGAACCGTTCTCGGCGAGCGGGATCCGGATGCGGTTGGGCGAGCTGTTCAGGCTTCACATTTTTAAGCCGTTCAATAATTTGGGCGCGAACCGCCGCGAGATGATCCAGATAATACGCTTTGGGCTTATAGAGGCTTTTATCCGCGCTGGGAGTGCTACCGCCGCCGTAAATATCTTTCCAGTTGGCATCCAGGGCCGGAGCTGTTCCGCCCAGCAAAGCCAAAAAATTTCCCTCTACCAGCAGCAGGTGTCCCAACACCCAAGCCGGATGATTGGTTTTGGGAGCCGGTTGCAGCGCCATCTGATCATCTTTCAGATCAGCTACCAGTTTCAATGTGGCATTGCGGGTGTGGGTGATTGTGGCGATAAAAGCTTCGAGCATGAAAATAACTCCTGAAAAAAGAAACATCAAAAACTAGGCTTCGGCCGCTGATTCAGCTGCCGATATACTTGGCGTAAATTGCCTTGGCCACAGCGGCCTCGTGCGTGCCTTTAATAATAGCTCTTCCATCGGCAAAAAGCGTCAGCTCATATTCCTTCCGCCGCTCGCCCTGTCCTTCACCAATGGCGCATTTAAGCATAAATTTGTTAAAACTCGGTGTGCCCACCCCCCGCAAATTGGCCGCAATGTGGTCAAAATCCACCTTGCCGCCCGCTGGCTGGGAAATCTGCACGGCGTTTCGTCCGCACAAAGCTGTGGTGCTGGAACCGAATTTCCCGGACAAATATTCATAGTTATGATGTTTACACGCCGGGCAGTCAGCGATTTCCCGAGCGCGGGAAACATTCAACTGTTGGAATCGATTATCCCACAGATCAAAGCTAAATAGCCGCGTGCTGACCGCATCGATATTGCCCGTGAGCAACTTCATGGCCTCCATAGCCTGCCAGCTTGCCACCACATTCACCGTCGGCCCCAGCACGCCTGCCGTATCACACGTCGGATTCATGCCCGCCGGTGGGGAAGTTTCAAATATGCAGCGCAGGCAAGGGGTAATACCGGGGCGAATGACCATGCCCAGACCCATGGCACTGATGCACGCGCCGTAAATCCACGGGATATTGAGTTTGATGGAAACGTCATTGATCAAAAAGCGCGTTTCAAAATTGTCCGTGCCATCCAGCAGCAGATGCTTATCTTTAGCGTATTGCTCAATATTATTATGATTCACATCCGCTACCACCGCCTCCACGTGCACATCAGAATTTATGCCTGCGATTTTGCGCTGTGCGGCAACTGATTTCGGTAATTGATCTTTGATATCCTGTTGATCAAATAGCACCTGCCGCTGCAAATTGTTCAATTCAATAAAGTCGCGGTCAATAATCGTAATATGCCCCACGCCGGCCCGTGAAAGCGTGTTGGCCAACACCGTGCCCAAAGCACCGCAACCCACCATCAACACCCGCGCCGCCTTTAACTTCTTCTGCCCTTCCACGCCGATGGGAGCCCAGAGCATCTGCCGGTTATACCGCGCCAAAGCCGGGTCCGCTTTCTCCAATTGTTCCGCTAATTCAGAAATTGCCATTCCGTCATCCTTCAACTACGCTGCCTTCAATGGGTTCCACCGTGACGCCTTGCTCGCGTAAAAACGTCAGTGCGGCGGCTACATCTCCGCTTTCGCCCTCAAACAATACCGCCATGATGCCGATTTCCGCGGTCACACTGGCTTGCCGAATGTCAAAGCTGACATTGGAAAATTGCCGCGCCATACGCCACAGCGCCGGTGTTTCCACCATCGCTTTTCCGCTGAATGTCAACCACACGCGTTTGCTGGTTTTAGCCATGTTTTATCCTCCGGCAATGGCGGGCACAACGCTGACATCATCGCCATCTTTGATAGGTGTCTGCAGGTTATTCAAAAAGCGGATGTCTTCATCATTGACATAGATATTCACAAAGCGATTCAATTCGCCCGGCTGTTTATAAAGCCGCTTTTCCATGCCGTTGAATTGCCCGCACAGATTTTTCAACGCCTCATCCACCGTGCCCGCCTGCACTTCCACCATATCGGCGCCATTGGTGACCGCTCGCAAGGGAGTGGGAATTCTGATTTTTATCGCCATGATTGTTTCTCCTAGGTATCGCGGTTTTCTGCCCGCGTGACAATTTTTCTAATCCTTGTTGCCGCCGGCATAATGCCGGTGGTTCACTATTACTCTGGCATTATACGCCAGCCGGAACCTTTCCCGGCGTCTTGGTCTGCTGTGCCTGATACGTGGCCATCAGGGCGTCAAAGGCATCAAGCTTTGGCGGAATGGATGCCGGCGGTTCCAACTGATCCACGACCACTTCCACCGTTTTTAATCCGTTGCCGGTGATGCATACACAAATACTTTCATCACGCGGAATTCGCCCGCTGTTAATTAATTTTATGGTGGCAGCCAGTGTGGTGCCGCCCGCGGGTTCAGTCCAAGTTCCTTCCGTGCGGGCCAGAAGTTTAATGGCATCGACAATTTCCGCATCGGTGGCATCTTCACCCCAACCGCCGGATTGTTTAACCGCCTGCACCACATAAAAACCATCCGCCGGATTGCCTATGGCGATGCTTTTGGCGATCGTCTTGGGCTTTTGCGGTTTAATCAGGTCATGTCCGGCGCGAATCGCCTCAACCACTGGGTTGCATCCGGCAGCCTGGGCGGAATAAATTTTCGGCTGGTTATCCGCCACCAGCCCCAGATCAATAAATTCCTGATACGCTTTGTAAATCTTGGGCAAAATGGTGCCGCCCGCAGTCGGGCATACGGTGTGCTTCGGCAATTTCCAGCCCAGTTGTTCGGCCACCTCAAAGCCAAATGTCTTGGCCCCTTCGGTATAAAATGGCCGCAGATTCACATTCACAATCGCCCATTTATATTTGTCGGCAATTTCTGAACACAGCCGATTTACATCATCGTAATTGCCCTCAATGCGCACCATGGTGGGGCCAAAAATCAGGGATCCCAGCACCTTCCCCTGTTCAAGATCATGCGGGATCATGACAAATGCCTTCAACCCCGCCACCGCCGCGTGTGCTGCCACACTATTGGCTAAATTGCCGGTGCTGGCGCAGCCCACGGTGTCATAACCGAGTTCCATGGCTTTAGTAATCGCCACCGATACCACGCGCTCTTTATAGCTCCAGGTGGGATAATTGGCCGAGTCATCTTTGATATATAATTCTTTAACGCCCAGAACCTTTTCCAAGTTATGAGCCCGACGCAAAGGCGTCCACCCGGAAGACAACCCGGCCTTAGGCTCACCATTGATCGGTAGTAAATCCTGGTAGCGCCATAAATTCCGTGGTTTGCTTTCAATGGATTCGCGCGTCACTTTGCCGCGCATGGCGGCGTAATCATATTGAACCTCCAGCGGCCCAAAGCAGACTTCGCACACATGCACGCCTTTTTGCGGGTATTTCTCCCCGCATTCTCGGCACTTGAGTCCCAGCACATACGACATTTACAACCTCCGCCCGGCTACACCAGCATGGTGATTGATCCGGAAAATAACGCAGCCTCTTATCAGGATGCACTGTTTAAGGGTGCTGATTCCCGATAAGAGGCCGCGCGATATATCAAAGAGACGCTGATCCGCTTATCTATCCCCAAGTTCACCGGAAATTCCGGCAAGCGGGAGGGAATTAGCACCCGCTTCTTACACCATAAAAGGCGTGAAGATGGGTTGCTGTGCCGTCAACGGGCCCGTCCCTCAGGCACTCTTGATAAGAGCCTTATTCAATTGTCAAGGGAAATAGTAGAATCCTTGGCCCGCATTGTCAAGACTTCTGCAAATACGGTGAACGGTTACGAAAATTTGAACTGCCTCGCTGTTGTATTAAACTATCCATCAACCGCGGCCTGCGCGGCATTTGGAGCAAATATGCCAGACGCAGACATTTTACTACCCGCAAAGCCACCGGCTGCTAAATCAGCCTGTATTCTGGTCGTGCTGATTTTATTTGTTGTTGCGCTTTCCGCCATTGCGGTTGTGAACTGGAAAGTGGGTCGCGGAGTGCCCCTTTCCCACCGACCAATCCCCCAGCGCCCTCATCGCCCATGAATTAACTCTTCCGCCGCCCTTAGCGCACTGGATCGATCAGTAAAGTTATCCTCTAATTGGCGATCATAGAGTTCTTCGAGCCATCGCTTAAATCGCGGTCCGGGTTTTACGCCCATGGCAATTAAATCGCTGCCATTGACGAATCGATCCGGTGCCAGGGGCTTTTTTTTCAGTTCAGTAATATATTCCGTTAATCCCCGGAGTTCATCCTCCTGCTGTTCCGTGGCGTAAAGTGCCAGCAGATCCGCTGACCAGGTATGGGCTAGCAGGCGCTTAAAGGAGGCTAATCGCAGCGTGCGCCATTGGGCAATTTTCGGCAAATTGGTTAAAAGCCATTGCGTCCATTGCGTTTCTTCCGAGCTTAGTACCAGATTTGTCCGCAATGCTTTGGTTTGTCGGCCCAACGCTGCGGCGTCATGCTTGTGGCCGCCAATAAGGTCTAAAACCATGGCGGCCAAGGCCAGGGGAAAAGACGCTTTTTCAGGTAGCGCCGCGAGTCGGGGCAATCTTGTGTCCGTCTTATTGATCGTCCCAGATTGCGGCCAGAAGGTTTGCAGCAATCCGCTGCTGGCCAGCATCCGCACCGCGCTATGCCGCTGAAGGGCAATGAGCATTTTGCGCAGCTCCAATCCGATGCGTTCGCGGCTAATTTCCGAAAGCTTGCCGGCATGGGTAACGATGGCTGCCCATGTCGCCGGTTCAATGGAAAAGCTCAGACGCGCCGCAAACCGGATCGCCCGCATCATCCGCAGGTGATCTTCACGGAATCTGTGGGCCGGCTCGCCGATGGCCCGGAGAATCCCAGCGCGAATATCCGCCTGCCCGCCCACGTAATCAATGAGCTTCTCGGACGTGGGATCAAGAAATAATCCATTGTAGGTAAAATCACGTCTTTGAGCATCATGCTCAGCGGTCGTAAAATGAACCGTATCAGGCCGACGGCCATCTGAATAAACGCCGTCCGTGCGGAATGTGGCTACCTCCATAGGGCGGTTACCATGGCGCACCATCACCACACCAAAGGCCGCACCAACGTGCATGCTGCGGGGGAAAAGTTTCATGACCTGTTCCGGGCGGGCGGACGTGGCGATATCATAATCTTCCGGCGTATTTCCCATGATCTGATCGCGCACGCATCCGCCGGCAAAATAAGCCTCAAAACCCGAGGCCTGCAATATCCGCACCACTTCCGCAGCCATCTTCCGCGGGTCTGATATGTTCAACTCATCCATAGCGCGGATTATACCTACGGGGTGGCCGCGCGGGCAGTCGCCGTATCCTCACTCGGTAGCCGTGACCAATGGTTTACCGTCGCATTATCGCTATTTCGGATGCCGTAAAACTTTCCAATTATGCGCGCCTAGAATTCTTCTGCCACGCTGATGGAAGTCTTGGAGCGGTTCCAAACTTTTTCGGCAACGGTTTGATAACGAGGTGCCCGATGGCACAACTGTGATGTAAATCGGTCCCGCGCTTTACTCGGCGTGCCGCCGGATGTAAATTCTTGGGCATGAATACAGTTGCTGACCCAACATTCGCTTCACAAGAACCGCTGGACCAGCCGGCAGAACCGACGTCTTCGGAGGCAACCGCCATGCCGTCCGCGGAAGATAATCCGTCGGCTTCTATGGAACAGGTATCGGCCGAAGGCGAAAGCGCGACGGCGGAGCCTGTCGTAAATGATGGCGTATCGCTTGAGGAACCATCCTCTACAGAACCCATGCCGTTGCGACAAGTGCTCGAGGCTCTGCTGTTTGCCAGTGATGTGCCGTTATCCGCCGCTAAAATCGCCCAGACGCTGGGTTTGGATTCCGCGCGGACGATCAAAGCGGCAGTTGAAGAATTAAATGAGCTTTACAATCAACGTGAAGCGGCGTTCAGAATTGAAGAGCGGGCCGGCGGCTACCAGATATTGACGTTGCCGCAGTACGCCCAGTACATTCAACGCTTAATGCGCAAGCGTGACGAAGGCCGCCTGACTCCCGCCGCCTTGGAAACACTGGCCATCATCGCCTACAAGCAGCCGATCTTACGCGTGGATGTTGAAGCCATTCGTGGCGTGGCCTGTGGCGAAGTGATCCGCACGCTCATGGAATACAATCTGGTCAAAATTGTGGGCCGGGCGGAGGATGTCGGAAGGCCCATGCTCTATGGTACATCCAAACATTTTCTGGAAGTATTTGGGTTATCCAGCCTGAAAGATTTACCCAAATCCGATCAACTCAAAGAACCTGCCTGATACCCTTTTATGGCGTAGCGGATGAACGCTCGCGTTCCAGGATGCGCTTGGATAAATATAAGAATTTTCCGCCGGTTTCGGCGGCGATCTTTCGCAGGTTTTCCTGATGCCTTTTATTATCACCCATAAACGTAAACGTATATACACGTATGGGATATTGGCTGTTCAAATCGCCAATATCCGTAATTAATCGCGGGTCTACATAGCCATCGGTAAGAAAAAATATGACCTGCGGATGCATCGCCCAAGCGGCTTTAAAGGGTCGGAGAAATGGCTGTAACTCTCCCATGTCTTTATTTTCCGCAATGATGTTATGAACCTGCGGCAGCACCAGGGCGCGGTTGGCCGGCGAAGCCCGCAGGAGTTTGTCGGGGCCTAAAATTTTGTACTTGGCGGAAATTTTAATTACCGCAAATCTCTGGAAGGGTAGTAAATGTCGGATGGATCGCTGCACTTCCCGCCTGAGCAAATAAAGATGCCCGACCATTCGCCCGCCGTGATCCACCAGGAAAACCACGCGCTTGGCCCGGGTTTGCACGCCGAAGAAAGATACCGCCGGCATGCCGCCGATGGTTTTTCCCGGCACGCCCATGGCTCCCATGGAGCCGTTATTGGAAGCAAGTTCACCGCCTTGTCCAAGACTTATAGCAAAGAGATGTTCATTGGCCGCAGTGCCATTAAGCATGGCGTTAAGCGCTGTCGGTGAGACGGAATTGCTGGCGTTACGCGTGGAAAGAAAGCGCTTAAGGGCGGATGCCCGCGTAGGTGCCGCCGTCACCTTATCCGGATGTGAAAGTTGGTTGCCGGATAGAAAAGATTGCGGAACAATTAGTGGCAGGGGCGGCGGCGGTGGAACTTTGATCAACAGGCGAATCGCCAGGACAAAAGTAAACAATAGCAGCACATGCACCAGAACCGAGAGCACCACACTAAGCCAGGTTCCACTGCCCATCATCCGAGTTGCGGTGCCGGGTGTTTTGGAAATCCGCGGTGCCGGTCTTTTGGGCAGCTTGAATCGTGTGCGTGAACGTAAGGAAAACCCCGGGCGACGGGCAAAGGTGCGTCCGAATTTTGGTGCACGCGCCATACGTTGTTTTCCCTTTGCTATTGCTGCGCTGGTAAAATACTAACCACTTTCCACCCCAAGGCGGAAATCTTCTAATTCCTCCAGTTAGCCGGGAATATTTCCCGACCAACTGGCCGGAGTGCAATGCAACTCCCACTATAGCCTTCCCGCCAAAAGCCTTGAAAAACAGGCCATTTTGACGGTTTTTTTACCCCGTCTGCTATAGCTCCTGCCCGAACATCGCCGGCCGATACGGTGGGCGGTTCCTGATGTTTATCGACCACAACCGGTAAGTCGCTTGACTTACGCCCCATAAATTCATACAACGGATATCGCAGTTAGTAAAGCACGAGCCGAAAAATATTGTTTTTCGGCTTTTCGGAGGCTGCAAACTGCCAGCGTGTAGTCAAGGGGGAATTGAGACCTGCGAGGGGGGCTAATGAGGGGTTTACATGAGGGCCTAGGTGCTGAAAAGCATACGCCCATGACGGTCATGGACGACGAATTGGTTTTTGGCTTGTTTGATTCAAGCCGCTATTACAGGAGTTTATATTATGGTTATTCGCAAAACAAAAACGTCGGCAGTTGCTCCGGTTAAAGTACCCACTGCCGCGACGGTTGCCGCCCCGACCCCGGTCGCCCGATCAGAATCCAAGGGCAGCGGTACGTTGTCCGCCAAGGGGAGCGTTTCCGCTGTGAAAGTCCCAGTAACCTATGAACAGATTGCGGAACGGGCGTATCAGATTTACCTGAAGCGTGGATTTGGCCCCGGCGATGCCACCTCGGACTGGACTGAAGCCGAGCGGCAACTGAAAGCCGGCCGATAACTCCCAGGGCCGCGGTTTCAGATTTTTTTCTGACACTTTGTGCCGCGTGGTGCGTGTAACTCGGACAGGAAAGCGTGAAGCTTTCCTGTTTGAGGAGTTGCATCATGAAAAAATCGGCCGCAAAAGTTATTCTTACGGGTTTATTGGGCGCTTCGGCATTGGCAGGTTGCGCCACACGCGCGGTTATTGTCGCCCGACCAGGGCCTCCGATCGCCGGAGTTGTCATTGCGCCCGCCAGACCGCACGCCGTGTGGATACCGGGCCACTGGGTCTGGCGGCCGTATTGGGGGCGGTATGTCTGGGTGCGCGGCCACTGGCGGTAAAATGCCTGCAGGGCGCGTGCCAAGTCGCTTCCGGCGCGATAAAATGATTCCCTTGGAATTGTTGGATTTGCTACGAAAGCGAGTTTGTTAATGTCTTCGGCTACCGGTCATAATCCCTTCTCGGCTCAAAGCGTCATTGTTACACCCTCCGGCAAAAAGACCATTTATCGTCTGGATGCCTTGAATAAAATGGCACCCGTAGATCATCTTCCCTACAGCATTAAAGTGCTGCTGGAAGCCTGCCTGCGGAATTGTGACGGCCACCTGGTAACGGAAAAAGATGTGGAAGCGGTGCTGCGGTATGACGCCAAAAACACCGGATCGGCTGAAATTCCATTCATGCCCGGGCGCGTGGTATTGCAGGATTTTACCGGTGTTCCGGCGGTAGTAGATCTGGCGGCCATGCGGGCGGCGATGAAACGTCTCGGTGGTGATCCTAAAAAAGTTAATCCCCTTGTGCCGTGCGACTTGGTCATCGACCATAGCGTGCAGGTAGATGCATTCGGCAACGGCATGGCCTTGCAGATTAACAGCGAACATGAATTTCAACGCAATCAGGAGCGTTATCAATTTCTCAAGTGGGGACAACAGGCATTTAATAATTTTCGCGTGGTGCCGCCGGCAACGGGCATTGTGCATCAGGTAAATCTGGAATATCTCGCCAAGGTTGTCTGGGAGAAAAATGGTGTGCTGTATCCGGATTCTCTGGTGGGCACCGATTCTCATACGACCATGATTAACGGCCTGGGCGTCGTGGGATGGGGCGTTGGCGGCATTGAGGCCGAAGCGGTGATGCTCGGACAGCCCATTTACATGCTGTTACCTGAAGTGGTGGGTTTCAAACTCATCGGTAAATTGCGCGAAGGATGCACCGCCACGGATATGGTTCTTACCGTTACACAAATGCTGCGCGAACATGGCGTGGTGGAAAAGTTTGTTGAATTTTATGGTCCAGGCTTAGCGGACATGCCCGTGGCCAACCGGGCCACGATTGCCAACATGGCTCCGGAATATGGAGCAACGATCGGCTATTTCCCGATTGATGAGCAGACCTTAACCTATATGCGCTTATCCAGCCGCGATGAGAACTTAATTAAAACCGTTGAGCAGTATGCCAAAATCCAAGGCCTGTGGCGCGACGAAAGCCACCACATTGTCTATTCCAGCACGCTGGAACTGGACCTAAACACCGTGGAACCCTCCTTGGCGGGGCCGCGGCGTCCACAAGATCGCATCGCTTTGACCGCCATGCAATCACAATGGCGGCAAGATTTGTCAGTTACTTACGGCAAAAACGGTGCAGCCCGCGGCTCTAACATGGAAAGCTGGCAGGATGAAGGCGGAAATCTAGCGCTCGCCCAGGCACCTGCAAAAGCCGATCCTGGTCTGGATGGCGTGCCGGTTGAATATGACGGAAAAAAATTCAAACTCAAACATGGTGCCGTGGTCATTGCAGCGATTACCAGTTGCACCAATACCAGCAACCCCAGTGTGATCGTGGCTGCGGGGCTGGTGGCACAAAAAGCCGCAGCGAGGGGATTAACGCGCAAGCCATGGGTAAAAACATCCTTAGCCCCCGGCTCCAAGGTGGTCATGGAATATCTCAACGCCGCGGGGCTTGTGGAACCTTTGGATTCCTGCGGATTTTATCTTGTGGGCTTCGGCTGCACAACGTGTATTGGCAATTCTGGTCCGCTGCCCGAACCGATCAGCAAGGCGATTAATGCCCATGATCTGGTGGCGGCGGCAGTGCTGTCGGGCAACCGAAATTTTGAAGGCCGCATCAGCCCGGATATAAAGGCCAATTATCTGGCCTCTCCGCCGCTGGTGGTGGCGTATGCATTAGCCGGCACGGTGGATATTGATCTGAACAATGATCCCATCGGTACGGATAAATCCGGTAAGCCGGTATATCTGCGAGAAATCTGGCCCAGCCAGAAAGAAATCGCTGATACCGTTGCCAAATCGGTATTAAGTTCCCAGTTCAAGCACCAATACGCCAATGTATTTGCCGGTTCTGAGGATTGGAAAGCCATTAAAACCAGCACGGGCGATCAGTTCGAATGGGACCAAAAGAGTACCTATATTCAGGAACCGCCATTTTTTGTCGGCATTGAGCCGGCGGTTAAACCGATCAAGCCGATTCAAGGGGCGCGATGTCTGGCGGTTCTCAGCGATTCCATTACCACCGACCACATCAGCCCCGCAGGCTCCATTAAGAAAGACAGCCCGGCTGGAAAATTTCTTATGGAAAATGGGGTCGAAGTTAAAATGTTCAATAGTTACGGGGCACGCCGGGGCAATGACCGCGTGATGACCCGCGGCACGTTTGCCAATATTCGTGTGAAAAATAAACTCGCACCAGGCACTGAAGGCGGCGTTACCACTGATCTGCTCGATGGAAAAGTTAAGCCAATTTTTGATGCCAGCACGCATTACAAACAGGCCGGTATTCCGCTGATTGTTCTGGCCGGTAAAGATTATGGCATGGGTTCCAGCCGGGACTGGGCGGCCAAGGGAACGTTTCTTCTGGGCGTCCGCGCTGTGATTGCCGAATCGTTTGAACGCATTCACCGCAGCAATTTAGTCGGCATGGGCGTGCTGCCCCTGACATTTAAAAAAGGCGAAAGCGCCGCGAGTTGTGGCCTGACCGGCAAAGAGACTTTTGAAATCCATTTGACCGATGCTCTGGCCCCGCGGCAGGATGTAAAAGT
>DAHXLH010000303.1:0-16251 GCA_027366115.1 Phycisphaerales bacterium
ATATCCGCCTGTTTGTGGCACACGCATGTTAAATGCGGTACCGGATCCAAGGATGTCTCCTGCTTTATCCGCATAACCAGCGCGTGGGTGCGGTCGCGTGTGGGGATATTATGGGCAACCGAGCAATGCCGCGGACTGCTGGATCAGCAGGTACGGGGAATCCATTTTTCAGCGGAAGTCGCCGGGGGACTCATAATCCCTTGGTCGTGGGTTCGATCCCCACCCCTCGGAATGTTTTCGTTCCGCCAACAGGTGCGGATCGTCTGCTCTGTTTTTTCGCCTGCGGGGCGGCTCCTCGCAGTACCATCCGCGTCAGGTACGCCATCGTCGCGGAAATTTGCAGAGCACCGGATGATAATCCGGTGGTTGATCCAATGCCGCGAAGCAACCACCGGGTTATCACCACGGTGCTCTATGCGACGACGCCGCAGGAAGCCAAAAATCAAGCCGCCGCAACCCGGCGATTACTCGGAGAGGCTCCTGGCCGTAGCCCGATTCCGCGCTCCGCCATAGGTCGCTTGCGCGATCTGCGTCTTCTCATGTTTTCTGACCTTTTAGCCCATGCATTTCTCCTGCCAGACGGGGGCTACCGTAGATTGGTGCTGTCGCGTGCTCCGAGGTTGCGGTAGATTTCCAGTGTGGCTTCGGAATTATTGAGGGTGTAAAAATGGATTCCCCGTACCTGCTGATCCAGCAGTCCGCGGCATTGCTCGGTTGCCCATAATATCCCCACACGACGTACCGCATCGGGATCGCCATTACAGCGATTGACGGATCGGATCAGCTTGGCGGGGTAATGGGCGCCTAACGCGGTTTCCGCCATGCGTTTCATGGAGTTCAAGCTGGTGATCGGCATAATGCCCGCGATAATCGGAATGCGAATGCCCGCCAGTTCACAGCGTTCCCGGAAATCAAAAAAATCATGGTTGTCAAAGAATAATTGGGTGACAATATAATCCGCCCCGGCGTCCACTTTGGCTTTCAGATAATCCATTTCCTGCAGGCGGTTGGGGGTTGTCGGATGGCCTTCCGGAAAGCCCGCTACGCCAATGCCCAGCCCCCGCTTATCGCCGTGCGTCCCGCTTTGGTTAAATGCTTTGATAAAGGCCACCAGATCTACCGCGTGGTGAAAATCATCGGCCGCGCTATCATAATTAAGCACATCGCGCGGAGCATCACCGCCCAAGGCGAGAATATTGCTTACCCCCGCCGCGGCATAGCGCTGAAGAATCGTGCTGATATCCGCCTGTTTGTGGCACACGCATGTTAAATGCGGTACCGGATCCAAGGATGTCTCCTGCTTTATCCGCATAACCAGCGCGTGGGTGCGGTCGCGTGTGGAGCCGCCGGCACCGTAGGTGACGGACACAAACGAAGGCTTCAGCGATTCCAGGCGGGTGATGTGCTCAAAAAGCGTCTGCGCCGCCGCATCACTTTTGGGCGGGAAGAACTCGAACGAAAACGTGGTCGTGTCACGGGCTAGAATATCAGCAATGTGCATTCGTATCCATCCTTTCATCCGGATAGACAGATGATACCATTGCGGTGCCGGTAATGCAACGTGCAAATATCTATCCGCGTCTTTACTGGTCGGCCATAGTGCCACGCCTCTAATAATGGAAGCGATGCCGATTCAGGCGACTTCCGGCTCGCGTTTTGGCGGCCTGGGCGTGGCGCGGATCGTACGCCTGCGGCTTGCGGGCGGCAACTTCCGAATTGCTGTCGTATTGGGCAATTCAACGGTAAGCTTCAGCCCGACCGCTTTTGTTACCGCAACCAGAGTTGAAAGTCGTGGGTTTCCGCGCGGGCCGAGGGCACGATGAAGGCTCTCCCGTTCGATTCCGGACGCTTTGGCGATCTTAACAAAGCCGCCCCGCGCCTCAGTGATTCGCCGCAATGCAACCAGGAGCGCCTTGGGGTCATCGGTATCCTCAAAGGAAGCGCGCATATATTCGGCTGCAAATCTCGAATTGGTCTGAAGTTTCTTTCTCATCACATCGTCATGAGAAACGCTTGCTTTGCTATTCACGTTTGTTACTCCTTTTTCGGTAGTCGTTCAGGTAATTAATTGCGGCAGCGATATCAACTGCTTGCCGTCGCTTATCCCCCGCACACAAGAGTAATACACAGGTTCTACCTATCGCCGCATAATAGACACGATATCCTGGCCCCACATTAATTCGCAGTTCGCTTATCCCCTGACCAACCGGTTTACAATCGCCAAAGTTGCCGGCAACGAGGCGGTCTAACCTTGCTGCGATGCGGGCCTCGGTATGCGGGTCTTTCAGCGCATCAAGCCATGACTGGAAGACATTTTTCCGTTCGCTGAGACATAATGACAAACCTCATACATTGTTCCATAGTAACTTATAGATCACTTTATGTCAAGGATGCGATTCTCCGTAGCGCTTACCAATCATAAAACGCAGGGCTTTTATATTGCAACCTTCGGTACTGTCCTGCGTTATACAAACAGTGTGTCCATCATCCATGGAGTTCAGACGTTGACTGCTGCACCGGCTAACAATAATCACATGCTGGAATGCAACCAGGATGCAGCTTTTCCCGGGGGATCGCCGCCGGAAAGCCGATCATTTGTTGCCGGGTTGCTCCTGATGGTTTTTCTGGTCCTATACGCCCTGATGCTGCAGAGCTTTTATGAGCCTGCCCACCCGGGCGTGGATCAGAATGGTTACATGGTTACGGCCCGACTTTTAAGCCAGCACGGGCGGCTCTATTTTCGGCCGCACAATCCTCTGCAATTTGCCGGCCGCATGATGGTGCTTACGCCGGATGGTAAAATGTTTGCCAAATATCCGCCTGGCGTGGGTTTTCTGGGCGCGATTGCCCGCATCCTGTATCGCCCGTCGGCCATGTACCTTGTGGATCCGATTTGCACGGTTATGGCACTATTTTTCGCCTATTTCCTTTTCCGATCACTGCTGGATCCGTTCATGGCTTTGATCGGTGTGATTTGGCTGGGGTTAAATCCCGTTACATTGACGTATGCCGATGATGCCAATTCCCATGGTGCGGCCCTGGGCTTTACGGTGTTAGGATTCTGGGCGCTTTTAAGCTGGTGGCGCAAAGGCGGGACCTGTCGCGGGATTATTGCCGGCGCGGCTCTGGGGTTCTGTTGCAGTATTCGATATACCGAATTTCTCTGGTGCCTGCCGTTGCTGGCAGTGGTAGCGATGGCGGTGAAAGACCACCGACGTTCCTGGCGGCAGGGGCTGATGGTGCTCCTGGCGTTTGCCGTACCGGTGGCAATTCTGGCACTGATTAACTGGGCGTCTTTTGGCGCACCTTGGCGCACAGGTTACTGGTTCTGTAAAGAGCAAACCGGCTTTGCCTGGCGCTATTTCATCGGCAACCCCGCAGGCATGCCGCCGCGCCAGGGCAACTGGCAAACCGCGCTGGAACAGATGGAAAATCTTGGACTATTTCTGCTTTTTCCCCTGGTGCTGGCTGGGCTGATTCGATTATTCTGGACCAGTCGCAAGCTGGCACTGGCTATTGCGCTATGGGTGGTTCCCAGTGCCACGGTTTACCTGTTTTATTACTGGGCACCGGCCAATGATTTTACGACCGGGTATTTGCGATTTTTTCTGGATATATTCCCGGCCCTAATTATGGTGGCGTTATGGCTGCTGGCCCGTGCGGCGGGCCCGAACGCCATGGCCCGCGCGCTGATTGTGGGTTTGCTTACCATGGTCAGTGTTGGATACAGTGCCTACACCATCAACCCGCAATTGTTGAATGCAAAAAATGTGAAGCTCCAACTCATTGCCGCCCGGCAGCAACTGCGGGAAAGCCTGAAACCGGGCAGCGTGGTATTTGCCGATGAGCAGATGTGTAATTATCTCAATAGTATTGGTGGATACCGGCTTTATTCCGCATCAATTTTTTCACCGCAGGCGTTTGCGCAGTTTAACCACGTGACGGATCACTCCGGCCCCATTCCCTTCCAGCAGGCGCGGGCGGACCTCTACGTCCATCTGCTGGGGCGTAAAACCGCCGCCGGCCGCTGGCAGGTCAAACCGCTGGCGCAAATTCACGACATAGAATTGCGGCTCATGCGACAGGCCTGGAAAAAGCACCGGAAAGTGGCATTCCTGATTCCCACCAATCAGATCTGGCCGCTGGTGCCCCATGAACCGGGGGTGCATATCCGCAAAATCGCGGTCATTAATCCCCTTGCCATGCCCGCATGGAACACCACACAATGGATGGGAGGCAATCAGTTAGCCAATCCGCGCCTGGCCCGGCGTTTACAGTTGATGCGGAGGAACCTGCTGCTGCGTGGCCAGAGAACGCTGCTGGTATTATCACGTGAAAAGCATCCGCGCTCCGGCGCGCAGGCTTTCACGGCACCAGATAATAACGGCGACATAATACAGTAACCGCAGGCTCCTTGATGGCCCAGACGTTTGCCCCTCCCGAGGAGGCGAGCATTTAGCATTGAGAATTTAAGAGCCCTTTCCACTGATCAAGGAACGCTGATCATGGATCGACACATCATGTGGTTGGCGGCGCAGCGCTCAATGAACAATGAGTAATGAGGCGGCCACCTGCAGTGGCCTTAATGAGGCGCGGTGCGAGGCACCGCTTAGAGTTTTGGAGCGCTGCGGCGGTGCAGACAATTTTCACGGATCGCGGATCGATATGGCAACGATCAACGATGAACTGATAGCATAACTACAACGATTCGTAACGGCGGTTCAAGCTCGTGACAATGGTGCCTCGGCATTTCCTGGCACGCCGCTACCGTCGCGCGGAACTTCCGTTGTGTTCGTGCGGCGGGGCGGGTGGGGCTGCTACGCGCGAGGTAGCCCAAATTGAAACCGTGCCTTGGGTATCCAAAACGGAGCTGATATCAGCGGTCGGGCTGCTGGCGGTCAAGCAGGTTAAAAATTCCTTATTTCCCAACCGGGTGATCAATAAGGTCCAAGCCTCGGTGTTGTGTTCGTGGCCGCAGTGCCCATAAATGTTCAGAGCTTTCGCGACACCGTGGTGTTGAAAGGGCGTCAGCAATAGTTCGCAGTCCTGATGGCCCAGCGCCCGGTCGCGCAAGACTGGTTTAAACACCTGTATAATATATTTTTCCATATCTCCGAGGTGATGGGCGTGATGGATGTTGTCATCAAAATGTTTCGGATTCAACACGGCAAAACATTCTTCCCGCGTCATGGTCGGCAGATAACTTAACGACGCCTCCACCTGATGGCGTAACTGCTCCTGCCAATGCTGATAAGACTCCGCCATGATGGTGGTTTCTTTATGTTCACTAAAGCGGCTGCAATGCGGACAGCGGATTTTGGGGGGCTTAAAAAGAAATGGCAAAAAGGGCTTTTTGATATGCGTATGATCCAGTGCCCCCGCGCATGACGGGCACATCATCACAATGGGCAGTTTTTTCTCCGGAGGCTTCATATCCGGTTCCTTGTTTCAGATCAGGCCGAAAGGTGGCAGGCGAGTCAAAGCGTCGCCCGGCTCTTTGTTCCCTGCGTTCTGATCAAACTGGGGCTTCCGCTTTTTCCAATCTCCACAACACCCGATTCAGAACTGCTTAGGTGCCTTGTCAGTATATCCGCAAGCCGGCGATTACCCGGACAGGCACCTAAGCTATTTGTACTACGTTCCCGCCGAAAAAGCAAAGAAAAAATCGCACAATCCATCGCTAAAAAACCCGTGACTGGTTTCGCACTGGCCAGCGTGAACAGATTTCCCTACAATATTGGGCTTGGAGTGTGTTTTGGATTTGTAGTTTTAACCCATACAGGAGTAATCAACCATGCCATTGATGTCCACCAAACCTATGTTTGATCTCGCTTATGAGGGCGGCTTTGCCGTCGGTGCGTTCAACGTAAACAATATGGAATTGGCGCAATCCATTATTGAAGCCTGCGCCAAAGAGAAAAGTCCGTGCATCTTGCAGATTTCCAAGGGTGCTCGCAAATATGCCAATATCCGTTACCTCAGGCATATCATCGATGCCGCGGTGGAGGATCACCCCGAAGTGCCCGTGTGCATCCATTGCGACCATGGCGATACCATTGATTTGATTAAAACCTGCATCAGCGACGGCTACACCAGCGTGATGATTGACGGCAGCCACCATGCGTATGAGGAAAACGTGAAACTCACCGCGGAAGCAGTGAAAGTTTCGCACGCCGCCGGGGTCGTGGTTGAGGCGGAACTCGGTATGCTGGGCGGTATTGAAGAAGATGTGGTTGGCATGGACGCCCATGAATATGAAAAGAACGTGGAAAAGTTCCTCACTGATCCACAGCAGGCCGCCGACTTTTGCAAGAGAACCGGATTGGATTCGCTGGCGGTGGCCATCGGCACCAGCCACGGAGCTTTCAAATTCAAGCATGAAGCGAAGCTGGCGTTTAATCGCATCGAAGAAATAATGAAAACCTGCCCCGGCATTCCGCTGGTTATGCACGGCAGCAGCAGCGTGCCGCAGGAATTTATTGATCTGGTCAACAAATACGGCGGTGCCATGCCCAACGCCAAAGGCGTTCCGGAAGATCAGATCTCCATGGCGGTACGCAAATATGGCGTGTGTAAAGTGAACATCGACACGGATTTACGCCTCGCTATGACCGCGAAGATTCGCGAAGTGTTTGCCACCAAACCGGCGGAATTTGATCCACGCAATTACCTGGGGCCGGCCCGCGAAGCCATTATCTCCATGGTGCAGCGCAAACTTCATGTGCTTAATAGCGCCGGCAAGGCCGAAGCCGTCATAGCCCAATGGAAAAAGCTTGGCAGCCCGATGCCCACGTATTACACCCACAAAAAGGCGGGCTGAACCCAGTAGGTTCAGACCCAATTCCCGCAATAACCCACCCGGCGGCCTGTAGTTGCCATGCAAATGCGGGCCGCCGGTTTGTCTGTGTTTCCCCTGTGATCGCGAGGGTTCAGTCGGTGAAAACATATTTTCTGCCGTGGCGCCGGTGCTCTGTCACAGTAAGAAATTAGGGCAGACCGCAGGGAGCTGGGGAACCGGAGATCAGGTGACCGCAGGAGTTTTCTTGCCTCGGCGACAGCCACTCTTTGGTACCAGCCGAATGTGCTCTACTGCTCACCTGTTCAAATCTGCTCTATCGGGCCGCGGCCCGATGCCCCAGTATTCGCGTGATCCGCGAAATCCGGGAAATCCGTGGTTCAATCCCGTTGTGGCGTATGCAAAATATTCCCGTGCTCGGTCATCCCAGGGGTTGAAAAAGTCAACTCCGGCGGTGGTAATGCGTGCTGTCGTTCCTGAATGGCGCAATGACAGCCGTATCTTGGTTAGTTTGGTAGCAACTGACACTGGTTACCGACCAGCTTCTGTGAGCGTTGCGGTGCGCGAACCGGCATACTCGGATTGTTCCGGTAAGCCGGGCGGATTAATGCCCGCGGGCAGGGCCACGGTAAGTGGAATGGGTTTTTTCGGATTGATCATAATCACCGGCAGGCCAATATGTACCAGGGTCAGCAGGTGAACCGCATCCCAGTTGCACATCCGAAAGCAACCGTGCGAACCGGTCAGGCCGATGTGTTGCGGCACGGGGTTGCCGTGCATGCCCACGCCGGGCAAATTCAGGCCCATCCAGACAATGCCTACGGGATTTCGCGGCCCCGGCGGAATAATTAATCGGTGGTCAATATGTGCCTGGGGGTACATGGAGGGGCGGAATGTGTAGTTTGGATCAAGGGCGATATCTTTGATCAAGCCGTCCTCGGTGGGCAGCTCCGCCTTATGGGCGGCAATAGAGCACCAGAACAGCGCCACTTGCTGGTTATGGCGGTTGTAGGCCCGTATCGCTTTCTGGGCCAGATTCACCGTCAGATAGGCCACATGGGCTTCGGGAAACGTTTGCTTGTCCTGTTGAATCACGGCTTGCAGGCCGCCCGGATTGCCAAAATCATTGGAGCCGGGAAAGGGCCGGATATTGGGCACGTTCAAGGTTTGCCCCACGGACAAATTCTGCAGGTCCGCACGCGGATTCAGCGCCCGCATCAAGCTTTCGGTGCAATGAAATTTTTCGCACAGGCAATCTTCCAGTGACGCGTACGGCATACGTGACCCGGCCGCCATTTTCCGCCAGGTCCAATGGAGGTGTCCCACCGAATCCGCGTCATCCTGCGTGATGGTGTACTGCGTGATAACATTTTTCACATCCACCCCCAACGCGTTAAATACTGCTGGATTATGGGGATCCAATGGATTGACGCCGGGGAAAAACCGCGCCGCGTATTCCTTTAGCGCCCTGCGCGAATGGGGGCCAAAGTTGCCATCCAGAATTCCCGGTGAAAAATTATTGGCCGATAATGCAATCTGCCAAGCCAGCGCCACGCGCTGGGTGTAATTTAATTGAGGCTTTCCGGGGGCCGGAAAATCAGCGGAACCGTCCCGGTTACTGCTGGCGCTTGACACGCCTGACGAACCGAATTGATAATCGCCCTGGCCATAGGCCACTCCGGCCGAGCCGATGCAAATAAAACCCAATGCCGCACAAGCAATCATCCGCTGAAGTGTCGTGGACCGTAAAGTCATGTTGTAATCCCGTCGCTCGTCCATAACGTTTCTGGGAGGGTGTTCCATACCGCCCGAAGCTTATTGGCGATCCAATAAACTATTATCAGACATCTATACGGAAAAGGCTTAGAAAAAATCGCAACTATGGCAATTTTTGATTTTGCGAAGTTTCGCTTTCCCATAGGGGGAGTACAGGTACTGCATTACTGTTAATCCTCTGTCGCTTTCCAGTCGTTTTCCAGCACTTTGGACGCCTGCGGCAGAATGTGTTAAAATTTGGGAATAATTCGCGCTCGTAGCTCAATTGGATAGAGCGTCGGCCTCCGAAGCCGAAGGTTGCAGGTTCGACTCCCGCCGGGCGCATTTGATTGATATGCACACAACTGCATGCATCGGCATTGGCCTGCAAATTAAGGGTTTTCTCACTTGTTGCTGTTTCTGCGTGCACGGCCTTGCAGGCACCTGCCGCCGCTTGCTGTGCCGGATTTTGTGCCGCGCCAGCGGATCCCGATGATCCGTTACCACCCTTGCCTTGGGCGGCTCGCTGTATGTCCGCATCGGTCACTTGTAGATAATTCTCCCGCGCCACGGCCTTGCTGTTGCCCATCCAGCAGCACACCACGTGTTCGGGATGTTCCCGGCACAATTCCGTTTGGCGGCTCGCCCGCAGGTTGTGCCAGATTTTCGGCCATCGCTTGACCCCGGCCCGCCGAATGATCTTCTCGAACGTGGTACGCAAGTTGGCATTCTTGCAACGGTATTTTGTGATGACAAATTCCGCCCCCGGATCAGCCAGATGCAACACATCTTCCAAGTATGGCCGCAGTTCCGGAAACAATGGAATAGCCCGGCACTCATGCCCCTCGATATGCTCGGTCTTTGGGCTTCGTACCCGGAGGGTTCCCTTTTCCCAGTCAATTTCACTCCATCGCAGTTCCGGCGGTTCGGTATTGATACGCAGCCCGCCGTAGCGGGCCAGAACTACCAAAAGCCGCCATTCTGCATTGGGGCAAGCGTCGATGACCTTCTGGATCGTCTCTTGGTCAATGAAGGCTTGGCGTGATTTGTCAGCCCGTACGTTGCACGAGATGCCTTCAAAGGGGTTACTCCCGCGATACGCACCTTCCCGGATAGCTGCCCGAAAGAATTGCTTGGCTAGGCCGATTTTGCGCCGGGCACTGCTGTTGGCCGCGAGGCCGTTTTCCACCATGAACGCCAGGAACGCCGCCGCGTCTGCGGGTGTAATTCCATTGATCGCCCGATCAGGCCCAAAACACCGTTCCAGCCATTTTCCGGCTTGGCCATAATTCAGTTTAAAGTCCACGGTCATAAAAAATAAGCCTCAAAAATGGCAAAAGTCGAGCTAAACGTGTATAAAAATGAGCCTTGCTTACGCCGATCAGTAACGCGGCAATCCGCGCCCCTACGGCCAGCAGGTGCCGACCGCGTACCTTTTTTCCTTGGCCATGATATGGCCCTCGCAAAAAGACGTCGCAATGCATTGCCAGTGCGGCATCAGGCCATTCCCCGTCGCAGACATATCATGTAATAAGTGCGTTCTTTGCTTCAGGCTTGTAGTTACTCTTCGTTCGCTTCGCTTAATTCACTGCCGCGAGTTCATTTACGCTTAATAATTTCTAGATGCCCCGAAGGTACGTGTCAAGGACGGGCCTCGTTCCCCACCTTTTTCATTAGTCCGGACAGAGGACGGATGGACAAAGGACGGACTTGACATCTGCCGCAGAAGGAATTATCACACCGGTTGTAAGGAAAGGACACCAGCTATGAAAAAACAATACCTCCTCGACGCCAACGACGCCTTCAAGAAGATGGTTTTCGGTTGGTTGCTCCCCGACCTGCCCCGTCTCCATGTAATACCAATGATTACAGACCCCCCAAGCGCTTGGACGACCGCCGATTGGAACTTGTACGCGCAACTCTTCGGGATCCCAACCTCCAGTGTTCTGGCGCAGCAATGTCAGTTTACGAATAACAGACTCTCCTGCATACACGGCTATTTTTCCGCGCTACTCAAGGCCAATTCCAGCATATTGTGTGCGGGTGCCGACTTCTTCGTTGACCCTGACACGGGACTTACGGACAAGGGGGGCGGTGCCGATTACATAAACGCCGCCGAGGTTGCTGCACTTCTCAAAGGCAGCAACGACCGAGTGGTCATCATTTACCAGCACTCCAACCGCGATACAGCCAATATCGGCACCAACCTGCAAAACCATCGCAGCAACATCCAAAACGCAGTACAGCAGAACAACCCACAGCCGAACAACCAACCGCTGCATACCTTCGGCATCTGCGGGACATCAATATGCCTGTTCTTCTTTTCGTTGAACGGAACCCGATTGAACAACTTAAAAAATATCTGTCTACAGCGATTCGGCCCAACGTCGTCTCGCGTCATCTGAGGCAATCGGAGAAAAAGTGCCGAGAGCGGGCAATACCATTGATTTCGGCCCCTTGAGACAGTTAGAGATAAGTAGCCAAGGGACGCAACTGCTGCCGGTGGGGTCAGCCGTTTTTTGCTGCGCAAAAAAAACGTCTGACCCCACCCGGCAGGCTGGATTGTTCGCAAAGATTGATGGATTCGTAATGATGATCCGGCGTGGTGAAAGATTGGAATCCGCCAATCGCGCTATTACACAGGCACGCATGTATAATATTGTGCGTAAATGGGCAAGCAAACGCTTCGCTCCCAAGCCGCGAAGGCTTCTTGCAACTCTCTTCCCTCTCAATCCGACTCGGCTGGGCCAGAAACGACCAGCACCCAACAATCGCCGGCGGCCGCTGCGGCACCGCATCAACAGTGGTCAGGCGGCGTAAGATCGATCTTAACAGAGCTTTCCACGGCCCACCTATAACCGTTCTCCCAACGTGACTTGACCCAATCGGGGACCCGACGAACACCATACGGAAACTCGTTAGTCCACCGCACATGGGGAAGTTTCGAGAGATCAGCGGATTTCACCGGCCGAACACAACGTAGTGGCCTGATATGTGATGCCAATCCACAACGACCCAATAGATTATCCAACTGGGCCTTCAACTCGGCGTCCGAGCCGTCTAGAATGAACTCGTAATAATTCAACAGCAGCGAACTTGAATTCAATGGCTCATGATCATCCATTATCCAAACCTCCAGACGCACCTTCCGAAACTCTGGCAAACTCAACCCCTGGCTCCTTGAACTCATAGGTCATCCGGATCATCGGGATCGACATCGGACCACTCGAGGGCGTCTTTTTCCCAGTCAAACTCCCAAGCTTCCGGTAGTTCCTCAAACACATCGCTTGGGATCACCGGCTTGCCGCCAATAACTCTGTCCCGTAACGGCGGAATGCAGTACGGACTATCTGTTACTTCCTGCAGCAGGGTGTTGTATTGATTCCGGAAAGCCTCGCCGTTGACCTGAAAGACCACTTCACTGAACACCGATTCAATTTTCCATTTGGGTTTTAACCACACTTCGCCCGAATCCGTCTTGACCATGCCGATTACCGCTTTGTATGGGTCGCCCCGAAAACTGATGCGATCCTCATAGACCAATCGCAGGCCCATTTCATCCGCCCAGCGGCTGGCTTCACACATCCGGTTGGCTCGGGCCGCCCGAACCCCAGTTTCCAGCTCCGCCGGGCAATCACTGCCGGTACCCGGTGGCAGAAATCGACGTAGCAGCTTGTAAATGCCCGCGCGCAGGCCCAATGATGTGCCGAAGGCTCGAATACCCCAGATCGCACGCCATACCCGTTGATTCTTGAATCCCGGCGAAAGGCCTTTGGTATTCTTGGTAACGTACTTGCGTATGTAAGACTGTGCCCCCTGGAAATGTCGGAAGCTATAGGGCGCGGGGGGGGGGTAGCGGAAAACAGTATTTATATTTTTTATATTTTTTGCTTGCGCTTGTTTCTCTCTGCTATTATAGGTATGAGACACCGGGGAACCCCGCCATCCGCATCGCATGGCGAATGGTGAAGTCAAGCCGTGGATGGGGGCCGCTTGGCATTCCTCGTGTGTGAAAAATCAAATCGATGTGAGAGTGTTTATATATACCGGCTGGAGCGATCCAGCGAAGTTCGTCGACCATCGCGTTAGCGTGGATATATGGACGGAAGAAACAAAATCATAACGCCGGCCACAACCGCGGTGGCCTTGGCGGCTTTGGCACTGTGGGGTGCTGTCATATTGCTAAAGCCGACGGCCAAGTCACGATCGCCCCAGACTTTTAGTCCATCAGGCCATTCCAAGCACCCCTATATATCCAATTTTCACCGCACTGCGATCAAGATGCCGCGCGGCCTGCATCTGGCTGAGTTGCCTTGGCCGTCCGGCGGCAAAATGCCTCCGGGATTTCATTTTGCACGCCTGGCGTGGCGGCGCAATCGTGGTGCGGAGGATATCAGCCGGCTGCGGCTCTCCGCCGCCGCGCTGGTCGGTGCAACCGGTGCGCTGGCCGATCCACTTCATCTGGTGCATAAAGCCTATGTTCCGTGGCCAGGAATCCCAGGCTTCACCTTGCGTGTACCGGCGCGATTTATTACGGCTCTGTGCCGCGATTAAATCGGAAATATCTGGATTGCCACGGAAGACCACGGCGTTTACCGCTATGATCCCGCCGCGGCAGCGGGCCAACGGGTCGAGCAATTCACCAAACAAAATACCCATGGCCAACTGGGCAACAACAATCTTTAAGCTCTGGCCTGTGGCAATCATGGTCGCATCTGGGGCGGCAAGCTGAACCACGGCAATCGCCTGCACCAAACCGGGATATGGTCGTTACTCATCAAGCGCAGCTCCCCATTATTCATTGCATGCTTCGGAGTGCCTATGGTTGGGCCACAGACGGTGCGACTCGATGTGTGGGAATACAACAGTGCCGGAAAAATCATCGAGCGCCTGCAAATCCATGAACCGCAGATCGGCAATTATGTCACGGCAGTGCTGCCGCTGCGTGGCGGCGGGATGGCCGTGGGAACTTACGGCAAAGGCGTGTCCATTGTCAATTTGCCCGGAACAAGTGATACGTGGAAGCAGATCAACAGTATCAAAAAAAACGCCTCGTCGGTTTCCGAGCCGCGCGGCGCGAAACCGCCAACGCGGGAGCAGCTTGCGGCTCTTTACCACAACTTACTGGAAACCAAAATCCCGCGAGAATACGCCGGCCCACAGGTTATACCGATCGCCGATGATTGGCGGACGCAAGGAACCTGGCTGGGCCGATATGGACGCTATTGGGCATGCTTGTTTGCGATTTACCCTCCGCCCGATGTTTCCGATTATGTCTGGGAACCCGGGACCGACCTGATGGGGCATGCGGAGATGATTGGACCTCATCGCAGGCGAGGTGGTGATGTAATCCGCCTCTACTTGAAGTGGCTGTCCACGGCAAATTAGCGCGTGCTGGAATTGCCGGAAGTTTACCTTGATCAATGCATCGCCGAAAGGACGGCGACCTTGGACACGGATCGGCGAGAGGCCGAGATCGACGATCACGGCGAGGCATATCCCCTTGATTTTGAGATGGGCGGGCGGATGCGGCGTTTTACAGGATTTTTAGTCTGAACGTACCGCAGGGGCGGCTGGCACGCCGGGAGAAATCACCAGTAGCCGGTGGCCACATCACGAATCGGCACCATACAGGTATCGTAAGGTATGGCGTTGGATAAAGTTGGATTGGTAAAACCGATCCAAGAATCTTCACTGACCAGTCCGGTTTGCGGTGCACCGGGGGAAATTCCGGACCCTGAATAAGGAGTGGTATAATAAGTAAAAATATTGTCATGGTTCATACCGCAATATGGCGTGGTCTCCCATGCCACATGTCCATCGGCAAAACCAACGTTCTCCCCATCGCCATCATGATTGCCGGAATTGTAAACATAGTTCCCGTAGGAATTGCCGGGCAGAAGTGTGGTATTGCGGTAGGCCCGCCCCAAGGAAGGTGAACCGAAATCGTCCGGGGCCATATCGCTGATAACCGGCGACTGAGATCCGGCGCGGGTGTTCCACCATGATCCGGCGGGCATCGGAATCACATTGGCTGGATCGGGCGGCGCGGCGACCCATGGATAGGCGAGAGAATAGCTTTCACCCCGCCCCCGATTGCCCGGAGATCCACCGTTGCCGAGATTTCCGAAATTGCCGAAGGCATACTGACTTGTGTCCGGTGCGCTGTCATAGAGTAGCGAAGGGCCCAACGCGTAGGGATCGGAGGGACAGATACATGCGGCGGGCTTCGTGTATTGCATCAGCACCATCAGCCACAGGCAACTGATCGCTGACCCGGTGCTGGGCTGATAGACTGCGGAACCGTCATTGAGATTAAACCAGTCATTGACGACCTCCTGAGCGGACTGCCCGGGCATGTAATGGCCGGGCGGCAATGAGGAATTGATATACATTCCGCCAAATTCGCCCGGCGTGGCGGGAAAGGTGTCGTTACTGCCGGCGGCGTAGGCAATCATGGATTGCGTGAGGCCGTGAATATTCGCCGAACACGCAGCACGATGGGCGCTTTCCTGGGCTGCCGCCAGCGCCGGCAGCAGCAGACCGATGAGAATCGCGATGATGGATATAACCACCAGCAATTCGATGAGCGTTACTCCAAGCCTTTGTTGTTGAAAATGCGGAGCAGTCATACGGACGGACCTCCACGATGCCCGCGCCGTTCCAGTGACGGCGGCAGGCGCAAAGCCCCATTGGAAAATCTGCGAATCAAAGCTTATATTTTACACCATAAGGACACGAATACCAAGGTTACAACAGCCAAGGTTACGGGTGACAGGTTACAGTGGCACTTGTCACGTCAATTGACCCTTGTTCATTGTGGCGTGTCACGGCGCGAGCGGCTTGATTTTCTGATAGATTGCCATCTATACTTGCGTGGGCTTAGGCCGGGGGCGTGCCGGATATTCCGACACGAGTCCAGGCGGTGCCGGATGTGATGGGTTTTTGGAGTTATTGTAATGCCTGATCTTTTTGATTCATTGAAATTGCGGGATGTCACGATTCGTAATCGTCTGGGCGTTTCGCCGATGTGCATGTATTCGTCGGAGGACGGTAGTGCCACAGCATGGCATTTGGTGCATTTGGGTTCGCGTGCGGTGGGCGGGTGGGGATTAATTGTGGCGGAGGCCACAGCGGTGACGCCGGAGGGGCGGATCAGTCCGCAGGACGCGGGCCTTTGGCATGACGGACAGATTGAACCGCTGGCCCGGATTACCGATTTTATTAAATCCCATGGTGGAACGCCGGGCATCCAACTGGCGCACGCGGGCCGCAAGGCATCCACAGCGCGACTCTTTTCCGTGCCGGTTCCTGGAAAAGCACTTTTGCCCGCAGAGGGTGGTTGGACCGTTGTGGCACCGTCGCCGGTTCCTTTTGACGACCAATCTCCGATGCCGCATGAACTAAGCGTTACGGAAATTAAGGCCATTCAAGCGGCGTTTGCCGCTGGCGGTGCGGTTAAGCTGTGTCGATTGGGTGGCGGACGGTTGGACACTGGAAGATTCTGTGGCGCTTTCTAGAAAACTTAAGGCCGCGGAAGTGGATTTAATTGATTGTTCAAGCGGCGCGGTGGTGCCCAAGGCACACATTCCTGTTGGGCCCGGGTTTCAGGTACCGTTCGCCCAGACAATTCGTCGCGAAGTCGGAATCGCCACCGCGGCGGTTGGCTTAATTACCGAAGCGCAGCAGGCGGCCGAAAT
>DAHXLH010000031.1:0-11046 GCA_027366115.1 Phycisphaerales bacterium
GTTTCGATTGTGGAGCATCCAATGTTCGCGGCGCTGTACAAGGAACAGCTCGCGCAGGAGGGGGTGGCCATTGACTCCGTGGACGTTAACCATATACCAGCCACTACCATATCAATCTATCCTGATGAAGCGCGCAAAGACCTCAAGGCACTGGAAATCATGCTGCCCGGCCTTTCGCAGGCACACCGGATCATTCCCACGCTGGCCGGGCTGACAATGGAGGACGTCAGGAAGGCGTTCTCCAAATACAAGCCGCTGCCGCTGGGAAGCGCGGCGAAATCTGAAATTGACTACGAGGGCAAACATCTATTTACCGGCGAGGTTGTGGAGCGAATGCAGATACATTTGCCCCTGCTGCGTACCGGATTCGGGGCGGTAAGCTACTATGTGCAGCAAATTGAGCAGTTGTGCAAGCTGCGAAATTTACATCCGGTGCTTGGCTCCCTGCTGCAGACGTTTCTTGAAGAGATTCTGTTTGGCGAGAAAACCAGCCTTGCAGATCAACGTCTTATTGTCCGTCTGAGTGATTCGGACGTTTCCGAGCATATTCGCGAAGTGTTTGTTCCCCTGGTTCGGTCCCGCACAACCACCGTTGAAAAACGAACCGATGTCGGTTCGCCGACAAAGCTCTCTGGTTGGAAGCCATATCAGGTTACACACAGCGAGACGCACCCGGCCCTTGAAGCAAAAAACACGCTCTTTAATCTTGTGCCATGCAACCGCGCGCTGGAACAGGTCGTCACGAAATTTATTGATCAGGCCGGCGACACGGCAGCGTTTGCCAAAAACGCCGGCCCACAGTGCCTGCGGATTGATTATCTTGGCGGCGCGGGAAATCTGGCATTCTACACGCCAGATTTTATAGTCCGTACCAAATCGGGGAAACATTATGTTGTAGAGACTAAGGGCCGGGAGGACCGCGATGTACCCAAAAAGGCGATGGCCGCGGTGTCATGGTGCCAATCCGCCGGTACGAAGGCTTGCGCGTGGGAATATCTGTACATTCCGCAGGGTGTTTTTGAGCGCATGAAAGGCTCTACTGTTGCGGAGTTGGCCAACGCCTGCCAGCCCGCCTTGCGGAATCTGCTGGAGAGCGACGAAAGCACTGCATCCCCGAGCCTTTTCGCTATCGGCTTTGCTGATGCTGACGAGAAAAAGTCGGAATCCCCACTGGTTGCCGCGGAAGTTCTTAACGCTTTGCCGCCGCGCTATCGGCGGGCGGCCGAACAAGCGACGACGCTTTTCCGCTTTATGGAAGGGAAGCCGGGAAGCAATTACGCGGCAGCGTTTACCGGACTTCTGGGACCGCTGGATGATGCCGCAAGGGAATTGATGCTTCGGCGGCTGACGCCCGCGATGCCGGCCGATGCCGCAGAGCAGCAATCATGGTTCGCGGCTTCTCTCCCGCGTGGGACCGACAATGGTACAAAAAAGCAGTATGACCAAACCGCGTTAAATCTTAAAAAGACATTGGTTTTTAAAAGCGGAACCATGCCGATTGGTCTGTTACGGACGTGCCTTGATATGGCCCTTAACGACCGCATGAGGCCCGGTAAGGTTTTTGAAGCCATCGCCAACGGCTTCAAAACTAGCGGAGACAAGCGCCTGCTGGAGCGAATCCAGCAGGTTTATGATTTTCGCAACAGCTATGTGGCCCGTCAGCAGCAGGAGCTTAAAGATGCGGGCCTGGCAAAATGCCAGATCATTCTGTGGGTTGATACCCTCGGAATGCTGGCTGCGGAAATACGCACGACGGGGAACCCGCAGGCGGAAATGCCGCCGAAGCTGTGAAAAAATGTTCGGGAGAGGTCTGCGTATTCATGTATCGCGATGGCTCCCGGTAATAGATGGCCGCAGGTCTTTTTCATTTGTTGAATCACAAGCGGCGGGACGGCACAGCGGTGACTGGGATGGCCAGTTCAGGGGGTTTCGGAGATGGGAAATGTGAGTTGGAATTCGGCACCGACATCGTCGCCGCTACTTGATGGGTGCGAAAAATCACGCCGTCGCAAAGCGGCGATTACTCAGACAGGCTGTCAGGCTGGCGGACCGGGCTGGCAAAAGCCTCTGCCCAACCGTTTCGCTGGTCACCGCCTGCGAGGCCGTGTCGCGACGTTGGTTTGTGCCACCGAATATGTTGACGAAGCGCGTAATTTCCCGGGGGCGTATTTGCTGCCACTGCGTGCTGCGCGGCCAAGCTGATCGACTGGTACTCCCGCCTTAACAGCGTGTAACAGTATCTTCGCACAGGCCTCGGCGTCCGATTCGGCTTGATGGTGATTCAGTGGGATTTTCAGATGGCGGCATACGGCATCCAGAGTGTGTCGCGGCAAGTGCGGCCAGACGCTTCGCGAGAGTTTTACCGTGCATGTGAATGTATAGGGTGCCGGCTCAATGCCATAATAGTCGCAGCAGGACATCAGAACGCCGCGGTCAAAACTTACATTGTGCGCGGCTAGCAGCGGCGCGGCATCACAAAATTTCTGAATCTGCGGCCACAATTGCTGGAATGTTTTGGCATTCCGCACAGCGTGAGGGGTTATGCCGTGAATATAGGTAAACATGAAATCACCGGGCGGCGGTTTAATGAGCGTGCTGAATCGCTCAACTATCCGGCCCTTCCTCACTCGCACCAACGCGATAGCGCAGGCGCTATGCCGCGCGTGATTAGCGGTTTCAAAATCAATGGCGGTAAATTCCATTTATGCTCGCATATCAGGAGCCAGATCATGAATGCTCCGCACCTCAAGGTTGCGATGAAAATCGCCGTACGCCATCGGGGCATCCAAGATAATTTCAATCAGGGCGCTGCGGCCGGGGCGGAGGGCAACAAAGTTGTCGGAATAGGTGGCGGACCTATGTTTTATATTCGCCCACACCCACAGTGCCGGAGCATTGGCGTCGAGCCGTACTTGATACTGTTTCCCAGCACCGCTGATTTGAATGGCAAACTGCGGCTGGTGGAGTTTCAAATCCACAGGGCGACCGAAAAATAAAACATTATCCGCTACGACAGCACTGCCGACGCGGACTTCGGGCCAAATCAGCATATTGGCGACTCCGTGAGCATGAACCAGCTCAGAAAGATCCAGAGAGTGAACGAGGCGGCTGGTGCGGGCCGCAATGGCCACGGAAATATTGCCTTGCTTGAGGATTTTTCCAGATAAATCAGTGACGCACCATCGCAGATCTCCGGAGACATCTTTCTGTCGATCACTGGTAATATAGATTTCCGCCATCCCGGTTTTCGGATTCGGTATGCCACTAACCAGAATGGGGGCAAAGAAATGCTTCGACTGATACTGCAGGGCTTTGCACCGACGATAGTAATCGGTCATGGACCATGTAGGGCCGGGCCAGGAGTCATTGAATTGCCAAATTGTGGAAGCCATTGAGCGGGGCATATCGCGCCGCCAATGCTCTACCCCGTAACGAATTCCATAGGCCTGCATGATTTGGGAAAGCCAGAGTGTATCATCGAAATTGTCGGGCGTCCGGCCAAAATACATGGTGTTGTAACGAATGATATCCCCAATGCCGTGTTCGCTTCCGTCACAGGAGTGAAATCGCATAACGCGTGAATGGATATTCGTACGGTCTGAGGCGTCGGTATAAGAATCTACGGTCAGGGGAACCGGGAATGACTGCAGGCCGAACTCGGTTACAAAGCCTTCAACCGTACGATATTGGGAAAAGGGAGCCATGTTATGCCAGACTGTCCAGGTGTGAATGTCCCCGCTTCCGGCGGCACCGCTGCCGACTTCATAGAATGCGCCCGGTACAAGTCGGCGGACCGCCCCACCAATGACATCACCGAATAAATGGTAATATCCTTTGAAATCCTTAATCTCATTGTTGCCGCTCCAGATCACAATGGCGGGATGGTTGCGGCAGCGGCGGACCTGCTGGTCAATTTCGATTTGCAGGTTATCCATCCACTTTTTATCCTGAACCGGATAGACGGTGTTGGCGAACTTAAATTCAAACTGCAGCATGAGGCCCAGTTCATCGCAGAGATCAAAGAGTTCATCCTGTTCATAATATCCGCCGCCCCAGAGACGGATAAAATTGAAATTACACTCCACCGCTTTGTGCATGAACCAGCGGATCATATCGGGCGTTACGCGTGTGGGGATGTTATCGGCGGGAATCCAATCGGCTCCTTTGACGAACACGGGTATGCCGTTGATTTGAACGTGCATGGCAACGCCATCTTTCGGCGGCAACACCTCCACTTTTCGTAGACCAATACGGCGGCTGGCGGAGTCGATAGCTCTGGTGGTGGAAGAGAGTATCTCCACCACTGCGCCGGTGGGCTGATGGAGATTCGATTCTACGGTATACAGCGGATGATCGCCCATGCCATTAGGCCACCAAAGTTGCGGATGATCAATTTCAACCGTGCATCGGGCGACGCCGTGCGCCACCGGTGCCGAGGCGGTTGCGACTACGTTATTATCAAATAGCACACGGGAATTGATGTAGGCGCCATCGTCAGCACCGCCCACCGTGGTTTGAATATCCAGTCGCACAGTACCAGAATCCAGGTGGTGCTGAATAATGCCCAGATCGGTAATCTGGGCGTCATAAGCGACAATTTCAATAGGCTTCCATATTCCCTGTGTGAGCAAGGGGCGGCACCAGTCCCAACCCCACATATAGGGTCCTTTGCGAATCCATGATCGCGGATTGTTTAAATCAATTCCATGCTCTTTTTTATACGCGGTGCGGTTTTTTTCCACATAGGGCGAATGCGTGAGAGCACCAAACCGGATGCGAATGTCATTTGAACCGGCCTTTAAATACGGCTTGGCGTCGAATTCCCATTCTCGGAACATATTATCCGCATCGCCGACCAAGGAGCCGTTTATCCAGAGGCTTGCCAGTGTATCCAAGCCATGGCATCTAAGCACAACGTGCGGCTTGGTGAGCATTTGCTCTGAAACGTTAAACGTGCGATGGTAAATCCAGTTTTTTTCAGCCACCCATTGAATCGGCTGGGGGTCGACTTCACTAATATATTTGTCCCATTCAAATGTCCACACATTTGACCCGCCTCTGGCTCCCCGCCCGTTGTTTTCGCGGTAATAGGGATCGGGAATTTTCTTCGCCCGCATCAGGTCGGTGTACGTGGCACCCGGCACAATGGCGGGGACCATTTCAGTAGTACCCTCTTCGTGCATGGTCCAGGTATCGCCGGTGAGATCCAGCGAGAGCGCGGATGTGTTGGTGGCTGGGGCTATTGCGTTTCGCGGCTGCGGATCAGCGCTGCAACCTGCAAGGGCTGCGATCACGCCAGCACTGGCTGCGGACTGTAAAAGTTGGCGCCGGGTCATGTTGTGGGATTGCATAATATTACCTTTCAATTCATCACACTCGTCATCGTATCACCTGTGGGCGTCCGGTGCACCGGACATGCAAAACTCCTGGGCAACAATCAAAGACATCGTATTGCCCGAACTATTCATAGTTCGTCGGCCTTACCTGCCGGCGCTGCGAGTGCCTATGGGAACGGCCGGCGGCGTAGCGACGGAAACCGTATGCACTTTAAAACCGGAATTGACTCCTTTTACTAAGCTTACCTGAGTACCCACGCCGACGATTTTTTTCATGGCAACGCCCGGATCAACCACCTGATTGTCAGCCAGGAGAATATCTTTACACTGTTGCATCCAGATCAGGCTGGAAGCGTCAAAATGAAGAGCGGCTCCCCGATTATTTGTTTTACGCATGGGGCTGATGAATCGGTTGCCGGAAACCAATACATCTTGCGCATCCGCCAGTAGAAGATTAATTCCGTTTTCATCAACAAATCGGTTGTCCACTATGGCAATTCCCGAATGGTCCAGGGCCGCAGCGGGGCCAGTGGTGTTGGCGGCAACGCTGATGGCACCAGCCTGAAAACAGTACGGCAAGTTCAGCGTGGCGTATCCCACATGCTTAATCGTATTGCCCTCAATAAGCAAGTGGCAACTGCTGCCGGCTTCATTCCACCAGAATTCCGGGGCCACTTCGATTCCGCCAACCGAGCAGCCGCTGATCATGTTATTTTCAATGACGCCGTTGTCACCTTTGATAATCATTCCGCGGGCGCGATTGTTCCGAATGACGCAGTTACGCACTATGAATCCGGAACCATTGGCGTTGGTATCGCTGATGCGATCGGCATACCGTGCACCCGCAACAGGGTGATTTAATGTGACAGAATAACAATGCTGCGGCGGCTTGCCATCAAAGCCCATATTAATAGATGGGATGCGCCTGGGATGATAATCCGGCAACGGGGTGACGGCCACCGCGCGGGCCTGCCCAAGAAATCCGTCATGCGGGTTATATAGTTTCAGGAGATCGCCGGGCCGAATATAACTATTCAAATGCCACGGAAACAGCACGGTCCAACGGCGTCCGGCGGCGCGTTGCAACATACTATAAGCTCCATGAATTGCGATGCCGTCATCGCCGGTACCTTCAAAATGACATCCGATGACGGTGGGTCCGTGGCGGGCCATGGAACTATGCAGGCCGTCGGCATTGGAAGCCTTAAGCGGGGGAATGCGGGCGGCACGCGGCTTGGGGGGAAACACAATGGAATCATGTATATATCGGTTGTTGCCCGCCCCACCGATTTCATGATAACAGAAGCCGGTTCCGGCCATAATTGTTACGTGTTGGATACACATATCGCTACAGCCGTCCAGCGCGATGTCCTCGCGGATGTAACTACGAAATGCCAATAATTCACCAGGACGCGCCGAGCCGAGGAAGGGGCGGGTTTTATGAGCGTAAATACGAAACTCTCGCGGTCCGATTTTTGTTACCTTGCTGGAGTTGATATCCTGGGTGCCTGACATGATGCGGAATGTTCGCGGGTTGAAAATAGTACAACTGGGCGGCGCGCTGCTGAACTGAGCGGTATTGGTCAAATCCGCGCGGTAACCCGCATTGATACGGACATCAAGGAAATGTTTCCGGCGATTCACTTTGAGAATTCGTCCCTGCGTGTACGGAATTGGATCGCATCGCAGCGTGATGCCATCGAGAGTCACATGACGGCAATCGGTAAAGTTAATTCCGCCTTTTGTAGGATCGGAACGCAATAACGTCACCGCCTTTCCGATGATACGAAAGTTTTCAAGGTGGTCAAAACCCAAATAAAATCCGCCGGTCGGTTCCGGTAGTTTATATACGCCGGGTGGAATGACAATTTGTCCCAGCCCGGAATGGTAGGCTTGCATAATAGCCGACATAAGTTCGCCGGGATTGTGCGGCCCGAGCAACTTGGATTGCGCGGCGGCGCTGCCCGGGGATATGGCGGCGGCACCCACGAAGATACTTCCGGAAAACAATAAATATTTGCACCAAGATTTAATCAATTTAAAACTCCTGCTGTTCATGAACGATCCTGAAAAAAAAGAGAACTTCATACCCGGGCCTCTAACGCGTAGCGCCAGTAGCAAAATGATGCCGACTCACGGCACCACGCCGTGGATCCAAGTTGCCTTCAATCCGGGCAGTGTACCGGCCTGATAGGCCGCCCAGAATTTCTTTTTGACGCTTTTGTAAATACTGTATTCAGATTGGCCATCACCAAGTTGAATGGGAATCCACACACGCGGCACCGGCAGCGGGCGAGAGGCTTCCATTCGTGCGGCAAAATGATGAATGACATACGTGACCGGTCGCCACGATCGATCCGGGTTGATGATGCCATAATCAGATCGTTCGCGACAACGGTAGCCACCGGGAAACCACCAGCAAATCGCACCGTTGCCACCCGCGGCAAGGATGGTGCGATAGAAGCCGGCGTAAATATTGGCGGTGCGTTTGGCCGCGCCGGCACTTTCTGAATCCTGGGCGTTATTCCACTGTGAGTTACCATATTCCGCATAAATAACCGGTAAGGCCGGGTTGACGGCACGAGCATATTGAATGGTGAATGCTGCGCGACGAACCCTTTGCGGTGCCTGGCTCATGAGGTGGCCATAAGCTTCCGGCTCAAACATATCAACCAAGTGACTCAGGGCGGTAAAAGCGTAATAAACGTCTGGCGGTTCTTTGGGATAGCCAGCCATGCTCATGCGAAAAGTCACGAGGTGATGGGAATCCACCTTGTGAATCAACCCGATCGCGCGGCCATAGGTTCGGGCCAGTAGCGCACTTAAAAAGTGGTGATACGCCAGCACCATGGCTGCGGCTTTTCCCTTACGGCCGGCCAGTATCTGGGCTTGGCGCGGATTAGTGACCTGACCGCGCCGGCGGGACACGGGAAAATGCCAAGCCGCCTGCGCCTTTTTTACCGAACCGTAATGGCGGATAATCCACGCTCTCCATTGTGCGTCCAGACGCCGCCGGGCGTTATAACGGCCCCAGAAAGGCTCCCATGCAATATCGTAGGCGAACAGCGTGGCGTTGGAAGCCAAATGCAGCTCGGATATTGCATGTTGCACGGCCTTAAAATTAAATTTACCCGGCCCACCATCTTCACCGCCGAGTTGGTCAATTCCGGCAATCGACAAGTTCACATGCAGCCCCAGTTCTCGGGCACGGGCCAGCACATCAAGTACATTCCAAGCGTTATCGCCGCGATCAAAGGGAATGGAAATAGTATTAAAGCCGATGGCCTTTACATCGCGCAGATTACGCTCAACGGTTTGTGGATCATAGGATTGGCAACTGGACCAATGCTGATAGAGTGCGCCGTTCTCCTGTGCCATGGATGATTCCGGCCAGAAATTTACGCCGTCAACGTACCACGGTTTGCCACGCAAAAATAACAGGCCATTGCGGGCGGTCACGAAATGTCGCTGGCCATGAAGCGACAAGACGCGCAGGGACCCGACCAAACGATCCACGACTTTTTCAGTTCCAGCTTTTTGCTTTTCCAAAACCGTAGTGACGTGGTATATGCGATGCCAGTGCGCCGGCAGGGGCGGTGTCCAGCTTGAAGCGAACTTTTGATCGGTGCCGGGGCGAACAATACCACTAAACGTGTGCTGGTGTACGACCTGCCCGGCAGCATTGGTAAAGGTACTGATCACGCGCACGGCTTGGGGTAATGAGCCTTTATTGATCACGATGGCACCAAACGGCAGCGGAGTATTGGCAAACGTTGCATAACGTTTGGCACCCCCTTCCGCGAGATATAAGCCTTGTTGTACATGCGTGATCACCACGGTCAGCCAGTCTTGCACGGATGGAGAAGCGAAAAATGCCCCGTCGGTAATGGGGATACTTAACGTCCGGCCTTGGCCGGCGCGCGCGGCGCTGGAGGGAAGTTCAAGCGCTGCCGCGATTGCAACAAAACGGCCTTTGGTACCCAGGCAATTCAATAATGGGATATAACGCGTGGCCATGTGTTGGTCCAACCCCGTGGCCTGGGCTCGCGGGTACAAGCCCATCGTTGAGTTCGGTGTTGGCAGAGCGGTTAATGGGGCAATCGCCTGGCGCGGATTAACAGCCAAGATGTGCATATCGGTCACGGGAAACAACTTATAGGTCGGCGAGATCATGTGGATCCGCGGCGTACTGTGGAATTTTGATGCAAGTGCGGCTGTAAAAGATTGGGCATCTCGCGCCGGAAGGCGCGCGGTACCAACGCCCGCGACCTCAACGGTATAGACCCCGCCATTTTTTTCCGTGGTAAAGCCGTTGGCTAAACCGAAAGAGATGGCCGTGGCACGGGGCAGGTGCAAATGGTCACCTGGGAAGAACCGGCCGGCCACCCGAGGATCGGGCCAGCCATGAAACGCAACCTCCGGCAGCACATAACGCGTCCAATGAGTGTGAAGTTTCACCACGGCAATCCATCGCGAACCATCGTGCTCATCGCATTCAACATTAAGTTGTCGGGCATGCGGGCCGCCCTTCGCCCAGAAAACGGTATAGCGATCTTGTGCCCGCACCGCAATGGCGGGGCTTCGGAAACTGCACCAGCCGTTAAGATGGAAGCGAAATTTATAGCCGTATACCTCACCGGGCGGAAGCTGCGACGTGGTCTTGAGCATGACTACCTTGGATGGGGCCTTGGGACTAGAGCTTGCCTCCATCCAGAGCCGGGCGTGCTGTGGCAAAGCAAGGGGGTGACTGTGTATGATCTGTTTCATGCGAGACAGCATCTGAGACTCTGTGACCCAGCGTGAACCTAAACGGAATTCCATATTGGTAAACGCGGGTGCCCCAAGCGACACAAGCAATCCGGAGGACCGGGCGTAGCTCTTGACGGCAGCGACTGCATCTGCCGGTATCATCGCGGGATTCACCAGAATAAGCACGGGCAAATGGTGGGCGCGGAGGATAGCAGAGTTGGTCAATTGGTGAACGGACAAGACGACGGGTGCCATACCAGCGGCCTGTAGACGCGAAGCCAGGCCGGAAGTGATACTGTTTGGCCAGCCGGGCGCACGAGCCTGATAAATGCCGACGTGTTCGCGGCTGACACCAGGGTGATGATTAGACATTAACGCCGCATCGTTCGGTGCTGCTGCACATACCGGCGATAGTGCCGGCGGCCCAAGGGTCAGGAAAGTCAGCATCATCAGTCCGGCCAGCCAATGGGCAATCATGCGACTGCGCCCGTCCATGCAACGCTTGGGGCGAGCGGCAATCGCAGTAAAATGAGGATGAACGCTAAACCACCAAGGCCCATGGGGCATTAATGAGTCGCGACGTGTCGTAGCAATTATGGCCATTGGCATCCCTATAACCGTGTACGGTTTCTTCGTCGGATGTGAGCCGACCATATCGACAACATCATACAACAAGTGAAACGAACTTGTTTCTTCTGCTGCGGCAGCAAGATGCATCGTATCTTGTCCGCACCAACTCGGGAAAATGAAAAGGCGACGATTTGCTTTCCCGCCATGCCCGGCCCAGGGACAGCCTCGGCTACTGTCGGTGGAGCCGAAAAAAGGGCCGCCAAAGTTAAGGCCTTGGCGGCCCTGTTAACCACACCGCTATTGTTCAATGGTCGTGGACAAATTTGGATTATTGATATTCAAAAGCCGTAGTCCCTCTGTGCCATTGATCACCGGTTGTACGCCCGGCATT
>DAHXLH010000093.1:0-12635 GCA_027366115.1 Phycisphaerales bacterium
CACAACTTTTTTTGACCAATCCACAGACATATCTATGCCCTATGCAAATAATTTCCGCGATTCCATGCCTGAAGCGCCGTTTACTTACTGAGCCGCCTGCGTGGTCGGCGGTGGCGGTCGCGGTACCAATACCTCGTCCGAGCGTACATCCAGATACGTCCTTCCGGCATCAATACGATGATATTGCTGATAGACATCATTAAGCAACTGCAATTTCCGCGAGGCGGGCACCTCATAAAATCCCTCTTGCCCCGGTGGAAGCCCCCAGTATATTTGCGTGCCGAATCGTGTCTTGAGGATAATCTTGGGAGTCGTAGGCGGTACAGGGGTATACATATTTGCCAAATTAACGGATTGAATTTGGCTCGAAAATGCGTGGCCCGACAACAAGGCAATCATCTTCAAGCCTAATTTTATGCCCGGAGCTGAAAATGCCTTGCCCGGCGCGGGAACCGTGACTGCAACCCCGCTGATGCGCATCAACCAGTTCAGCTCCGGCAGATCCCTCGGAGTATAAGTTCCGGGAAGACGAATGGCACCGGGGCTAATTAAATAATATTTTCCGTCCAGCGAAACCAATCCCGCGGGCCGACGGTATTGACAGGAAACTTCAATAATCTGTTCGTGCGGCAGCCAGATCCGTCGCACGTAATTCACGCGTTTAATCCAGGCATTAAAACCCTGCGACGGATGAACGGTAAAATGCCGGGCAATAATCTGAAGAATTTTTCCATCCAGCGGGTTGCGCAGCTCGGCGGCGTACAAAGGGTGCCGGGGGTTAAAAATTGTGTATTGCACAGCCTCGGAGGCCAGAGAATTTAATATCGGCACCGCGAGCCACGGCGGCGCACCAACCATTACGATACGTTTTAATGGGCGATCTCGCGACCGTTGCGCCATGAGCAATTTTCCGTAAATGTCCAGTCGGGAAAATCCCTCAATGACAACAGCTACCACCAATAGCGTCAGGCACAGCAACAGCGTGCTGCGCACCCAGGGAATATCCCATGGGCGATGGTACGTCGATCTGTAGCGGCTTTTGCTCATAACTATTTCAATGCCTGTCTCACTTGTGGGCCTGGGCCGGCGCGGGGTTCTGCGCCGGGGATCGGTCACGCAGGGCCATTGCCGAGAGACGTTCGCACAATTCATCAAATGGTATCCCGGCTCGGGCGGCGGCTTTGGGCACCAACGAGTGGCTGGTAAACCCCGGCAAACTGTTAAGTTCCAAAACCATCGGCTCCATGGTAGCTTGATCCACCATAATATCCACACGCGCCAAATGGCGTGACCCCAGGCACCTGTATGTTTCCAAGGCCATTTGCCGAACTTTATGCAAAACGGCCTCAGGAATCGCGATATCGAAAACATATTCAGTATCATCGCGCGTATATTTGGCCTGATAGTCGTAGAAAGCCGCCGCCGGGCGAATCTGAATAATCGGCAATGCCGTGCCATCAACTATGCCAACGGTTAATTCCGGTCCGGAAATGAATTTCTCCACGAGCATCGCTCCGTATTGCGGCAAAAATTCCGACAAGTGGGCCCGCGCGTCCGAGATATTCGTGCATATTCGGCAGGCCACGGAGCTGCCGTCCGCAATGGGTTTAATAACGCAAGGATAGCCAATACCGCTGCGTGGGGTCCAGCTATCTTTGAATTTTCCGTTGCTGACTACTTGCCAGTTGGGTGTGGTTATACACTTTTCCGCGAATACACTTTTCGCTGCGACTTTATCCATCGCCAATTTAGCCGCCGCCGGCCCGGAACCCACATAAGCCATGCCGCGCGATTCTAGAATTTCCTGCAATTGGCCATCTTCCCCGAAGACTCCATGCAGGGCGGGAAATACCAGATCACACGGGCGATGATCCAGAGCAGCGAGATTCTCAGGACCAATATCGGCCTCAAAGACGGTATGCCCGCGCCGGCGCAGAGCTGCGGTGATTTGCGATCCGCTGGCTAGCGACACTTCGCGCTCCTTGGATATACCTCCGGCGAGCACGGTAATATTCAATGGTTTAATGAAAGCATTCATGGTGTTCTCCAGAATTCAGCGGCGATTGGTGATTTTGGGATTACACGTGCGGCGCAATGCCGGTTCCTGAATTAAATCCGCACGTAGAGGAGGCTGAAACGTTTACCAAATCACCACTTCACTTTCCAGTTCAATACCGGTTTTGTCGCGCACGGCCTTTCGCGCCAGTTCCATCAGGGCAAGAACATCCGCACTCGAGGCACCGTGCCTGGCAATAATAAAATTCGCATGATGCAGAGAAATTTCCGCACCGCCCACGACGCTTCCTTTCAAGCCCGCTTCATCAATAAGTTTACCGGCGGACATCCCGTCAGGATTTCGGAAAATGCAGCCGGCGCTGTTGTCTTTCAGCGGCTGTGTATTGCGTTTGTACATCCAGATTTCTTTAACTCTCTGGGTCAGGCGATCGGGATTTTCCGGAGTCAGTTCAAAGAGAGCATCGAGGATGATTTTGGCGTTAATATTGCTTCGGCGATAAGAAAATACCAGATCATCACGCCGCCGCGTAAATATCTGCCCCACGGAATCCATGACGGTCACTTCCGCCACGGTTGATCCAATATCACCAAACGTGCCGCCGGCATTCATGCGAATTTCGCCGCCCACCGTACCTGGAATACCGGCCTGGCATTCCAGGCCGGCCAGTCCGGTTTTCGCCAATTCCAGGACCAGCTTCAAAACGTCCTTGCCCGCCCCCACGCGCACCATTCGATCATCAATGACCACCCGGCTAAACGCTCCATGTGAGAGTGAAATCACCGCCCCCTCAACCCCCTGGTCGCGCACCAGCAAATTAGCTCCGCCGCCCAGCAGATACATGGGAATATTATTTTCCGTCAGGCGCTTGACGACCGCCGACAGTTCGTCCCGGCTGCGCGGCTCAACAAAGTAACGCGCGGGGCCTCCCAAACGAAACCATGTCTTTGGAGCCATGGGCTCATTCAGGCGAACAATATTTTCAAAGTCGGCGTACCAATTCATGCGTAATTTCCCAAACCGGCCCAGCACCCATGGACACAACAAGATCACCCGCTTTTAATTCCATTTTAAGAGCGGCCACAACCTCCGGAAATGTAGGAATATAGCGAGCGTATCGACCGTTGACCACAATGCGATCCACTAAATTTTGCGCACTGACGGCTTTAATATCAGCTTCGGTGTCGCGCGCCATATAAATATCCGGAACAATCACCATATCCGCATCGGCAAAGCTGAGAGAAAATTCCTCCAGTAAACTGCGAGTCCGGCTGTGCTGATGCGGCTGAAACACACAAATCGTCCGCTGCGGCCGGTAGAATTCCCGCAGCCCCGCCAGTGTGGTGCGAATTTCTGTGGGGTGATGGGCATAATCATCGAGAATCGTGATGCCGCCAACCTGCCCCAACAACTCACTGCGGCGCTCGGCCCCCGAAAATGCTTCAATGGCCGACGCGATGACATCCCATGGCACATGGCAATGCCGGGCCAGCGCCGCCGCGACCAGAGAATTACCGATGTTGTGCCGTCCCGGTATCCGCAAAGCCAGCCGCCCGACTCGGCGGCCCATATAAGAAACGTCATAGGAAAGCCGTCCGTTCTCTGATTGGATGTCGGTCGCCAGCCAGGTAGGCGTGCCCGCCAGACCGTATGTCTCTACGCTCGCCTTCGCGTGCGTTGCGGCTTGCCGGCACCATGGATTTTCCGCACTGGTGATGACCACGCCATCGGGGTCCACCTGGGACATAAACTGCCCGAAGGCCGCAGTTATCTCCTGAATATCGTGATAATAATCCAGGTGATCAGGCTCCACATTGGTTACGGCGGCAAGACGCGGATGCAGATTTAAAAAACTACGGTCAAATTCGCAAGCTTCAGCGATAAAATATTCCCCTGTTCCGCCATACGCCGACCCGCCCAGTTGCCGTGAACTTGCCCCAATAATGTAAGAGGGGTCAATACCCGCGCATGAGAGAATATACGCAACCATGGAGGTAGTAGTTGATTTACCATGGGTACCAGCAATGGCGATGCCATGCTTTAACTGCATGATCTCACCAAGCATCTGGGAATATTTAAATATCTTAACCCCAGCGTGCCGGGCCTCTGACAGCTCGGGATGATCAGCCTTTATCGCCGCGGAATGCACTACATACTGCGCGTCATGGGGAAAGCTGGCAACGGTCTGCTGATAAGAAATCGCAACACCCATTTTTTCCAGTTTTTTTGTTGCGGGAGATTCCCCACGGTCAGATCCGGAAACAACGGCTCCCATATGGGCCAGCATTTGCGCCAAACCGCACATGCCGCTGCCGCCGATTCCAATAAAATGAACACGCTGTTGAAAAAATTTATTATCCCCCATGTTGAATCCAGCCGCCCTTTCCGTCGCATCGATGTTGATGGACTTTTTAAAATTAATAATTTCCAGCCTCTCCGGCGGCAGCGAAATTTCCCCTTTCGTTGATATTACCATGATGAGCCTCCCTTTATTTTTGGCACGGTTGGAGCAGTCCAGCTCCGCTGATCATAAACAGGATATTGCCGGGAAATTTTCAATGCTGATCTCCAATCTTTAGTTGAACCCGCTGCAAAAGCCAGCGGGCCACCGTTACCGCGGCATCGGGACGGGCCTGGCTGTGCGCCGCAAGCGCCATTTCTCCCAACCGGTCAGTTTCGGTGAGCAAACGCATGAGCACGGGCTTAAGATCCGCAGCATTGTGCGCGGGATTTTTACTGTCGCGCACGACAACCGCGGAACCGGCGGCACAGAGTTTCTCCGCGTTGGCCTGCTGATGATGATCTTTATGGAACGGATACGGCATAAGAATTGCCGGCACACCCATGCATGATAATTCTGCGCACGTACCGGCACCCGCCCGCGCGATGGCTAAATCGGCCATGGACCACACCGCATCCATATCATCACAATAATCCATGATTTTCCAGTGAACTTGCGGCCGGCGGGCAGCCAGCGCCTGTAGCTCCCCCGCATGGTCCAAGCCTGTAAGATGCAAAATCTGCCAGGGGGAATCGCCGGCCCCCATCAGGAGGTGCTGTATTTCCGGATCACGAAGCAATATCGCCAACGCATGATTGATGGTTTGCGCTCCCAGCGAGGCGCCGGTAACCACCAACGTTCTTCGATTCGGATCCAAAGCGAGTTTTTCCGCTGCAACAGCACGGTTCATTCGCACCAGCGAGGCCCGGACGGGACAGCCCGTAACCTGAATGCGATTCGCATTTTTCCCCGCGGATTGCCCCATGGGCCATTGTGAAAAAATGACATTGGCCCGCCCCATTAAAAATCGATTAGCCCGCCCCGCCAGCGCATCGGGATTCAACAACCCAACCGGAATATGTACTTTTGCTGCTTCGTAAGAAGCCGGCCCCGCCGCATATCCACCGAGTGCCAACACCGCGGCCACCTGAGATTGGGCAAAAAAATCCCGCCAGTAACGGCAAGATTTTTGCCATGCCGCATAAAACGCCGGCCACTTGAAAGGATTGGTGGAAAACGGTTTAACATCCTGCTCAATGTAATCCGCACCGGCCCCACCCAGCAGTCGCCGATCAATTTTTCGCGGCGTGGCAGCCCAGACCGTTTTGACTTGCCGGCCAGTGGAGGAAAGCAGTTGGTCTAATTGCTGCGCCACAGCGAGGCCCGGATACAAATGGCCGCCCGTGCCCCCACCTGCCATAATCACGTAAATGAGATCCTCACGGGGGAGGCTTGGCATTCCAGAAGTCGCCGATGCGCCGTCTCGTATCGGCTCGTCCGCTTGGCCCCCGGTACTCAAAATATTCATAGCGCACCGGCCCTGGCGGGTTCTTTTTCCGCCAAATTGAGTTCCAGAGTCGCATGGCGACCAGACCCTTCATCACCACCCCGGGCACCGGCTTCCAGACGATTCACCCGCTCTACGCTCATCACCAGGCCGATGGCTCCAGCGGTAAGAATCCAGCCGGTTCCACCGGATGAAATCAGCGGCAGTGCTATCCCTTTGGTGGGCACAGTAACCGTTACCACCGCGATATTCATCGCCGCCTGTAAGCCGATCATGGCAGTGCAGCCGAATGCAATGAGTTTCCCAAATAAATCACGTGACCTCCGCCCTGCCTGCCAACCGGAAAATAGCAGCGTGACATATAACAAAATCACCATCATGCAGCCGAAAAAGCCCAGTTCTTCGGCAATCAGGCTGAAAATAAAATCGGTATTATCTTCCGGCAGATAGCCCATTTTCTGAATGCCATCACCCAGGCCGCGGCCCCAGAATCCGCCGCTGGCAAAGGATAACAGCGATTGAATGGGGTTGTACCCTGCGCCTTTGGGGTCCAGGTGCGGATGCATAAAAATCAGAAGGCGTTCGCGGCGATAGGGAACATGCCAAACCGCAAAATAAAGCACCACCAGCGCCGGGGGCAGCAGCATGGCGATATGCCACCAACGGCACCCGGCCATGAACATCAGAAGAACAGCGATGCCGGAAACCAGAGCGGCAGTGCCAAAATCCTCTTTTAATATCAAGGCACTCGTCACCCCCACCACGACCATCAGCGGAACAAATCCTTTCCAGAAATTACGAAGCTGCTCCCCTTTATGCACCGCATAGGCACTGATAAACAACACCAGCGACCATTTGGCGAGTTCCGAAGGTTCAAAGCTTAAGGCATGAGAACCAAGGCGCAACATCAACCAGCGTTTGGCACCGTTTATATCCGTCCCCAAACGCGTCAGCACCAGGGCCAAACATATTAAACTCACCAGCACCAGCCCTGCCGACACCGAACGCATCAAGCTCCTCCCAATGAGGCGACGATAGTCCAGACGCCATACAAAAACCAACAAGGCCATCGCCAGTACGGCATGAATGGCCTCGACATTCAGAACCAGATGGGCTAAATAGTCATGAACTAAATGGCCGATGCGGGCATCGGCGCTTTGGGTCATCAGCAGGCCCACGCCCAGCAGTGCCATGCACACAGCCAGCATGAGTTGGTCATAGGTTAACGACACGGGGCTTAGCTGCACCGTGAATCGCCGGGGCGACGGCACTGCAGAAATATCCGGCAGCGAATGCGCAGAACTGCGGTCGCCCTTCGCCCAGGTCACGCGGGTTGGCCAATTGATCAAATTACGGAACCCGGCCATCACACCACCCCTCGGCTATGAAAAAGCCAACCGCAGCGCCGGCCGCCAGGTTGCATGAATCAGCTAAAAGATATTTTTGTAACACGTTCACGCCGCAGCCAATTCCATGCCGCCAATTTAGAAACGTCCTTGTTCCCCGCCGCTGGAACGCCCAGTACGCGAGAGTTGGGGCGAACCGGCCCGTTCAAGACCGATAAGCACGCATAGTATAAACATATTTTCGTTGATTGCCGCCTTCCAGCATCAGTTTTTCTTATATTTTTTCTTTGGATAACACTGGGGAGCCATTTCCCATGAAAGCGATTGCCGGTTTTTATGGTGCAGGAAGTGGATGCAAAACACGCGCCAGCACAAATCTCTCAATTGCGAATATTAAGACCGGGTTATTTTAATCCCGGACGCCACTGGGGCGCACCCGACGCCGCCACTGCATCGGCGTAAGGCCCGTGATCTTCTTGAATAGTGCGGCAAAATTCTTCTCGATAATGCCAACCCGCGCCGCTATTTTGGACATCTGCAGGTCGGTTGTTAAAAGCAACTGCTGGGCGCGGATAATCTGTACCCGGTGAATCTCTTCCAACGGACTGCGCCGCAATACCAGTTGACACTGCCGTTCCAGCCATCTTCGATTTACCGGCACCGCGTGCAGTACATCGCCGACATTGATTGGATCACACGCATGTTCATTGATAAAACGCAAGGCCTGATTGAGATAGTGATCGGCCACCGCAACAATGTCCAGCGACTGCCGCGGAATCACCATGCTCGATGGTACCCGAACGGGAGCCATCGGCACATCTTCGCCCCGCATCATCCGATCCAGCGTGGTTGCGGCCTGCCGGCCGATGGATTCCCAGGGAATAACAATGCTCGCTAATTGCGGCGGCACTCCCGCACAAATAAATTCATCATTGTCCACGCCAAGAATCGCCACCGCTTCCGGAACCGATAAATTGGATGACCGGCACAGGGTTGCGATTTCCCTCGCCCATGCATCGTTGACCGCGAAGAGGGCTACCGGATTGGGCAAATTTTCCAACCAGGCGCGGAGGTTCCCATCATGGCCAATAACTCCGGTAGCCACGCGCCGGTTTTCCATCATCGCGTCGACACAATAGACATGGGCACGGTACCCCGCGGCGGCAATCGTGGAACAAAAGCTCTCCAGCCGCTCCTGGCTCCAAGAATGCCGCTTGATACCAAGTATCGCAAAATTATGAAATCCCCGCTTAATAAAATCGCTGGCCGCGGCTATTCCCACCTCATGATTATCAACATCCACTTCAGGGTGGCGCGGCAGCTTATTGGAGAGAACGCCGACCATGGGAATGCCACTGCGGCTTACGGTTTTCGCCCCGTTCCAAACGTTGAAATGTCCGATTACACCGTCCGGCCTCCACTGGAGAAGCGTCTTCGCGGAGGTTCTCGCCGATACGCACCGCAGCAGCCACTCCGGCTTACTTTGGGCGTAGACAATAATACCGCGCAGCATACCCCGATTGAATTCATCCTGGTGACCCATGACCGCTACGACGTTCCGGCGTCGGGTTTCAGCTTGCGTGGTGCGGCTTTCGGTCATAATCAAAATTCCCTGTTATCGATAATCAATTCACTGGTGCCGCATTATATCCGATGTCGCAAATTACGGAAAAAAAAACGCAATTTGGGATTGTAATGGGTGTGAAGACAATCTACACTCCTGATGAGAGGTTTTCGATTTCGATTGAAAGTTCTTGGGTTGGCGCGCCGGTGGTGGGCCGACTTGGCGGTGGAAATTTTCGGCGTATCCGCCGCCGAGGCATATTTGGAAAGGAGGTTATTGCGGACAAAATGTTTGTCCGTGGGTTGGCCAGGGCGGGCCGCCCGGAGTTTTCCACAGGGAGTTCTTAACTGCGGGTTTGCCAACCGTGCGGTTGGCCTGCGGGGGGAGAACGAAGTCATTGTTTTTTGAGGAGGTTGCCTATGAGTAGCGACACAAGTATTGTTTCATCCGCCGCAAGTCGCGGCGAACCGCAGGCCATTCGGCCGGCGGGCAGTTCATGTAGCTCCCACAGGGAGCAGAAGGAGTCCAAGATGTTTATCAATGGTTTATCAAGTTTTCGCGGTTTTTCTCTGGCGGCTGCGGCACTCGCGGCGGCGGGGATGACGACGTTGGTGGCGGGCACCGCCCAAGGTAATATGGTGCTCAACGGTGATTTCTCGGCCAACGCGTCTTTGTACACAAGCTACCCTGGTGATTCGACTTCTCCCAACCCGGCCAACCCCACGGATTGGAATATCTCTTATACCGCCAATGGCGCTACGGGCGGCAATGCGGGCATCAACGGTCCGGATACAGGATTCTACAGCAACCCGGGCACAGGTAACTCGCCAGAGCCATTTGCTCCAACCAGTACCGGCGTAGTACGAGATTTTCTGTTCATGCAAGGAGCCTCTGACATGCCGAGTGTTTCCCAAACGGTGGCCACCACCGCCGGCCAAACATACACACTGAATTATGCGGGGGCGGCCCGCGCCGGCGAGTCCAGTGATGTACTGGATGTGGTAATTTCGGACGCCATCGCCAATACGCCGATCGCCACACAGACGCCCGGTATCACCAACTCGGCGTTTACGGATTTCACGCTGAGCTTCACAGCGCCCTCGGCTTCAACCCAGATTGAATTTTTAAATAATAGCAACGCCAACACCGGCGGCGGAACTGTCGACGTGGCGAATGTTTCACTAACCCCCGTGCCGGAGCCGACTACGCTGGGCTTGGTGGCGCTGGGCGGATTGGGGTTACTGGCGCTAAAACGGCGTCGTGTGGCCTGAAGACTGGTGCGGCGGGCCACGCGAGAGGCCGAAAACTCGCTTTAGCGGCAAGAGCCTGTCCGGTTATGGTCGGGTAAGGAGTCCAGGATGTTTATAAATGGTTTATCAAGTTTTCGCGGTTTTTCTCTGGCGACTGCGGCACTCGCGGCGGCGGGGCTGACGATGTTGGCGGCGAGCACTGCCCACGGTAATATGGTGCTCAACGGCGATTTTTCGGCTAACGCATCTGGGTATACAAGTTTCCCTGGTAACTCGCTTCCCCCCAACCCGGCTGCTCCCACGGATTGGAATATCTCTTATACCGCCAATGGCAAGGCGGGTGGCCAGGCGGGCGTCAACGGACCGGATACAGGATTCTACAGCAACCCGGGGCCTCGTAACTCGCCAGAGCCATTTGCTCCAACCAGTACCGCCGGAGTGAGAGATTTTCTGTTCATGCAAGGAGCCGCCGGCATGCCGAGTGTTTCCCAAACGGTAGCCACCACCGCCGGCCAAACATACACGCTGAGTTATTCGGGGGCGGCTCGCGCCGGCGAGGCCGGCGATGTACTGGAGGTGGTAGTTTCGGACGCGATCGCCAAGAAGCGGATCGCCACACAAACGCCCCGTATTGCTAACTCGACGTTTACGAAGTTCACGCTGAGTTTCAGAGCGTCGTCGGCTTCAACTGAGATTGAATTTTTAAATAATACCAGCGACGCCGGCGGTGGGACTGTCGATGTGGCAAATGTTTCCGTGACGCCCGTGGCCGGAACCGGCCACGCGGCGCTTGGTGGCGCCGGGCGAAATGGGAATACTGTTGCTCAAACGCCGTCGCATAGTCTGAAGTCTGCTCCGGCGGGCCACGCGGGTGGTCGAAAGCTCGCATTGCTCCCCCGGCAACGCCGGTGATTATATGTGAATGTGAACGTGACTTTGGTTCCTACAAGTGTCAAGTGTGTAAATTTTTGGAACGGCGGTTTTTCGCATCCGGAACTGTCGATAATGGATAATAAAGGGATGGCCGATGAGATTAAAGATCTCGGCGCTCCTTTTTCCGACTGGCGACTGGAAACCGAAAACTCGTTGCTGAATACTTACTGCAGGGGATGTTTTATGAAACGCAAAAATGGCTTTACCCTCATTGAGCTACTTGTGGTGATATCCATTATAGCCCTGTTGATCGCGTTGCTCTTGCCTGCATTAGCCAAGGCTAAGCAGATGGCCGTGAGTATTCAATGCTTGGCCAATCTACGATCGCTGGGGCAGATCGACACGGAATACACAAATGTTTACGAGGGCAACCTTCCCCCCGGCTGGAACCAACTTAACGGGAGTAATTATCAGGGTTGGAGGACGCAGTTGTTTTGTCTGTACACGGGGGAATCCCCGCAACAGCTCTATACGCTGGCTTCGCCGGGGACGGGTCATCCCCAAGGCTTAAGCTCCACGATGCAGCAACAATGGTTGGCTCTGGGCTGGTGTCCGGCTTCGACTTTGCCGGCCGTTGATATTGATCCGGGCGTGTGGAACCTGCAGAATTCCAATCCGGGCTACTACACATACTTTCTGCCCTCGGATTATTCAGCCAATCCAAACTTTTTCCTCTACTACAGTGATTATGCCGGAACGTACAGCCTGAGTTTTAAGATGAGCAATGTTCAGAACCCGGGCCAAAAGATTGCCTTTGGCGATGGAAATGAGACCCAGAACACCGGATCGGGAACCTTGGGGAGTTGGCTCTATTTTGACTGGTACCAGGCGGGAAGATACTCTGGGCCAAGCGGCTTCGCTGGGCCGTATGTGAACGATCCCAATTATTTAGTTCCGCCCACTGGGCTGACCCCCGGTGATACAGGCGGCAACGTCGACGTCGGAAGCACCGTCAATGGATTTCGCTATCGTCATAACTCCAATTCACCGAACTCCGGGGATGGAAATGCCGTCTTTCTTGATGGCCATGCCGCTTCAATTTCGATTAACAGAAATGTCAGTGGAGCCGCAGCGGGATCGCCCGGCAGCGAGGGTACCAGCGGTCTGCGTATCCTCAACATCGTGAATCCCGCTTTTCCAGGTCAGGGAACGGATTCACCTTATGAGCCGTGAGACGCGGGAGCCAAATGATTTAACACATACCTTATGCGTTACTTTACAATGGTTTGTGATTCTTGAGAGTATTACATGGGTAGACATCTATCTCGGAATTGTTTGGTTTTGTGTTTAGCGGTCGCCATGCTCGCTTTGGCCTGCGAAAAAAAAGTATCGCGTGGCGCGGCGGGCATTCAACCCGTCGTGTCCAAGCCGAATACCGTCGCGCCACCCGTGTGGCCACGAGGACTTCCCAGGCGTGTGCCGTACACCTTTAGATATGCGGTCCCAACGGGGCGACCGCCTCCCCGGACGATCAGCGTGGTAGGCGATTTCAATGACTGGTCCAATAGGGCCACGCCGATGCGCCCAATCTCGCGTGGCGTGTGGGCCGTGACAGTGAGGCTGGCTCCGGGACTGCACCACTACCGGTTTTCGCTTAACGAGCACGGCAATGCCGCGTTTTCAACGTCATGGATCGTAGACCCGAACGCCGATCCGACTCTCCAATCACTTCCCAACGCTTTTGGACGCGCCCACGGTTGAACCCTGCAGTTGCAACAAAATTTTCCGCCAGTGGCCAGG
>DAHXLH010000114.1:0-7482 GCA_027366115.1 Phycisphaerales bacterium
ACTGGCAGGAGCCGGAAAAGCTGGCGGGGGCACTTGCGGGCGTAAGTGTCCTGTTTAACACCTACTGGGTACGGTTTAATACCGGGCAATTCTGTTTTGCAGAGGCCATTGAAAACAGCCGGCGATTGTTTGCCGCGGCCAGGACGGCGGGCGTGCGGCGGATTGTGCATGTGAGCATTACCCATCCGGATGAAAAATCAGATAGTGATCGACAGCACGATTATGTGGAACTGCGGGGAGATGGGGCACAAAATCTCATGCAACCGCGCGGGAAGATTGCGACCAGACTACCGCATTGCCACGACCGGCGGCTTTGGCGTTGTATAGAGCTTTGTCCGCACGCGCTATCAAGTCATTGATGGACCGATCATCGCGGCTGATCGTAGCGATTCCCATGCTCATTGTCGGTTTGATTTCCGGGGAGATCAAGGCGGCGGCGGCCACATAGGCGGCGCGTAATCGCTCGGCAATTTCCGCGGCCTGCATGGGATCAACGCCGGCAAGCGCGACAGCAAATTCATCGCCGCCCATGCGGCCTACGGCATCGTCGGACCGCAACTGCCCCGTTACCGCCTCGGCAAGGCAGCGCAGAAGACGATCACCGGCGGCGTGGCCGAGCGTATCATTGGTTACCTTAAAATAATCCAGATCAATTAACACCACCGCACCCGGATTTGCCTGATTCCTGTTTCGGAGTAGCCGCCATAGCACCGCCTTGAATCCGCGTCGATTGAGCACCTGCGTGAGTTCATCACGATCAGCGGCATGCACAAGCACGTTGCGCATGCGCTCGGCAACCATCAGCGTCAAACCCATATTCAACGCCAGCACGATAACAACGGATGGAAGCACCAGCACTCCCAAAAGTTCCTGTGTTAAACGCATTCCAGGCCCTAACGCCATGGCTCCCCAGCAACCACGCACCGCGATCAGGATTGCAATACCTGCGGTTAGAAGCGACATCATCCACGCGCACGCAAGCTGCTGGTGTCGTGCGATTGTCAGTACAGACCATCCCATCGCCAGCACCATTAACTCAATCCCGGCCGATAGTACCAGCAGCCGACAGGAAAACTGTTCACTGATGGGTGAGGGTATGACAAAAATTGCAAAAACCGCAGCCACAAATACGGCCAGTGCCCGGAGCCTCGGCCGCCGCCCCGAAAATACGCGGCATCCGCACCAGCACCATCCCCACGCCAATACAATGAGGGTATTGATGGTGGCCATGGACCACAGCGGTGGCGTGCGGCCTTTGAAAGACAAAAGTAAAACTGCCGCCATACTGGTGACGTTTGCCAGAGACCAATAACCGAAATAATGCTCGTGCGGGCGCAGGCGGTAGAAAGCCAGTTGGGCCAGTCCCATAACCGCCAAGATCAGCATAATGGACAAAAACATTGTTCGGGGGTCAACACCCATCTTGCCATTTCCATTCAAGGATTCCCCCCGCTACAGCACCACAAGCCGCCGCCGGAAGATTCCAACAAAGACCTTGCTGAAACTTTTATCGGCAAAACCCTCGCTGCGCAGCCAGTTTTAGTGCACCCGCGAGACCATTACAGCGAGCACGAGGATTTCTGTGTGCCGCGGCTCTTAATCAGGTGGGCCTCCGCGCTGATCTGGCAAAGCCTGCCACGGCTCGGTCAGGCTCTTGGGAAAAAGGGCGCTATAATCGCACGTCCCCTTTGGTTGATGGTGCTGTTCCTTAGGTCCCGGGTGTCGGCAGGCTTGGCAGGATAATCCGTGGTAATTTCCTTGGGAGGGGACACCAAGGTTGCCAGATCTACCAATCGCGGGCTTTTCACCTGCACGTCAATTAAGGCTTGGATAATTGGAGCGTTGTTGTAGTGTTTTCGTTCCAACATCTTGAATAACGCTACCGGCGTGCATCATGCCATGCAACCGACATGAGAATTGCATACTTCACGAATTGTCCGCTGCCTGCGGCCGGTGTTGAATTACAAGGGCACCGGATGACCGTACAGATTAATAATTAAGGGCCTTGATTTCCTGGAAGGCTTTGGCAAACAGGGTTTTTTTTTTCAGTTCGGCAGCGGCGATTCTTGGGTCGTGCTTAAATGGGTTGTAAAGCGGATCGCCTACATACGCGATGCGCCAACCCACTTCCGGTGTGGTCAGAAAATAGACTTCACTTTGCGTAAATTTTCCGGAAAGTAACAGCGGGAAAAATACCGACGGCCTGGGAAAGGCCTGTAAATATGGCTCGGCCACCGCGCCCAGCGTGCCCACCACACCATGTTTGAGCATGTTAATGCACCATCCGGTATCCGCTGGATTATGCAGCGTCGTAAGTTCAAAACTTGCGACGTGGTAGCCTACGCATCCGGGCAGCCATTGGCATGAATCCACGTAATGATGCACCGAATACCAGCCGCAATATAGCGCGGCCCGCGGACAGTTTTTTGCCTGCAATAATGCGGGAACGGCATTAAGTACCACATGGATGGCGGCATTTTTTTTGATATATCGGGCGGTCACACGAATGTCATGATCAAATATCGAATAAGGGTCCGTGCCATGTAAGCCGCGGGCGTCAAAATAGGCCACTCCGTGCAGGCCATGGTGTTGTACGGTCACCGAATTACGGATGATACCGATGACCATTTCCGGCGTCAGGCCGTCAAGCCGAGAAACCATAATCGCTCGGGGGGAGCCATTAATAAGGTTGGATTCATGCCAAAGCGGGAGATAATCAGGATTCATCTGTGGCTGCAACGGCGGCGTGGCATGGTACCAGAGCATCATAAGGTCGTTATCCAATGCAGTGTTGCGGCCATGCTGGGAAAGATACGTGCGATCGAGAAGTAACTCATCTGTTAAGCCGGCCAGGCCAAACACATGAAACTGCAGTAGTCGCATTTTTTTACGATTCGCCAAATGGTCCCGATGCACGGCAAGCTGCTGATACTTTTGCATTTCAGCGGCAACCCAGGCGCGTTGTGTTCTAAGGGATTCCCGTTGCGCCATCGCCTTGAGGCTATGGCCATGCACGTGAATCATACTGGCCATCCCGCCCGAGCCGAAATAGGTGGTAAGGAGTTTTAGAAATTCGTGCGATGCGGCGCGCCGCGCTGCCGACGGCAAATGTTCGTAGCGTTGAATCGCGGCATTGGCCGCCATCCGAAATTGTGCTAATTCGCTAACTGCATAAGCCGGTTGAGTTTGTGCCGGCGGGGCGGGCGGAGCAGCCGGGGCGGTGGCTGCCGGTGCCACGGCCTGCATTTGTGCGATTCCGCGGCGTAATTCAACGGCGCAATGCTTCAACTGCGTTTCGACGCTTGCCAACTCTCGTCTAGTATTCGTCGAGGGCGTCCGCGGCTCAACCCGCAGCGGAATCCCATAAGTGGTTACCAGACATTTAATCTGCCTGGCTAAGTGGCGTTGCCGGAGAATTTCTCTGATGGCGCTGGCGATACGCAGCCTGTAATATGCCGCGGGCACATCATTAACATTATGGTTGGTTAAATTCAGCACGATCAGATGAGTGGCGGGAATATTCCTGGCCTTGATGTAGTATCTGGCCACCTGCCAGGAACCGGGAATATTTCCATTGACGATTACCGCGACTTGCCGCGGCGTAAGCGCGGGGGCCATACGTGCCGACAGGAGAAAGCATCCCAGAATTGCCGGCAGGAAAATCCAGCACGTCCGCCGGGGTCGCAGGCTGCAGGGACAGCAAAAAACGCGCATGCAAATTACTCCGGTTGCTCACTGGCTTTCAGAGAGAAAATTCATCGCCAGGGCGGACAAAATGCCAATGCCCGTGGCTACCGCTGAATCGGGAAATTCATACTGCGGATTATGCAGCATGGGGTAGGTCTTGCGGCCACGCGGGCGCGTGCCAAGAACAAAAAAACATCCGGGTACACGCCGCAGATAATAGGCAAAATCTTCACTCCAAAGAAACGGCTGATCCAGCAGATGCACATTTCCCTCACCCAGCGCGTCACATGCCGTGCGATGAAAAAAATCATACGCGGGACCGCTGTTGATCGTAGCCGGTGTACCGCTGGTTAATTGCACACGGGCCTGACAGCCATGAACGGCCGCCAGCGTGCGACTAACTTCGCGAATAATCGTAAGGGTCTGTTTGCGAACGCCGGCGGTCAGCGTTCGCAAGGTGCCGCTGAAGTTGGCGCAGTCCGGCACCACATTGCTGGCCTGCCCGGCATTGAAAGTTCCAACCGTAAATACCACGGTATCGGTGGGGGCGATGCGCGAATTCAACGCAGCGGATATTTCCGCCATCATGGCCGCGGCACACGGAATTGGATTTTTTCCTTTGTGCGGATAGGCGGCATGAGTGCCAACCCCGCGGACTTCAATAACAATCGTATCCACCGCCGCCAGCAAACATCCGCTGCGCGATGCGACCTGCCCCACCGTAAGTTCCGGCCAGCCATGGAGGCCGAAAATCGCTTGCGCCGGCGGCGAATCCAGCACATGATCCTCACACATCCGCAAGGCCCCATTGCGGCCCTCTTCCGCAGGCTGAAAAATCAGCTTGACGCGTCCGCCAAGTCTGTCGCGTTGAGCAGCTAAAGTAGCCGCTGTCCCCAGCAAAACCGCCATGTGGCCGTCATGGCCGCAGGCGTGCATACGTCCGGGCCGCCGGCTTTTCCAGGCCACGTCGGTGGCTTCAGTTATCGGAAGCGCATCCATATCCGCCCGTAACGCCACGCACCGATCCCCCTCGCCAATATCCGCCAGAATGCCCGTGCCGCCCGCCAAACCGCGCTGAAAGCGTATGCCCAGTCGGGTCAATTCCGCCGCCACCAGATCACTGGTTTCCCGTTCTTCATACGCCAATTCCGGAATCTGATGCAATTGGTGCCGAAGCTTCACGGCATTGCCCACGATGCGATCAGCCGGAGCGGATTTGTGAGATATTGATTTATGCATAACAACACCAACGTGCAAACTAGCCGTTAGCACCCGATTTTGCAAACTGTCGTGCCGATACCGTGTTGTGCCGTATCCCAGACAATATTTCCTGTTTTCAGGATGCCAATGAATCGACGGGCAAAACCTCCATCGACCTGAAAAGGGCCGTCACAAAGTTGTCAAAGCTTTTTCGGATTAAAACGATCCGTATAGATGGCGGTGGGATTATGTTGGGGGGGCGTTCCTGAAAGCGTCTCTCATTGATGAAATCAGCCATGTTGTTGTCCCGGTTGTGGACGGTTCGATTGGAACACCCATCGTGTTTGACGCGCCAAAGGGGCATACGTCGCGGCAGGCAAAGGCGCTTCAAGTTAAGTCAATAAAACGCCTTCCCGGCGGCGTTATCTGGACGCGATACCGCGTAGAGAATTAGAGCGCACCGCCAGTCCTAAATATCATACCAAAGTTGTAGGCTTGACAGTGCAGGGGTAGAATTACACAGCTTAAGGCCGGTGAGCTGAGCATGATGTTTTACTCTCCCGGCGGACCGGGGAAATCGACGTTCGCAAAGCATGAGGCAGTATGCTCGTGCGTGAATAACCTGCTGACAGCTTTAGGAGCATGACATGGCAATCGATTCTGCGGTGTTAGCAATCCCCTTGCTTATGGTCGCCGTCGGTGCGATGGTGGTGTGGGGTTTCGGGTGGCTCGTGCGGCATGGCGGTGCCGCCACCACGGGTGAAGTGGTAGAGGATACCATCGACTTCGTACATGCGGTTGCGTTCCGTGCAGAGCAAAGTCTCAGGCAGGCTGTTACCGGTGTTAACGATCCAAGAATTGGCCGTCGCCTTGTTCTCCGTGTTGCGGCCTATTTTGTCTTCGCGACATTGATGACGTTGCTGTGGCTGCTTCTTGGCTCGCAAGTTGCGACACTATGCGAACCGGCCGCCGTCGCCTTTATTAAGCACGGCGGGGAGATCGCCACCTCCAAACTGCAGCTTTATTGGAATATCCGCATAGTGTTTGGCGTGATGGGTTTTCTCGTAGGGCTGGTCATCGGCGAAGCGGCTTACATTCTTATTTCCCCCTTAATACCCGCCGAATAGGATTTATAATAAGTTTTCCTGGCGAAGATATAATAGCCCAGCCATGGGGTCGCTTTGCATACAATAATTTGGATCCCTCTGGGCTGGAGTGTCCGATGTTTTCCTACGTTAACCGCAAAAATGTAATCTACTATCTGCACATGCGGCGAACCTCTACTGGCAACGCGGGATATGTGATGACCCGAAGCAGCGCAGACGCCTTGGAGTCTGTTCCGCCGGGAATGGAGATTGTTGAAAACGTCAACGCACAGGTCTCCGCGCGGATGCGACGCAAACGGATCATTACAGCGGTAGAAGAATCACTGGTTCGCACGGCGCTGGAAAGGCTTGAATTAACGGATTATCGCGTGGAGATTAAACACCGCACAATTGTTATCTACGAGCCGCATTTTAATTCTGATGAGGTCATGCGCAGGCACGACGAACTGCTGAAATCCGATGCCTTGGTATCCATGGCTTTCCTGCAAGCCCGAGCCGCAGTGGGAGGTCAGAGCGTGGAGGAATATCTCGCGCAGAAGCGGCAGGAGACTTTGACCGCATTGCAGCGAGGGCAGATGTATGAGCCGGTATTGCAATTCACACTTTCAATCCCCCGCGACAGGAGCTTTATAGTGCAGCGGATGGGTTATTCCGGCGCAGGCGGATGGCGATTTGTGGCGCGGGTTTCGCTACAGGAAGCGATCCGGGCTTATTTACCTACACTCGGCAAGCCGAGTTTTTTCGAAATGTAGCGGACAGGATTTGCGGAAGTAAAATCGGGAGCATGACATGCCATTAATGGATTCTGCTGTGATAATAACTGCCCTGCTCATGGTTACTGTCAGGGCTATCCGCCTGCTTAAGGTTTCCAGCATTGAACGGTAGGACCTCTTATGCACAGCCCGTCCAACGAAATAATTCATTGCAATTTATGCGGTGCGGTTATCCCCGATGGGTTTGGTAATTGCGAAGCCATATTTCATACTGTGCTGGAAAGGGAATACCGCGATCCAGCGTTTGGCGAAGCACATCTTTTCACCGTTGACGCCTACGCACTTCAGCACTCAGAAAAGCACAGCCCCCGATCCAATGCTTTCCACCTGATGCGCCTTTGTTGGCTTGTGGAGCACGGCGGAAGCGCGAGCATCCGTCAGGCGCACAGGCAGGGCCACGTCCGGGATGATAGCCGCGAGGAGTCGTACCGTCGCTTTCCATTTCTCGAACCGCCGGTATCGCGTGGTGAGTTGACGGTCAGTTCGCTTCTGCCCGCGCTAACGCCCGAAGACCACCACCGCCTCGCGCAAGCATGGGGACGGTCCGTCTGGACCGCGTGGAGCGGACATCAAACCTGGGAGCCTGTCCGAGTAATCGCCGGGTTGCGACGGCGTGATTTTTGGCCACCATCAAGAAACGGCGACGATGGCGTACCTGACACGGATGGTACTCCGAGGAGCCGCGCCGCCGAGGGGGGCCAAAAAGCACACCGCCC
>DAHXLH010000145.1:0-13698 GCA_027366115.1 Phycisphaerales bacterium
GTTTAATATCATTGACCATGCGAGCTTGCCGGTGGGGGCGGGCTGGGCCTCCGGATACGCGGGCTACGCCGAAATGCTGGCTCTGCCGGGGCGGTCCCTTCTGAGTTCCACAATGATTCGGCGCGAGTGCCTCTGGACCGCCGGGCTCTTTGACCCGCTGTACCCAGCCTCCCAGGACTACGACTTGGCCCTCAAGATAGCGCGGGACTGGGGAATAAGCTACATCCCGGAGCCGCTTGCGCTCTACCGCTACCACCCGAATAATTTTTCCCGCAATTATTCTGCCATGCTCGAGGAGGCGATACATGTGCTCGACAAGCATTTACTGCTGGCCCGGCGGCGCGGTGACCGGGCGGTTATCGCCGCGATCAGCCAGGCGCGTTGCCTTCACCGCCGTAATTTCGCGGCACAGGCGTACAATGCTGCAAGGCTCTGCGTCCGCCGCCACGAATTTGAGCGGGCCGTGCCCCATTTGCTGCGGTCCCTCAAGTGGCACCCCGCGGGGACCGTCTCTTCGCTGGCAAAATTTCCCATGCAGCGAACGGCGGAAATTCTGCGGGGCGCTCGGGCGGGACGGCCGGAGACCCGCAGGAGGGAGAGGCAGTCCATCGGTGGCCCTGGCACCGCGGGCGAAGCCCCCCCAAGGCCCCCCGCGGGTGGTTGGCGTGACCGAGGTTCCGGGACCGCTTTCACGCGCAAAGACGCTTTTTCGACGGGGATTTCCGCGGGCGTACTTGCTGGCGCGGCATGCTCTGCACCGCGGTGGCGACCCGGTGCAACGGGTCGTTGAGCGGAAATTTTGGATGCGTGTAGCAGGCGGGCCGTTCGCGGGAATGCTTTACCTTCCGCAAGCGGCGGGAAGCGTGATTGTGGCCAAGCTCGTGGGCACATACGAGTCCGAGCTACACGGGGCCGTGTTCGATGCCTTGGCCCGGGGATACGAGACCGTCGTTGACGTGGGATGCGCGGAGGGCTACTACGCCGTTGGTTTCGCGCGTTGCCTTAGGGAGGCCCAGGTTATCACATACGATATTGACCCAATGGCACGCAGATTATGCGATGCGCTTGCCAGGGCAAACGGCGTGCGCGGTAGGGTTGCGATCAGATGCGAGTGTACGCCGGCCCGGCTGATCGAAGTTCGCCAACGGCGTGGTTTGGCAATTCTCGATTGCGAGGGCTACGAAGCCGATCTCATTAACGACGATGTCGCGGCGGGGTTGGCCGGTTGGGATTTCCTGATTGAGGCCCACGAGACAGAGCGCCCCGGGGTAACGGAGGTTCTTTCCAGCCGCCTCGCGCCGACCCATACTCTGGCCGTGATTGACGTCCAGACGAAGCGGCCTGAGGATTTCCGGGCGGTGATGGCGCTCCCGGAAGGGATGCGAGCCGCCGCTCTGGATGAGGGGCGCGTGGGGCTGCAGCGATGGATCTGGGCCAAATCTCGCTTACGCTCCTGACTTTTTTTGGGGGGCCACAGGGTCGGCGGCCGGGTCCAATCCCCGGGCGTTTCCGAGGTCGTCCCTTGTCCACTGGTCATCGGTCACTGAGTTTATGCACATCTGTTTCGTCATGCACCAGATCGAGTTCTATTCCCCCACCACGGGCGGTGCCTTGGCCACCATAGCCTGCGAATTGGCAACGCCGTTGTTGGCATTAGCACACGGGGTGACGGTCCTCTCCCCCGATAATGGCACCAGGGTGTACGACGTTGGCGAGGTGATAAAAATGCCCGCTGCGGTGCGTGAAAGGCTTTCCGCCACCGAGCGGATCGCCTGCAAACTCGAGGGAAAGATCCACCGCTGGGACATGCCCTATTTCCGCGCCTACCGCCTCGGCATGATAAGTGCGATGAAAAAAATGGGGCAGCCGCCCGATGTTGTAATCCTTTTCAACGACCTGGCCTCCGCGCAGTTCGTCAAGCAGGCGGTTCCCGGCGCTCGCGTCTTCGTTGATCTGCAGAATGAGAACCGCACCCGGCAGAGGGATTTTGCCGCTGCGGATAAGTGCGTGGATAAATATATTGCCTGCAGCCAGTACATCAAGAATTGGACGGTGCGTGAGCACGGGGTCCCACCGGAAAGAGTTGCGGTGTTGCTCAGCGGCGTCGATGTGCGGGCGTTCGCTCCGCGCCCCGATTTTCTCGAACCCCGCCGGGGCTTAAAGGCTCTGTTTGTTGGCCGAATTGATCCCAACAAAGGCCCGGATATTGCGGCGGACGCCGTGGCCGCGTTGCGGTCAGAGGGGATTCAGATTAATCTGACCGTCGCCGGTGGAACCTGGTTTTATGGACACAATCCGCAGGATCCGTATCTGGTCGAATTAATAAAGAAAACCGAGCTCGCTGGCGGAAAATATATCGGGCCGGTAGCGCGGAAAGATGTGGCGGAACTTTTTCGCCAACATGATATTGCATTTGTTTTATCCCGTTCACAAGAACCATTTGGGCTGGTGGTGCTCGAGGCAATGGCCAGCGGGCTGGCTGTGATCGCCTCCAACCGTGGCGGAATCCCCGAAGCCTGCGGAGACGCTGGCAGGCTGGTCAATCCGGACGATTTCCGGTCTGTGGTCGCAAATCTGCGTGAACTTGCCACCAATCCCGCCGCATTGGCGGAAGAAAAGCGAAAATCACTCGCCCGCGCTGCCGAATGTACCTGGAAAAAGCGGGCCGAGGAATTGCTGGAAATCCTCGGCGGTGCCGCAGCGCGCGGCACGTAGTCCCGGCGCGACAGGTACGCTTCGTATTCGCATTGAATATTTAGCCTAGGGACTGTTTGAAAATGAGTAATAAGAAAAGCGAGAACCCGGAGCCACGGGCAGGGGACTCGGAACCTGGAATGCAGAATCTAGAAACCGGCGGAGCTACGACCGTAGCGCCGTTGCCTGACCCTCTGGGCGCGACCGAGCCGAGCGCCGCAGATCCGTTTTTCAGTGGCCGCCGGCATTTCCCAGCCCTCGACGGACTGCGGGCGATCGCCGTAATTGCGGTGATATCCCTCCATATCCGCGGGTACATGGGGCTGAGGATTCCCGAAAGCGGGGGCGTGCTCGCCCGTCTCATATTCACCGCGTCACACCATGGGGCGTGGGGCGTCGACCTGTTTTTTCGTACTCTCCGGCTTCCTTATAACGGGCATCCTCCTCGACGCCCGGAACCAGCCGCACTATTTTCGCAATTTTTACGCCCGCCGTACGCTCCGCATCTTTCCGCTCTACTACGGCACGCTGCTTTGCCTGCTCGTCCTGACGCCCTTAGCCCTCGGCAGGGTCCCGGCTGCGCTGCACGCGGGGTACAGGTATCAGTTTTGGCTCTGGACATACACAACCAACATAAAGGATTGTATCAGTGGACAGGTGTTTGCAAACTTCAGCCATTTCTGGACGCTGGCCATCGAGGAGCAGTTCTATTTGGTTTGGCCGCTGGTAATCCTTTTGGTGCCCCGGAAGCGGTTATTGCCGATGATTGGCTGGCTCGTGGTTGCAATCAACATTTGGCGGCTCGCTTTTTGGTACTCCCACTCGCACGTCGGGGCATCGGATGTCTGGGTTTGGATATTTGCATTTACACCCTTCCGGGCGGACGCGCTGCTGGCGGGTGCGGCGCTGGCGGCAATGCGGTCTGAGCGGACGCTGGAGAGAGCGAGGCCGGTTTTCATGTTACTGTTTCCCTTGTCATCTCTGGTGACGCTCTGCTGCTATTTCGGGCTCTCACGGGGTTACGGGTGGGCCCCAGACGCGCTGATGACCCAGGTGACGATGGCTCCCCTCGTGCTGGGGTCACTGACGGGGATAGTGCTGACCTCGCATTCCGGTTCGTGGATTGTTAAAGCGCTTTCTGTGGCACCGCTAAGGGCCGTCGCCAAATACAGCTACGCCATGTACGTCTTCCACCTTATCTATCTCACGGAGCAGTGTCGGCTTCTGCCATTCGCGACGGTGGTAGGCGCGGTCCACAGCGTTCTGATTGGATTGCTCGCCTACTACGCTTATGGCATTGGCGTGGCGTTCACATTAGCTTTTGCAAGTTACCACCTTTACGAGAAGCACTTCCTGAAACTCAAGAAATATTTCCCGGAGAAGAGCGCCGCGGCGGCGTGAATTGTCCACGCGGCGGGTTCACCACAAAGCCACAAAGCCATCTCGATATCACAAGGGTAATTTAGGTCATCGGGATAAACTCCGGGCAGTGAGGACGCAGAGGATGGAGCCGAAGCAGTCGGCCCCAAGCCTTCAGCATTTGGTCGGCCACGGACGCAGCAGAGCCTCGGATAGATCGTGAAAATAGCCCTGCAAAAATTATACCGCTATGCGCTCGTTCGCGAACTGCTGCATCGCTTTGGCCCCGCCGTCTGGCGGTTGCCGCGCGAACTGCGCAAGCGAATGGTACCAGAGCGCCGGTGGGCGCGGCTTTCGGGGGCCTCCATCCTCCGATTTGGAAAAATGGAGCGCGTTAAGCCAGTTCGGCCGGTTTCCGTCGATGGCGGCCTGAACTTAGGCCAGCGCATGGCGTTGGCGAACTACCGCCTTCCGCAGCCTTCGGTATTGCGCCTACCGGCTGCGTGGCTGGTGGGAAAGCACGCCACACCAGTGACACCGGAAGGCTGGGTGCTTCTCTCGCCATTCCGGGATGCACCGCGAATTCTTGGCCTCGAACCGCATGAAGATATTTTAGCCTTCCTGCGCTCCGGCAAATTCCGTGAAAAGCCAGGACCGGGATTCCCGGAGGTGTTTCCGCTGGTCAGCCGCCTGGACCCTAATTATTTTCATTGGATGATCGAGTCCTGCGGCCAACTTCAGGGACTTGATGCCTACTCCGCCGCGACGGGAACCAGGCCGCGGATACTTATTCGCGCCGGCGGCAACCGCTATATTCGCCAAAGCCTCGAGCTGCTGGGGTACGGATCGCAGATTATTGAATGGCCGCAGGACGGTTCTCCGGCCTTTGTGCAAGGCGTCGTTCTCGCTTCGTTACCCGGAAACCGCGTGGCGTGTTCTCCGGAAAGCCTGCGGTGGCTGCGGCAAAAATTTCTGACGGCAGTTGGAGTGGACACGGCGGCAATTGCGCCGACACGCAAAATCTACATTCGCCGCAGGCCGGGCGGCTGGCGGGCCGTCGCCAATGATGACGAAGTGGCCAATCGCCTTGAGGCCGATGGCTTCGAGACCACGCGGCCCGAAGGGCTGGCGCTGGCAGAACAAACACGGCTTTTCGCGCAGGCCAGAATAATTGTGGGGATGCACGGTGCCGGGCTGGCAAATTTACTTTTCGCCCCGCACGCCGCCATACTTGAACTTACCGGGGATTACGGCGGAGGCGAATACCTGAGCATGGCGTCAGGGTTGAATAACCGTTACGCCAGCCTGCGATGTCCTACGAAAGGGGATGATATCGTTGTGGATTGCGATAAACTTCTCCATTTGATTAACAGGCTTTCGTTGGATGCTAAATGCTGAATTCTCAATGCACCCAACCACAATCCGTGCAATCTGTGAAATCTGTGGATAACCGTTCGTTTGTTAAAATTCTTTTCCTCGACCATACCGCGCAAATGAGCGGCGGTGAATTGGCCCTATTGGCGATTGCCGACGGACTTGATCGCGCCCGATTCCAGCCCGCGGTGTTGCTGTTTGCCGATGGGCCGCTGGCCGCGGCGCTGGCTGATGCAGACGTTGCTGTGGAAATTCTGCCTCTGGCAGATTCGGTGCGCGGGGCTGGCCGGGGAAGCCTGGGCGTTGGTTCCCTGGCGAAGATCGGCGCGGTGCTTTCCAGTACCGCGTTTGTATTTCGCCTGGCGCTGCGGATCCGCACAGCCAAGCCGGATATCGTCCATTGCAATTCCCTGAAAGCCGACATCCTCGGCGGCATCGCCGCCCGATTAGCGGGTGCCAAGGTGATCTGGCATATTCGTGATCGCATCGAAACAGATTACCTGCCCGCGCCGGTGGTAAAAATATTCCGGTTCCTCGCCCGCATGATCCCGCATTACATCATTGCCAATTCGCACGGAACGCTGGAAACCCTTCATTTGCCGGTGTCAAAACAATCTGCGGTGGTCTATTCCGGAATCGCGAAGCCGGAAGCGCGTTCAATGAATCCGGGCGCGCCGGGAAATCTGGAGGGCGGCGGCGGCTTACCACAAAGGCACAAAGACACGAAGTGGGGCATGGAGTTAGGCGTTAGGAATGAGAAGTCAGAATCTGTGAAAGAAGTTTATCCCGGGCTCGCCGGGATGGATGCATTCCCCGTTTCCCCATCCCGATCGGACTTTGTGTCTTGGTGTCTTCGTGGTGAAAACCCGTCCCCCATGGTAGTTCTCATCGGCCGGATTTCCCCCTGGAAGGGCCAGGATATTTTCATCCGTGCCGCCGCCGAAGTGCTCAAAACTTTTCACCATTGCCGCTTCCAGATTGTCGGCTCTGCCTTATTTGGTGAACATGCCCTGGAAGACGAACTTAAACAATTGGCTGCCACACTGGGCGTTTCCGATCGCGTCGAGTTCCTCGGCTTCCGCAAGGATGTCCCGGATATTATTTCCGCCAGCTCGCTGGTGGTTCACGCTTCCACGGTCCCGGAACCGTTTGGGCAGGTCATTGTGCAGGCCATGGCGGCCGGCAAGCCCGTGGTGGCCACGCGCGGTGGGGGTGTGCTGGAAATTGTGGTGGATGGTGAAACCGGCCTGCTGGTAACGATGAAGGACGTCCATGCTATGGCCGAGGCAATATGTAAAATTCTGTCCGATCCGGTGAAAGCCGAAAAAATGGGCGCAGCCGGGAAAGAAAGATTCCTGGAAAAGTTCACGATTGAAAAAACCGTGGAAAAAGTGCAATCAATTTATTCCGAACTTGTTGCCACCGGTTATGAGATAAGACATTTTTCACCACAAAGTCTCAAAGACACGAAGGATGACGACGGGGATTTACCACAAAGGCTCGAAGACACGAAGGATGGTTGATTAACGAATCTCGGCACGCCGGGAGCAATACCGATCAATACTGCCAACACTGCCAACACTGCCTTTATATCTTAGTGTCTTAGTGTCTTAGTGGTGAAAAAAAGCACTCACCCGCGGCACCGCCGGGACTCATGCTAACTCCTGGCTCCTAACTCCTGAACATACTGAATATACTGGCCATACTGCCAATACTGCCTTTATATCTTAGTGTCTTAGTGTCTTAGTGGTAAAAAAAAACACTCACCCGCGGCACCGCCGCTGCCTCATTCTAACTCCTAGCTCCTAACTCCTAGATTCCATCCCGGTGAATCCATGAACATCGCTCTTTTTGCTTCCGCGTTTCACCCTTCCCTTGGTGGGGTGGAGGAACTTTGCCGGCAGTTGGCCTTGGAACTTATGCGCCAGGGTCACGGCGTGATTGTTCTTACCAACCGCTGGCCGCGGGGCTTGCCCGCCGTTGAAACCATTGACGGCATTTCCGTCTACCGCCTGCCGTTCCGTCTGCCGGAAGGCTCCGCCAAGGCCGCGATCAACTACCATTTAACGCACCGCCGCATTGAGCAAAACATGCTGGATATTTTGCGTTCGCACCAGATCGATATGCTGCATGTGCAATGTGTCAGCAGCAACGCGCATTATGCCATGATCGCGCAGGAACGCCTGGGCCTCCCGTTGGTGGTTACACTGCAGGGCGAATTGACCATGGACGCGAATCAGATATTTCAGAAATCGCCGCAGGCGCAGGGGATTTTGCGGCGGGCATTAGACAAGGCACAGGTGATTACCGGTTGCTCGGCAAAGACGCTGCGGGATGGGGAAGAATTTTACGGTAAGCCGTTCGGGCAGCGTGGGCGGGTGATTTTCAATGGGGTGAATTTGGAGGATTTTGCGGACCGGGGAGGCTTACCACAAAGACGCCAAGGCACTAAGGGGGATGGGGCATTGGGCACACAGCATTTAGCATTTGGCATGGCCGAAACCGGGAAATCATCATCCGCGGAGGCAAGCGCAGCGCTTCCAGAAAATGTGAATGTTGATCGTTGTTCGTTGTTCGTTGGGCCGCCGCACCGCCCGTACATTTTTGCATTGGGCCGCATGGCCCGGCAGAAGGGGTTTGATGTCCTGCTCCGGGCGTACGCGTTGGTCGCCGACGGTGGTTTACCACAAAGACACCAAGACACCAAGGACGAAGGAGTACGATTAGCCACAGCGGGTAAGCCGGCGAGCCTGCTCGCCGATACCTTTGATTCCCGGCACGCCGGGACCCCTACTGCCCCTACTGATAATACTGAATATACTGATAATACTGACCATACTGAATCTACTGTCAATACTATTCCCTCCCTGATCATCGCCGGCGACGGCCCGGAGCTGGATGATCTTAAATCCCTGGCCAGGGATTTAGGCATTGCCGGGCAGGTTGAATTTCCCGGCCGGGCGGATCATGCGGCCGTGGTGCGTTATATGAAAGGGTGCGAGCTTTTCGTACTTTCTTCGCGTGCAGATGAAGGCTTGCCGGTGGTGTGTGCCGAGGCAATGGGGGCCGGTTGTGCCATTGTCGCCACACGATCCGGCGGTGCGCCGGAAGCGGTGCTGGACGGGCAAACCGGTCTGCTGGTGGACAGAGAAAATGTTGAGCAACTCGCTGCAGCGCTGCAGAGGATGATTGCGGACCCGGCGCTGCGCAAGCGGTTGGCTGCGGCGGGCAAGGCCCGCGCCTCCGAATTCGCCTGGCCAAAAATCACGCAGCAATACCTTGAGGCGTACGCGGCAGCGGAGGCGGGCGAAAGCCCGCGATGAGGCGACGGAGTTCACCACAAAGACACAAAGGCACGAAGACATCCCGATATCAAGGAGAGTAATTCAGGTCATCGGGATAAACTCCAGGGACAGAGGGGGGAGCTGCAGCGAACAACGAATCCCGGCACGCCGGGAAACAATACCGATAACACTGATAATACTGATCATACTGACCAATACTGATAACACTGCCAACACTGCCTTTATATCTTTGTGTCTTTGAGTCTTGGTGGTGAAAAAAAGCACTCACCCGCGGCCCCGCCGCCACCGTATTCTCGGTTCTCGGTTCTAGATTCAAGGTTCTGAATAATCCATGAAAATCGCCATGATTTCACTCTATCTTCCTTCCGAGACCAAAATGGGTGTCGGCTACCAGGCGCATGCCATGGCCAATGCGTTTGTTGCGCGCGGCCACGGCGTCACGATGTTCAGCGGCTGCGCCAAAGCCGAAGGTGCGCGTTACGATTATCAGCGGGTGGATGTGGGCAATTCCCTGCGGACTTTTCGCTTTGCATGGAACCTGCGGAAAATCGATTTTTCCGGCTTCGATATCATCCACGCCCATGGGGACAATTATTGGCTCTGGTCCCGCCAAAATCGGCCGCCGATTGTCCGCACCATGCACGGCAGTTGCCTGGTGGAGGCGCGGAAAGTTCCGGGAGCGAAGGAAAAACTTCGGATGCTGTTTTTGTACGCGGCCGAGGCGCTGGCAACCTTGGTATCGGACAAAACGGTCTGCGTGTCCACCGATACACTGAAGTATTACCCCGGCCTGCGGACGGTGATCCCCAACGGGGTGAACGTCGCCGCCTTCGGCGGGGATTTACCACAAAGACACGAAGACACCAAGGACGAGGGAACACGATTAGCCACAGCGGGTAAGCCGCCGAGCCCGCTCGCCGATACCCCTGATGCCGCGGCACGCCGGGACCAGGCACCAAATGCTTCCCGGCACGCCGGGGCCCATACTGTTAATACTGAACATACTGATAATACTGATAATACTGATAATACTGATAATACTGTCTCTGTGCCCTCCGTGTCCTCTGTGGCTAAATGCTCACAACCACAATCTACGCAATCTGTGAAATCTGTGGATCAGGATTCAGAACCTAGAACCTTGAATCTAGAAGGCCGGGGGAGGGCCGACGGGGGGACGGAGTTTACCACAAAGTCTCAAAGACACGAAGGATCATTGAACGACGAGCCCCGGCGCGCCGGGACTAACTCCCAACTCCTAACTCCTAGCTCCTCTACCACCCCATCTGTGAAATCTGTGAAATCTGTGGATCAGGATTCAGAACCTAGAACCTTGAATCTAGAAGTCAATAAGGAAAGAGCAACGCTTCCAGGGAATGCCAAATGCGAAATGCCAAATGCTTCCCGGCACGCCGGGGCCCATACTGACCATACTGAAAAGGAATCCGTCCCCACAATCTTATTCGTCGGCACCTACGGCAACCGCAAGCGCGGCAAACTGCTGATGGAGATCTTCGCCCGCGAAATACGGCCCACACTGCCCGAAGCGCAATTATGGATGGTCTGCTCCGATGCGCCTGCGGCGGAGGGTGTTACGGTATTTGGCCGGGTGCCGGAGCGGCAATTGACGGACCTGTACCGGCGGGCGTGGGTGTTCTGCTTGCCCAGCACGTATGAGGGTTTTGGTATTCCGTATATTGAGGCCATGGCCAGCGGCACGGCGGTGGTGGCGTCGCCCAATGTCGGGGCGGTGGAGGTTACCCGCAACGGCCAAGACGGCCTGATCGCGCCGGATGATAAACTCGGAGAAACACTGCTGCGGGTGTTGAGGGATGACAGCCTGCGGCACAAACTGGAAGCGGCGGGGCGCGAAAGGGTGAAAGATTTCGATTTGAATAAAGTCTGCGAGCAATACGAGGAAATTTACCGGAAGTTGATGGATAAGAGATTCGGTTCACCACAAAGTCTCAAAGACACGAAGGATGACGACGGGGATTTACCACAAAGGCTCGAAGACACGAAGGATGACGACGGGGGATCTACCACAAAGACACAAAGGCACTAAGAAAAAAAAGGGCTGGGTTGAATGATCATACCGCTTGAAATACCTGAATCGACTGAACGGCTTGCAAAACAAGTTATAGATGCGGCATTCGTGGTTCATAAAGAACTTGGGCCGGGGCTGTTGGAATCTGTTTATGAGGTGTGCCTTTGTGAGGAACTGCGGCAAGCTGGAGTCGCTTTTCAAACCCAGATAATCCTTCCGGTGCGATATAAGCGAAATTCCCTGGATGCGGGGTTGCGGTTGGATATCCTTGTAAATGAAGTTGTAATTGTGGAAATTAAATCGGTTGCAGCGCTTCTGCCTGTGCATAAAGCCCAACTGATGACTTATCTCAAACTTACCGGTACGCGCCTCGGCTTGTTGATGAATTTCAATGAAGCCCTGTTGAAGGACGGAATTCGCCGGGTGGTCCTCTAAATCCGTGGCCGTCCCAAGGTCATAGCTTTGTGTCTTAGTGTCTTCGTGGTGAAAAAAAGCGGTTACCTTTGCGTTCTTTCCTTCCTTTGTGGTTCCCGGAGTTTATCCCGATGGCCTAAACTACTCTTGTGGCATCGGGATGTCTTTGTGCCTTCGTGGTGAAAAAAAGCACTCACCCCCGGCCCCGCCGCTGCCTCATGCTAGCTCCTAACTCCCAGCTCCTGACTCCTCCCCCCCTTTGTGACTTTGTGCCTTTGTGGTAAACCCCGCTCCGGCGGGACTAAATGCAAAATGCTAAATACTAAATACATCCAATCCGTGCAATCTATGAATCCCGCGCTGCCGCGCGATAAGCGCAAGGTTTCGCTGGGGCAGGTCGCCAAATGGGGCCTTCCATTGGCCGCTGTGCTGGCCGTTGTGGCTCACCTTGAACCGATTGCCGCCGGGGCGGCGTTTGCATTGATCTTTTTATTCGTGTCCTTTTGGCAGCCGCGCATTGCGCTGATGATTATTTTTGCGTTGGTGCCGATCCAGCAGGTGGTTCCGTTGCACCTGCCGGTAAAATTGTCGATTTCCGAGTTTGGCCTCGCCTTTTTCCTGCCGATTTGCTTGCTGAAAACCGCCCAGATGGGTAAGCCGCTGCGGCTGGGGCCAACGCTTTGGCCCACGGTTATCTATCTGGCGTTTTGCCTGTTTTCAACGGTGCTTTATCCGCAATGGCATTTGCTGGCCATAAAGGCCTACGCGCAAATGGTGGTTTACATCGTCATTGCACCGATGATCTGCGCGAGTTTCCCCGGTGATACGGATGATTTGCGCTTTGCGCTGGAGGGGGCGGTGGGAATGGCCGCCATTCTGGCTGCGATGGTCTTATTGACCCATTTTCATTATCCAACTGAAAACAAGAATGCCTGGGGGGCAAATTTTGGTGGGGCATTTGCCATCGCCATGGAACTGTGGCTGGCGGCCAAAATCGCAAAACGGCGGAAAGCCGCGCGCTGGCTGATGTGGGCGCTGGTGCTTATTGGAATGGGTCTGTTCATGTGCCTGTCACGCGGAGGGTGGCTGGAGGGAGGCGTGGCATGTTTGATTATTCTGGCCCTGCGGCGGCGGTTTGGCCTGATGCTCCGCGCCGCCATCATATTGTTGCCGCTGCTGGTGGCGCTGTTTTTTCTGCTGCCGCATAAGAAGCAACATTATGCATTTAATTTCAGCACGAAAGCTGGTGATATAAAGCCACGCATCAAGCTCATTCACTTTGCGATCAACGAATTTCAAGACCATCCCGTAACCGGGGTGGGGGTGGGGTTGCGCAAAGCGGTGGATCCCACTAATTTGTTCCTGATCACCCTGGCTGAAACCGGCGTGCAGGGATTAGCCGCCTTTCTGGCGATTTATTTTGTCATTATTCGCACGGCGTGGAAAGATCATAAAAAGCTTTCCCAGGCTGATCCGCGGTTTACCCTGGTGGCCCTTGGCGGAGCACTGGTGGTGGGGCGGTTCGTGCATGGCATGGTGGATGAATATTGGCTGCGCGGAAGCATTATATGGGCATGGAGCGCAGTGGGAATGCTGGCAGCGGTGGACTACGAGCTGCGCCGTGCGCCGCTCAAGCCGAGAATTCAGAACCTTGAACCTAGAAGGTAAGCCGGCGAGCCTGCTCGCCGTTGTTTCGGATGCCCCGGCGCGCCGGGAAACAACGAACAACGAACAACCACGACGGGTGTTTACCACAAAGACACAAAGACACTAAGAAACAAAGGCATCCCGATATCAAGAAAGTAATTGAGGTCATCGGGATAAACTCCATGGACAGAGGGGGGAACTTCAATAAGCAGCGAATCTCGGCACGCCGGGGCCCATACTGCCCATACTGATAATACTGATATTACTGACAATACTGACAACACTGACAATACTGAATTTACTGTTATGAACATTATTCTTTTTATTGATACTGTCGCGTTCGCCGGTACCGAGCGCCATGTTCTGGACCTGGGGAAGTCGCTGGTGGCGGTGGGGACAGCGGTGGTTATTGCCTGCCCGGCGGCTTCGCCCTTAACGCCGCGCTGCAAAAGTGCCGGCCTGCCGGTGTTGGATGTGCCGTCCAGCCTGCGGCACGCGTTGCGCACCGTTGCCATTCTGGCTGCCGAGCTGCGGGCCGGGCGGGTGGATATTATTCATGCTCATAATGGCCGCACGCATCTGCTGGCGGTGGCGGCGGTGAAACGCGCCGGCCGGGGAAGTGTGGTGGCCACGCAGCATTTTCTGGCACCAAACCGCACGGGCCGCCGCGGCCCCAAGGCCGCTCTGGCCAACCGGCTGCACCGCTGGGCGGAACACAACACGGCCGCGTTTGTGGCCATTTCCAATGCGGTGAAAGATCAGATGCTGCAGCGCGGCGATGCGCCGGCGGAAAAAATAACCGTGGTGCATAACGGGACGGTGGAGCCGGAGGTAACGGCACCGGAACGCATTGCGGCATTG
>DAHXLH010000169.1:0-11715 GCA_027366115.1 Phycisphaerales bacterium
TCACGTAACAATGCGTGATTCACCGGAAGAGGTGCATGCCGCGGATGTTCGTGGCATCGCAATACCGGGCAATTCCTGTTCTCATCTGGACCGATGGGTAATTCCAGTGCGACTTTTTCCCAGATGCGTTTCGGGCGCTGGATAACCGCAAAATAACGTCAATGTATGAAAATAAGAAAACAATGACCGCAATGAATGCGGAGAAAGCAATGATGTTTCCGCGGATGCCGGAGGAGGGAATCGAACCCACACTCTCTTGCGAGAACTGGATTTTGAGTCCAGCGCGTCAAATCACGAAACCATTGAAAACAAAGGGTTTTCTGCACGTCCAAAACAACCGGGGGAATTAGGGGGGAAAATCGAATCAAATTCCGCAAACGCGGATGGCCAATTACAGCGCCTTGCGGGGCGATGGGGAGCATTACCGGAGAATGTGAAACAAGCTATCTTGTTGATGGCCGGTATCGGTTAGAATGGTATTCGGGAAGTCTTGTCGGCGGAACTGGCGATATGTGCGTAATGCGGCTTTAATTTTCGCCGGTATGAATTTACAGGGAGGGATTGAAGAAAATGAATTTCATCCTGTACTCAACTCATGCGCGAACGCACCGAAAAACGGTTTTGACAGGCATTTTCGCCAACATTCCCGGCGAAACGGTTATAGAAAGAGTATGTGTGCGATGGGCGTGTGTTCTAAATGGCTTCCACCACTGGCACGCTTTGGGCCGCTCTTGTCATACCGGTACATGAGACAGGGAGCCATGCTGTATGCCGATTCCGACTGGGACACCGGCGGCCCTGCTGGACGGTTCTATTTCTGTACTGCTATAATGCCGAACTTCGGGAGGAACATAATCATGGCAGAAACTTGCGAAAATTGCAGGCGCGTCATTGCCGTTAATGAGACGCCCTGCCTCTGGCAAGGGGCCGTTGTCTGCGCCCAATGTCGTGCGAGGCTGGAAGCGGGTGCGGTGGTACTGCCGGGCAAGCCGCTGATGGCGCGGCTAACGGAGATTTACCGCCAGCATCCCGTCGTGATGGCTATCGCCACTGGGGCCGCCGCTGCCGTTGCCTTACTGCTGGTGGCAATCCTGGCGGCTTGGATGTCTTGGGCTTCCGGCCAGACATCGCGGGAAATTAAGGCGGGCATACAAGGTGTCAAGAAGGCCGTAGCGGTTGTCCTGCCTGTTCCCTCCGGTTCAATCCATGGTCGCGTTTGGTGGCGTACCTCGGCGGGCGTGATGCACCTGGGCCGGGATAAGAACGTGTGGCTTATCAGGCGGACGGTACCGCGCGCCGCTGTCCTTGCCATACTTAACCAACCGAAACTGCACGCCGCGCTGGTCGCACTGATTGCGCGGATACCTGTGTTGGAGGCGGCGTACCTCAAGGCAGCCCGCGCATCAGCGGCGTACGACAAGGCATACAGGGCGTACGACAGGGCACAGGCGGCGTACTACACAGCAATGGATGAATATGAAAGGCACCGCGACAAGGTACATAGGGCCTACCGGAAGGCAGCAGGGGCGGCGTACCACAGGGCGTGTGAGGAGTGCAGCGCGGTGGCGGGGCGGATGTCCCAACCCATGGGGAGCCCGGAAAGCAGTGAAGAGGAGACGGAAGGCTACATATTTGACGTGTACCAACAGGCCCAAGCGGCGTACCACAAGGCGCTGGAGAAACGGCTGCTGCTCGCTGGCCACCTTCCCCCACGGATAGGCACCTTTTCCGCTATTAAAACTATCGAGACAACATATCGACTTTGCGGTGGAAGCATTGGCAATGTTTCTGGTTCCGACGCGGTCAAAGCGATGGTACTTAAAGCCATGGCCGCCAAAACAAAAGCCGATTTTAAGGGGCATTACCATTTCACGGATATTCCGGCTGGGCGCTATTTCTTTATCATTCCCGCATCAACGAGTTTTGGGCTGTCCGGCGTGCTGGACTACAGGCACCCCGTAACGGTGGCAGGTGGCGAGAATATCCGCGCGGACATCAACGAGGGGCACGCGGTAGGCTATAGTACACTGGAAAATTCATCCGCATCTGCCATACACGCCTCGGCCACCGCCCGGATCGCGGTAGAGCATAGCACGCTGGAAAATCCACCCCGAGACGTTGCCGGTGTAATCAATCTGCCGACAGTTGCGGCCAATAGCCGTGGGCCACTGCCAAATTCACGCGGGTTGCAGCCGCACGCAGCGGGTGGTGGCGCGGTGCAGTTGTTCAAACCTAGAACGCAGAACGGCTTGGGATCCGCCACTGGCAGCGGGCCGGGGCGTGGAGCAGGCGTTGGCGGTGGCGGCAGTATCGTTACGCCGCCGCCCAATCCGATAATGCCCCGGAAATACCAATCTGCGTGGCCGGCGCATCTGGTGAGCCCTAAATTTCAATTGACGATTCGTCGGAATGGTACGGTGGCCAACGTAAAAGTATTAATATCCTCCGGCCATACGAGCATCGATCGGGCGATTATCAAGGCGCTCCTGCAGGCGCGGTTTTTGCCCAATATCGTCGGCGGAAAGCCGGTGCAAAGTAAATTTGTTATTCGCTACCAGCTTACATCCTGACCCGTTTTCATAATCTTCGACGCCTGCTGGGATAGGCTGGATCAGGACGTGCGAATCAGTATGCGGTTGAAGCCCGAGGCCTTGTCGGTACCACTGGCGGACTTTGCCGAGGACGTGGCATGAACTGCGGGAGGGACTGAAGAAGTGCGAACCAAGGAAGGGCTGAACGTCCGCGCACCCGCACCGGAAAATGGATATAACATAGTAATTACACGAGTGTGATGGGCGTGTGGTTGGCACGGCCTCCATCGCTGTGCATGCTCCGGCGTGCCGTGGCACGCTTTGGCACACACATGAAACGTGGGGCCGCGTGATGGATAAGTGGTGTGTCGCCGCGCGGCGTGATAAAATATCTGCGGGAAGCGGCTTGCAACCGCTGAACTGGCCATAGCGTTGGGTTGATTCACCGTCCGCCTGACGCTCTGGCTGGCCCGATCTAAGGACGGTGAAATATGACAAATTCGGAACGGGTAAACCTGTTAGGGACAACAGCTACCGGCATACGTCGCCAGCTTGAAATTTACAATGAGCGTGAGGCAGAGCACAAGCGTATTCGGCTTTCGCCGCTGCCGCAGGCCGGTGATCTCAATACGAGCGCCATATCCCTGTTGCGCCGGTTGGCTGACAAAGGAGTACTGGAATCGATAGAGTGGGCACCCCCGGTGGAAGCACTGCGGGTGACGGAGAATTTCTGGTGGTTCTGTCATGTTCTCTTCGACAACCGGAAAGTGTTTAACATTGGGGAAAACGAATGGGATAGCAACGTCACTGGTGGGCATGGTGAGCTTGAGCTGACGATTCTCTTCGGGTGCCCAATGGTGGCCGGTGTACTTGAGCGAGAGGCAGGCAAAATAGCTGGACAAGCGGATCAACCCGCCGCGGCCGCTGTAGCGGGAGAGCCTGCATCGCATAGGGTTGGACGGCTGACCAGGGCGTCATCAGAAGCGAAGAAAGCGGAACTGCTTGCCAAGTGTTCGGCGCATCCAACGCTGATGAATGATATTCCAGCGCTCGCCCAGAGCGTGGACGTAAGCGAATCAAGCTGTCGCCGATGGCTTAGTAAATTCAAAGAAAAGCACGCCGAAAACCAAAAGGAATGAAAATATTGACGCCGTATTGACAATTCTTGACCACCATTCCACCCGCTAAAATAGCGGGTTTTTCATTATTTATTGACGCCGAATTGACGCCGCCGCCCATAAGTGTACAGATATGGAGTACACGACATGGCGACGATCACCCGACCACTGGACACCGACCGCGTAGGCCGCGATAGCGTGGGCTACTGGGGCGCTGTGCTGGCGATGGCCGTGCAGGCCGACGATACGGCACGCGCTGACGTGGCACGCGCCGAGCTGCGCAGACTGCGATGCGACATTACGCGCCGTCCGCGACGGGCGAAAGCGGTGCAACCGTGACCACCACCCCGCCCGTTGATGGGAACTTCTTGACATATTCGCAAGTTGCCGAGCGATTGCAAGTTTCGCAGCGCTACGTCCGGAAACTCTGCGCATCGCGCCAGATTCGCGCCGTGCGAATTGGCAAATGTGTCCGGATCGATCCGGTTGAACTGGATCGGTTTTGTCGTGCCCTGCCTGTCCGATGACACCCCGCCGGTTCCGGCCTTGCAATGGCCGGGCGCTTTGATCAGCGACACCGGCAAATAATAAAGGATGAACATGACTATACCACAAAATACCGAACACACCACTACAGCGAGGCCGCGGCAGAACGCGGAACCGCCCGTTATTGACGTACTGATTCCTGAATGTGACCCGGCGGAAGCGGCATTACTTGGATCAGTGGGATATGATGCTGCCGCAATCACGCTTGCGACCATTGATATGTTCGTGTCGCCATTACACCAACGGCTATGGCGAGAGATTACAGCGTTTCTTCATGCCGAAAATTCGATCAGTGACAACGGCGCTCCCGATGTCGTCAAGCTGGTAAACTGGTTCAAGTCGCACGGCGTATCTAAGTTTGATCGTGATTATTTTACCGATTGCGTCCGGGATGTCCCGTCCGCCGCCGGTGCGGACGGCTATGCGTCAATCATCAAATATAAATATGCTTGTCGAAAACTCATCCGGATAGCTCAAGAGATGGCCAATGGTGCGGCTGGTGATGCAATTCTGGACACCATCATAGCAACCGCGCAAACACAGTTGGCGGCCTTGCAGCAGATCGGCCAAGCTGGCGGCCTTGGTGCTGTAATGCAATGCGCGAATGACATAGAGCCGCGCGAAATTACATGGCTATGGCCGGGACGTATTCCGCTTGGCCGTATATCCATGTTGGTAGGCCGACCCGGCGAAGGGAAGTCATTCCTGACCGCTTTCATGGCGTCCAGCATATCCAACGGCGGATATTGGCCGGATGGAACACACTGTCCGCCAGGTTACGTGATACTGGTGTCCGGCGAAGATGATCCTGCCGATACCATAAGGCCGCGATTGGATGCACACGGCGCGGATTGCTCCAAGATTTTCATTCTGAAAACCGTGGCGTATCGTGATTCCACCGGCCAGAAAAAAGAACGCGGCTTTACTCTTGCTGATATTGCACAGTTGGAACAGGCGTTGATAGACCATCCCGGCGTCAAGATAATTTTTATTGACCCGATTGGCTCATTCCTTGGCGGCAAGGTTGACGGCCACAGGGATAATGAGATTCGCGCGGTTTTGGCTCCACTGATGGCCTTGGCGGAGAAATATAATTGTGCGATTGTCATCGTTGCACACCGGCGGAAGTCCGCTGCCGCCAGTGCTGACGATATGGCTCTCGGCAGTATCGGCTTTGTTGGATTGTCCCGTGCCGTATGGCACCTTAGCCGCGACGAAAATAACCCGGAGCGCCGCCTACTCTTACCCGGCAAGATGAACCTTTGCCGCCAGCCTGACGGCTTGGCATTTTCAATCGGCGGGGAACCTGCCGCTATTCAATGGGAAGATGAACCCGTACAAATGTCTGCGGATGACCATCAGGCGGAGGTCAGCGGCATGACTATAAGGGGGCCGAAGCCAGAGGCGCGGAACACCGCCGAGGAATGGCTTTCGCGGTATCTTTTTGGCGGTTCAAAACGGGTGTCGGAAATCCGTGCCGAATCCTCCGCCGCTGGCCTGTCTTGGCGCACTGTTCAGCGAGCCGCCGATAGCCTCAACGTCGTCCGGGAAAGCGACTTTTCAACCAAGGAATACCGCTGGAGTCTGCCACCAAATTCAAGCGTGCCAAGTAGCGTGCCAAGTAGTTTGGATAACTTGGCACACGCAAACAATATGGCATCCTGTCATCCTATTGAAAACAAAGGGGAAAACACTCCCAAAGTAGTAGCGTGCCAAGTTCCTTACGTGTTAGGGGGAGCGCCGGAAACACCATTACCCGAACCGCCGGAAACACCCCCCGCCAAGGGACTGTTTGATACCCCAGCGGTTCCGCAAACTGGCCAACCAGCCGCGCCCGTCCCGGCGTCAACCTATATTCAAAACACCGATCAAGAGGATATGCTTTTATGAGCCTGACAATCACCAATTTTCTATCCGAATTGAAAGCTCTTGGCGTGGCCATTTCCGCCGTCGATGGGAACATAAAAATCCAAGGCAATTTGGCCGCCTTAACACCTGTACAAAAAGACTGGTTACGGCACCACAAGCCTGCTGTTTTGGCCATGCTCCAGATCGAGCAAAACCCGGTGCGCCGGTATGTATCCCTTGACGGCGAAGCGGAGGCGTTTTCTTCACACGTTTTGGATCCCGCTTATTGGCGGCCTATGACCTAACACAATCCACCGTAAGGCGAACCGCAAGCCTTTTAATTGCGGTTTAACACCCAAAGCCGGAATAACGGCAGATTGGACACACCCATGAAATCCTTAGAAGACACATACATTCGCTTGGCTCGCAAGCAAGCCGCCGGTCAACGGTTGATCCGCCGGGAAAAGCGGCTGTGGATTGCGGTCTGCGGCGAACTGGCCGCGATTGACACGCGCGGATTAACCCGGCGACAACAGTAATTGTCCGGTGTCGGTGGCGAGGCGGCTGCACAATGCCGCTGCCCGCCACTGCCGCCTGTTTAAAACGCCGCCGCCGGGCTTGGGGCCTTGTGCCGAACTGCTGGCGGATGATTCTTGGCCGCCTGGTGATTGCCGGGACAACATTCGGGAGCCTGTTTTTATGATTGCTGAAATTGAACCAAAAACCGAAACGGGACTAGTCCTGTTTTCGATTGATGATATTAAACCCGCGCCGGAAAATGACACACTGTATAGGCCGATTGATCCCGCCGACCCGGAAATTATTGCACTGGCTGAAAGCATCTGTGGCCTTGGCTTGTGGAACCGACAGGAGACGCCTTATACTGGCTGTAACCAAAAAGACCTAATTTCAAGAGGTGAACGATGAAATCATTAACCATCAACCCCCGGTGGCGAATCGCCTTGGTAATGGCGACCATACCGATTGGCATTGCGCTGGGTTCACAGAATCAGGTGCGGGCCATTGCGGCGGCCAGCGCACAATCCACAGCATGGCAAGCCGTTATCGCGGCGGACAAAGCTGAAATTTCCGCCCTTAACGCGGCCACCTCTGCCGCCATGAAAAAGGGCGACCCCAACGCCGTTGTCGCGGCGCAGCAACTTATCGTATCCGTCAGCGCCCGCTTGGCAAACGAAAAACGTTCGTCATCGTTCCCGCCGGGCTTCGAGCCAGCAACAAACACCACCGGCCTTGCCCAACCGGAGCTAAAACTGGAACTTGCACGCGACAAGGCGGTGGCCGACGCCATTATTTCCGCAGATCAGCGGAAAATTGCGAGCATAAATGCAAGCGTGGCGAAGGATATGAAAGCCGGTAAAGCCCAACTGGTCGTTGGCGATATGTCGCAACTTAAAACGGCACAATTCCAACTCGCACAGGACAAAGCCGCCGCCGCTATGTTGCTGCCGCGCGCGGTGCCGACGGGGGCTGTCAATCAGCCCTCTCCTCTTTTCCATCCCGGCGGCCTTCCGATTGGGGGCCAAACAGTGTCGCAGGAACAGGGCCACGCCGTAGGCGACGCGATTCCGGCAGACCAATGGCCGAAGATGTTGGCGGAAGCGATGAAGCCAGTGGAGTGGAACTCAGTGCCGGCGCTTGCTGCCGAGTTGTCAAGATACCAAACCAACCCAAAGAAAATTATCGGACACCGCGTGACCGCTTTCCTTAAAACCGATGCCGCTGGCAATCTTGTCATCGCCGGCAGTACTACCGCTACTGGCCATCTCTCACGGCAACTACGCATCCAGAGGCTTCGCCTGCGCAACCAGATCATCCAACACTTCACATTAATTCGTAAAGAGGCCCGGCTAAGGAAAAAAGCGGAATACCGATGGCAATTGGACATCCTGAAGCGGGAGGCCCCTAATGCGATGGGTTGGCAGGTAAACCAGTCTCTAATATTTGGCGAAAAAAGAGAGTGTTCTACGGTAACCGCGGCTGCGTACAAGATGCAGAGAACAGACTTGCGGCTAGTCGCCCTCGCGTTTCATGGCACGCAAAGCGGTGCCCAAATGGTTGCTCCGGCGGGAGGAAAGACTCCAAGCAGCGGAGCGGTATATGGCGTTGTTGTGGGAATATCATCCCAGAGCGTTTCCCGCGAAACGCCGCAGTTTTCGTTGCCATCGGGCCAGCAGTTGCGGTCGCAGGTTTATTTCCGACCCTTGCCGCAAACGGCCCCTCCCGCAGGATTTTTAGCCAATGTGCCCGCACTCAACGTCCCATCACAGCAGATTCCACCCTGTACAGCGTATACGGTAAAAATTCTCTACTGTGCCCGCAGCCCCCATTATTTTCAACCGAAAAAGGTAGTCGCTCTTCTGCCCATTACGGGATACGTTTTCAAGATGAAAAGCGGAACTAAAATGGAAGCAACGACCTACACTACTGGGGATTTTTATTACCATCTGAAATGGAATGGCATAAATTTGTCCGTGGCAAAAGACCTCGTAGTTAAGATAATACCGGTGCGGTAAACCTGAAGGCGTGATCGCACGGCAATCCCCGGCTTGGACAATCTATTCCGCTGCTCGCGTTGTCACGGCCAACAAGCCGCGCCGCGTGCCACCTATTCCATAAAATAATTTTGGATTGTGCTTGACAATGGTTATTCTTTGTGCTAACATAGAAATATGAAAATGGATTTTAAGAAACTGATTAGGGCGGAACTTGAACGCCAAGGCTTATCACAAAATGAACTTGTGCGCCGCACCGGGATAACCAAGTCCCGCGTATCGAATTTCTTGAACGGCAAGCGGGACATTCAAGGCAAGAATCTGCGAAAAATGTTTATGGCTTTGGATATTGAAGTTAAACCGGCGGATAAGCCGGAGAAAGAAAAGCGGTGATTTATGGCAAGCGTTTATCGACGTGGCAAAAGCTGGATTGCAAGTTACATGGGTGCGGATGGCCTTTGGCACAAAAAGAATTGCGGTTCTGAAAAGTCTGCCGCGCAGCAGATTGCCAACAAACTTTCAACGGAAGCTAAGCTGCGGTTAAGCGGGATCATTGACGCCAGCATGGATAGGTTCTCCGCTGCCGAGCGCCGCCCGCTGGCCGATCACCTCTCTGAATTCAAGGCGGATATTCTCGCCCGTGGTGGCACAGCGCTACACGCGGAAACAACCGGGCACCGTTGCACCGCCGCCATCGAAGCTGCCGGGATTGAGCGCATCGGAGAACTCACGCCAAGGGCCGTCAACGCAGCTATTTCAAAACTGGAAAGCCAAGGCGGCCTAAGTGCCGCATCCGTGGCACATTACCGCCGGGCCATCAAAATGTTTTCCCGCTGGCTCTGGCGTAATGGCCGTGTAGGCGAAGATGCCCTTGCGTCCCTGACAGTGAAAACCACAATCCAGCAATCCGAGCGCATCATCCGCCGCCGGGGCTTGAGCCGTGAAGAATTCACCGCGTTGATTACCCACACCAAGGCCGGGCCGGTGCGATGGAATTTGTCCGGCGTAGACCGCAGTATGCTTTACGCCTTGGCTGGTGGAAGCGGCTTAAGGGCCGCCGAGCTTCGGAGTTTAACGGCCAAGAGTTTTCGCCTTGAAGATAAACCGCCTTGCGTGGTGCTCAAGGCCGCGTACAGTAAACGACGCCGCGATGATGTTCAACCGTTGAGCGCATCATTGACCACCGAGTTAAAATTTTGGCTCGTAGGCAAGCCCGTAGATGCCGTGCTGTTTCCCGTGGCCAGAACCCACACCGGGGCGATGTTCCGCAGTGACCTGCGTTATGCCCGTGCTCTCCATTACAAAGCCATGGCAGCGGGCCAAGAGCGGCGGGAACTGCGCAAGGGAGATTTTCTCCGCACGGTTGATACCGATGGCCGTAAGCTGGATTTTCACGCCCTGCGGCACAGCTATGTAAGCTGGCTGGTGCAATCCGGTGCAAGCATTAAGACTTGCCAAGAGCTTGCCCGTCATTCAACGCCGATGCTTACCCTTGGCACCTACGCACACATGAGTCTGCACGATGCCAACCGGGCTATTGAGTCTCTACCAAGCCCAATGGAAAGCCCTGTAAGTGAATCCAAACGGCAGGTACTCTTACCCACCGGTACAGATAACTTATCTACAGAACTCCATGCGGGGGAATTAGGGGGGAAAACTGGGGGCAAAACGGTGCCTTTTCGTGCCGCCGCGTGCCACCAAGGATTGATGGGGAATTCCAAGGCCGCCCCGCAAGGAAAGCCGCGTCTAGTGCGGGAAAGCGTTGATTTTGTTGCGGATGCCGGAGGAGGGAATCGAACCCACACTCTCTTGCGAGAACTGGATTTTGAGTCCAGCGCGTCTGCCAGTTCCGCCACTCCGTCCGACCCGCCAGGAGCCTGTCCGAGTAATGGCCGGGATTGCGATGGGTTTGAAATGCCCCGGATGCGCGGCGGAGGATCGAGCCGACTCTGAATAATAAGTCTGCGAGATCCGACAACAAAGCGGACGGGGCGTTTCAAACCCACCCCGCAGGGCGGCATGCTTTTTGGCCCCCCTCAGCGGCGCGGCTCCTCGGAGTACCATCTGCGTCAGGTACGCCATTGTCGCCGCTACTTGAGGAGTGCCAAAAATTCCCGGCGTGCACCGGGATCGCAACCCGGCGATTACTTGGACAGGCTCCTAGGCGAAGGGTAACACGGCGCCGGGCGATTTATCGCCAGTTCCGCGTTGAGAAGTCTTCAGCGGTGTTTGCCGGGAAGCCTCCAGCCGGATATGCAGGGTTGTTGCCAGCTTGGCACCGCTATGTTTATCGCACAATAGGCGAAAATATTGAGGATTGGCGGTAACTATATTTAAGCGTTGTCCTTGCACGCAAAGCTTTTGGAGATGTAGAACATGCCTCGTCGAAAAATGATTCAATTTCTCATGGCTGGTGTTTTAACCATTGGCTTGTACACATCGCTGCCGTCGGCATCGGCTGCTGAAGTTGCCGGAGCAAGCGGTGGGGTTGCCGCTCCGGCGGCGTCGCCGCTTGCGGAGTTGGGGCGGCTGCTGCAAAAAGATTTTCATGCGCTGGACAAACTCATGCCGCGCGGAGACGAACTCGTAGACGCTCAATCGCGCCAGCGCCTCGCACCCGAAGTAGTGCCGCTGCTGAAAGACATTGAATCGAAAATTAGTAAATTCATGCACACGGCCGCCGGGCTTACGCCGGATGATAAGTTGCAGGTGCAAGGCCTCCAGCAGCATTTTGCCGCCGTGATGGCGGTGCTGGGAGACGTTGGCGCACAGTCGCAGTTGAAGCAGGAAATTGCCTCGGGCGATCCAGCGGTGAAACTCGGAGCCCAATTGCAGATGCTGCAGGTGCGGTGGTGGCAAAGCGACAAAAACGCAGCGGTTCAAGGGCACATTCTCAATCGGATAGCGCTCCTGGCCAAGGCAAATCCCACCAACGATACAGTAACGATGATGCTATTGGGCATGATAGAACTTGGATCGGCTGATGTTGCGGTACGCGATCAGGCGCGGCAGATAATAATGGACGATCAGTTTGGTCCGCTGGCAATGCAGGTCAAGTCCGATGTGGGCTATACACTTAAGCTGCATAAAAAGTTTCTTAACCAGCCAGTGATCGTGCAAGGCGATTTGCTTGGCGGAGGCAAATTTTCGACCGCTCAA
>DAHXLH010000174.1:0-3405 GCA_027366115.1 Phycisphaerales bacterium
GGAATGCTTTGCGCCAAGTGGGTGAAGATCAGGCTTTGGTATTGGGGCGCTTTGCTGATGACATCGCTGACAATTTTTTCCGCGGCCGTTTGTGCTTTGGCCCTTTGGATTGGATCCTTCAGGGTTTTAGCCGATGCTGTGGCAATGCGGAATGCCAGGAGTTGCTCGCCCATTTTGGCGCTGACCGAATTGGCTGCGGCCTGTTTGCCGGTCCAGGCCATGAATGCTTTAAGCTTAGCGCCGGCTTGTGTGTATTTTCCGTTACGGAGCAACGCTGTTACTTCTTGATATCGCGCGTCATACTGCAACCACACCGGAGCATGAGCGCTCTGAGCGGCGGTGAGGTCGTGGATGGCTTTGTTGTATTGCCCATTATGAAGATATGCTTTGCCCCGCAGCAGTACGGCGCGGTAATAGACTCCGTTGTTTTGTGATCGGGCGTAAATGGATATGCGCTTAATCGCGGAAGCCAGCAGCGCCTGCCGGCCCTTGCTGGCAGGCGGCGTGGCAAGCCCCGCGAAATAATCGGCATAGGCCAGATAATAACCGCAGTCACGCTGCCCGTTGATGGCGGTGGTGTAGAGGGCTTCGTCAGCATGGGTAAAGGTGGTGGCGTTGTTGAGTTTTGTAACCACAGCCGAGTAGTGCTGAATCGCGATTTTTAACAGTTTGCGGGCCATGCCGGCGGCCGGCAGGAGTTGTTGTCGCAGATTCGGCGTACCGGACCAGAATTCAATTTGATTGACCGCATTGGTGGTTAAATGGGCCAGGATAAATTCCGCCTGAGCGGATGCCCATGCGGGATCAACGGAGTTCCCTGTGGATTTCAGATAGGCCGTAAGATCCTGGAGGAATTTTGTACCCATTTGCTGTTGTCTGTCCGGATCATTTTTGAATTGATCCCACGTGCAAAAAATGTTTGCCGCACCATACAAAGCCTTGTCCGCGGGCGTGGCCGCTTGTTTCAACGCGGCGGCAATTTTGGCCGTTGCATGAGCTTGTTCCAGTTGTACCACGATTTGCGCGGGGCTGGCGTTGGGTGGTGATACGGGCATCGGTGCCGGGGGTGTCGCAGCACAAATCACGCACGCCGCGGTCCAAGAGAGTAGGAATGTCAGGCTGACGAAGTGTTTGCGAATTCCCTGCATGGTAACGAATCCCTTATTGGTAGACAAAGGCCTCTGCACGCGATGGTAGTGTTCGGTGAAGCATTGGGGCGTTAAACAAATTCAAGGCCGGACCGCCTCAACAGATTTCGCTTCCTCCGCAAGTAGTTACTGGGCCGGCGGCGGCCGAAACGCGACCTGTTTGAACCGGGCTTGAATACAGTCACTATACGTTGTGATAACATCCCTATAAGGGACGCCGCTGGACGGGGAAATAAATATCTGCACCGGCACGCCCTTGGTCAATTCCTTGTGTTTGTTGGTCAGGAAGGTCGCCAATTCGCCTGAAAGATCGGCGGTTTGCAGGCCCGGCAAAATGGCGATAGTGCGCGTGCCCCGGACCCGGAGTTTAATATTGATGCGGGTTGGAGGCATGGCATTGGTTTTGACATTGGATAAACCACCCTTGATGGCCGGGGTGTTGTTGGTTAAATACCAGTCCGGGCTGACAAATGAACTTCCCAGCATGAAAAATATCAGAATAACCATCACCACATCCACCATGGGTGTCATATTGGGGCCGACATGATTGGCGGAGTGCATTCCGCGGCTTTTATGTTTTGTGGATTGTGCCATGAGAACCTCTGAGCATTGTTTGAGCCGCGGAATCAGCCGGGCCTTCGGGTCATAAAATGAATACTGGCAATTCCGGCCTGCGCGCAACTGATCAACACCGGCGCGATAGAGCGGTAGGGAATGGACCGGTCTGCCCGTAGAACAACTTTTATGGCAGGGTTGTCACTTTTCTGCTTACGCAGATAAGCCGCCAACTGGCTTTCGGAAATACGGTTACTCCAAATTAAAATTGATGGCATGGCGTCATTACCGTATCCGCCACTGGGGGGTACAAGATTGATAATCAACTGATTGCTTTTATTGCGCAGGTCTTTACCGTTTTTAGCGGCGGGGATTTTTATTCCTTTCACCGAGGCCGCCTTGGCAATATGGCCGACCAGTAGAAAGAAGATGATCAGACACATGATAATGTCAATCAGGGGCGTGACATTCACATGCGCATCCTGCATCGGTTTAATGCCGCGAATTTTCATGGTGTAAACTCCTGTTTAGCCCGTTGGCGATTTCCTCCGCTCCCCGCTGACGCCCACGCGTATTAGCGTTACACGCCCGTAGCGGTATCGCCCGATCCGGCACTCGTTCTGCGCGGCACAGGCCGGGCCATGGGTTTGCCGCTTTCCGACGCCGACGCCGTAGCGGCGGATTTATCCGCCGGCCGCAGGCTTTCCAGCAATTCTTCGGAAAGTACGGACGCCCGACTGACAATTTTATCCAGTCTCATACGGAAAAAGCCAAACGCGATCAGCGATGGAATGGCCACCGCCAGCCCGCCGAAAGTATGCCACAGTGCCGTGGCGATACCCACCGACAAATCTGAAACTTTGGCCTGCCCGCCGGCATGATGCAGTGCATTAAACGCTTCGATCATACCCAGCACCGTTCCTAAAAGCCCGATCAGCGGCCCGATGTTCCCAATGACGTTAAGCATCTCGATACGTCGAAATAAATTGGCGCTGTTTTCCGATACCGCACTTTCCAACCCCTCCCGCATGGCACCATAGCCCAGGTGCGCGCGGCGAATGCCTGCCTGCATGGCCTTGCTGACAAAGGATTGATCCGCCGCGGTGAAATCAATGAGTTCCTTGAGTTGCCGGGAATCAATAAGTGAACGGATATGCTCGGTGGTTTCAATCGGGGCGATTTTGCTGGCGCGCAAATGCAAAATGGCGTCGAAGATCAAAGCGATACTGGCCAACGAGCAGCCGACCAATACCACGATGACCGTAATATCCAAACCCCAAAGAATTGGATTGGGATGATAGGTTCCGGTGCCGGCACCGCCGCCACCGGCGCTTTGGGCCATGGCGGTGCGGGTTAAAGCTACAAGCGTACCGCAAAACAATAAGCCAAGAAGCATGACGCGGAAGCGGGAATGGGAATAACGGCTGAACATAAAAAGACTCCTTTGACTTTATTATCGGCTAATGCCGGGGGTTACAATTATTTCTGCGGCCCATTGGCCGTCGAATGTTATAAGCTATTCCTTAATAAGACGGTATTGTCCGCCGGTTTCTTGGGCGATATTCTTCAATGCGCCCGAATAGAGCCGCAATTGCGCCCTGAACTGGGGGGAATGACCGTTCAAAAACGTATAAGTAAATACACGCGTGCCATGGGTATCCATTTTTTTTACGCTCTTAGCCAAGCTGGGATCAAAGCCGCC
>DAHXLH010000175.1:0-8355 GCA_027366115.1 Phycisphaerales bacterium
CAATGCCGCCGGCATTCACCGCTCCCTCAATGCCCTGTCCCCGCAGATACAGCAGAATTTCATTCACCGCGTCAAGGGACACCGCCGCCTGTGCTTCGTTGGTGCTGGCACCTAAATGCGGAGTCAGCAGTACTTTATCGCCCAGAGCGAACAGCGGTGATGTATTCGCCGGAGGTTCGGTCTCAAACACATCCAGCGCGGCGCCGGCCACATGCCCGGAGGCAATGGCATCAGCTAAATCTTTTTCACTGATGACGCCGCCGCGGGCGCAATTGATAAACCGCACGCCTTTCCTGCACAAGGCGATTTTGGCCGCATCAATCAGGCCCCTGGTTTTATCCCCCGGCACATGCACGGTGATGTAATCACACCGCGGCAGCAGGGATTCAATATCATGGGTCATGGAGACCTGGCCATCCAATGCGTTATTGGCGAAGAAAAATGGATCAAACGCCGCAACTTTCATTTCCAGGCCCAGCGCCCGTTTGGCCACGGCTCGGCCAATGCGGCCAAAACCGATGATGCCCAGCGTTTTGCCCGCCAGCTGCGTGCCCATGTATTTGTTGCGTTCCCACAACCCCGCCCGAACGTGGGCATCGGCGGCGGCGAGTTTCCGCGACAACGCCATCATCAGTCCAATGGCATGTTCCGCCGTGGTAATGGTATTGGCGTCCGGCGTATTCATTACCAATACGCCGGCTTTGGTGGCGGCCGTGACATCGACATTATCCACACCCACTCCCGCGCGGGCGATGGCCTTGAGGCGACCGGGATTTTCCAGCTCTGAAGCTTTAATTTTCACGCCGCTGCGGATAATGGCTCCATCATGGTTGCCGATTTCAGCCGCCAGTTCACCGGGATTCCACTTGGGTTTATTGGTCAACTCCACATCCGGTTGCGCCTTTAACAGTTCCAAGCCCTCATCGGCGATTTTGTCCGCTACAAGAATTTTAATCATCTTAGAAAATCCAATTCCAATGCAACTACTACCATTACCAATCCGAAAGTCTGTAAAACGCCCTTCCGGAATTCAGAAGTATAGGCCAAAATATCCCCACGGCAAAGCGACATGCGGCACGCCTGCGCCAGGGGGCTTGGAACTGTTAAAAGCGCAACCGGATGTGGAGTTGACCAATAAACCCAAGTGGAATCCCGGTGAAATGGCGGCGGAAATCGGCAACCATGATGGAGCCATTATCCGCAGCGGCGTAAAAATTAAAGCCGCCGAGCTGGAAAATCCCGGTCGCCTCAAGGCCATCGCCCGGGCCGGAGTTGGCGTCGATAATGTGGACGTCACGGCTGCTACCAAAGCGGGCGTATTGGTAATGAATACTCCCGACGCTAATACGATTACCACAGCGGAACATGCCATAGGGCTGATGATGGCCCTGTCGCGGAAGCTCGCCGCTGCCGATGCCCACGTTCGGGCGGGTTTGTGGGAACGCAACAAATATATGGGTACGCAGTTGGCGGGCAAAACACTGGGCATTATCGGTTTTGGCCGCATCGGTCGTGCGGTAGCCAAGCGCGCGTTAGGCCTGGAAATGAAAGTTGTGGCGTTTGATCCATTTTTCTTCGCCAATAACGCGTTGGATGGCCAAGTCTCCATGACTCATGATATTGAATCCCTGTTGCCGCAATGCGATTACATTACTGTGCATGTGCCGGGGGATAAAACCAAGGGGCTGATTGACGCCGCCAAAATCGGCTTGTGCAAAAAAGGCGTACGGTTTATCAATTGCGCCCGGGGCGGCGTGATAAGCGAAAAAGATTTGGCGGCGGCCATTGGCTCGGGGCAAGTGGCTGGTGCGGCGCTGGATGTGTTTGAAACCGAACCGCCGGCCAAGGATTCGCCTCTGTTTGCCTTGGGAGATAAAGTCCTGCTGACCCCGCATTTAGGTGCCAGCACCAATGAAGCACAGACGGCGGTATCCATTGATGCGGTCAATGAAATTCTGTTGTATCTGCGGGGCAAGGGCATTGAGGGAGCCGTGAATGCCGGCGGCATTGAGATGAATCTTTCAGCGCCGGAAAAAGCGTATGCCGATCTGGCCCAGCGCATGGGCATTATTCTCGGCGCGATTGCGGAAAAGGGTTTCAACTCCATCACGTTGCGCACCAATGGGGAGCTGCCCAAACGCATTGCCGCCACCCTGCAGCGTCTGGCCGTCATTGAATTATTAAAGGGTCATGTTGATCAGACTCCCAATGTCGTCAACGTGTTGCACCTGGCGGAGCAGCGCGGCATCAGCATCCGGCAGGAGACGATGGGACAGGCGATGCAACGCACGCTTCAGCACAGCATCGAATTGGAAATCACGGAAGGTGATAAGCGCCATTCCACCATTGGAACAGTGTTTGCGGACAATTTGCCGCGGGTGTTGGCGATTAAGGGTTACTGGATGGACATGGTGCCGGAAGGTGCCATGGCCTTGATTGTCAACAAAGACCGCCCGGGTGTAATTGGGTTTGTGGGCAATACCTTTGGACAGCAGAAAATCAACATTGCCGATATGACCATCAGCCGCAAGGGAGATAAAGCCCTGATGTTGTTGAAGCTGGATGCGTCGCCGACAGCGGAGTGCCTGGCGGCGTTGCAGAAAGATTCGGGCATTGAAGTAGTCAAGACGTTTGTCCTGCCGGCGTTACCGCCGGCGGGGGCGTGATTCAGGAAGCCGGGCTATGGCAAAACACATCGCAGAAAAATTGCGGAAATCATCCCGGTTTCGTTGGGATGATCAGAGCTTCGCCGCAATTTTTAGTGCGCTGGGCGAACCCACGCGTGTGCATATCATGGAAATTCTTCCGCGTGAGGCTATTTGTGAAGACATGTACAACGTTATTGAGTTGGCACAGGAGCTGGGGCTGACGCAGCCCACGGTCTCACATCACTTAAAACTACTGCGGACGGCCGGTCTGGTAAATTGCCGCCGGCAGTGCAACAGCGTTTATTTTTATGTGAATCAGCCGGCGGTTAGAGCGTGGCTCGATGAGGTGGGCAAGCGTTTTGGCTGTGGGGTCGGCACCTAGGCGGCATGCAGGCGTAGGCGGTCGAGCGGTTAAAGCATCAGGCAACAGGGGTCATTAAATGGTTGGTGCAGACTTGGGAATCGGCAAATCAGATGCGGTGACGGGCGGCCGCCATAAACCGGGAGTCAACACGGTGATGAATCTGTCTTCAGGATGGTCCGTTCAAGATGCGGCTGATACCTATGGAATCAACAACTGGGGCAAGGGATATTTTTCCATTAATCCCCAGGGCAATGTCGCCGTGCACCCGGAAAAAGACCCGCAACGTTCCATTGATCTGAAAAAGCTGGTGGATCAACTGATCATGCGCGATATTCAGTTGCCAACGCTGGTGCGCTTCAGCGGCATTCTGCGCCACCGCATGGGGGAAATGAACGATGCCTTTCAAAGCGCCATTCAAGAAAATAATTACAAAGGTAAATACGTCTGCGTTTATCCCATTAAGGTCAATCAGCAGCGCCACGTGGTAGAGGAGATTTTGAAGGTCGGCTCCCAGTACGGCTGGGGGCTGGAAGCCGGCAGCAAACCTGAACTGCTGGTGGTCCTGGCGCTGACCAACGGCAAAGACACGCCCATTATCTGCAATGGGTTCAAAGATGATGAGTTTATTGAAACGGTGGTCCTGGCGCAAAAGCTGGGCAAGAAAATTATTCCCGTCATTGAAAAATTCACCGAACTGGAACTGCTGATTAAATATGGCGAAAAGCACGGCGTGCGCCCGCAAATGGGGATGCGCGTGAAACTCGCGACACGCGGCAGCGGCCGGTGGGAGTCCTCCGGCGGGGCACGCAGCAAATTCGGGCTTTTTGCCGCGGAAATATTACGGGCCTTGGAATATCTGAAAGAACGCAACATGCAGGACTGCATGAAGCTGCTGCATTTCCATCTGGGCAGCCAGATTACCAATATCCGCACCGTCAAGAATGCCCTCAACGAAGCCGCACGAGTCTACTGTGAACTGGCGCGGGCCGGGGCGGGCATGGAGTATCTGGATGTCGGCGGGGGCCTGGGTGTGGATTATGACGGCAGCCAGACCAATTTTGAATCCTCCACCAATTACACCCTGCGCGAATACGCCGGTGATGTGATTTTCCGCATTCAATCTGTGTGCGATGAATGCGGCGTAAAGCATCCGACGATTATCAGTGAAAGCGGCCGGGCGATGGTGGCGTACCACAGTCTGCTGGTATTTAATGTTTTGGGCGTCAGCGGATTTGACTATTTTGATGTCCCGCATGAACTGCCAGCGGGCGAGGATATTCCGCAGCCGGTCAAAGACCTTTTTGATTCGTGGAAAGATGTTAACAAAAAGAATTTTCTGGAAATATATCATGACGCCTCGCAGCAGCGGGATGAAGCCCTGAACTTGTTTAATCTGGGTTATTTAAGCTTGGAATTGCGCAGTCTTACGGAGAAGCTCTTTTGGAGCGTATGTGGAAAAATCCTGAAAGTGCTTAAGGAAATTGAATACGTCGGCGACGATTTTGAAACCTTGGAATCACAGCTTTCCGATACTTATTTCTGCAACTTTTCGCTGTTTCAGTCCATGCCGGATTCCTGGGCCATTAAACAGCTATTTCCCGTGATGCCGATTCACCGCCTGGCGGAAGAACCCACCCGCCGGGGCGTGTTAGCGGATATTACCTGCGACAGCGACGGCAAGATCGATTGTTTTATCGACTTGCGGGACGTAAAAAAGACGCTGGAACTACATGAATACAATGGCTCTGATTATTTTATCGGGGCATTCTTGGTCGGTGCGTATCAGGAAATTCTCGGTGATTTGCATAATCTGCTCGGGGACACCAATGCGGTGCATGTGGAGCTGGCAGAAAACGGCGAAATCCATGTGGATGAATTAGTCCGCGGAGATTCCGTGCGGGAAGTGCTGCAATACGTGCAGTTCAATGCCGATGAACTCATGGCCCGCATGCACAAGGATGTGGAACGGGCCGTGCGGGAAAAAACCATATCCATTGAAGAATCCGCGCTGCTGCTGCGCTTCTACGATTCCGGCCTGCAAGGTTATACCTACCTTGAGGAACCTCATGAACGGTAAAGATCCGCGGTGGCTGGGGCTTTCGCTTTTCGGCTGGCGCTATTGGCTGCCCATGCTGACGGCCGGCATATTATTGATGGGGATGCTGTATTTTATCACGCCAGTTCTCACCGGCCTGATGGCGCTTGTGACACTGGCCTGTATGTTGTTTTTTCGCGATCCGCCGCGCGACATTCCGGATCAACCCGGCCTGATGATTTCCCCCGCAGATGGCAAAGTTGTTGAAATTAGCCGGTTGGAACACCACGAAGCGTTCGGCGGGCCGGCTTTGCGCATTGGCATATTTTTAAGCGTATTAGATGTACATATAAATAGAAGCCCATGTGATGGCGTTGTTGCATCGGTGCATTTTGAGCCGGGGGAATTTCTTGATGCCCGCAACCCGCAAGCCGGGATACGCAATCAATCCAACACCCTGACACTCAAAGCATCCCCGGCTCCGGATCATCCACCCATCGCGATTGTCCGGCAGATTGTCGGTGCCATCGCCCGGCGGATCATCTGCCCGGTTACCGTTGGAAGACAGCTCAAACGCGGAGAACGCTTCGGCATGATCGCCTTTGGCAGCCGCACCGAATTGATTGTTCCGGATGCTGATAGCTGGGAACCTATGGTGCAAATCGGACAGCACGCCAAAGGGGGCAGCACCGTGTTGCTGCGGAAACGTTAGGAAGTTGTCCCTGGGGTTAATTATTGGCGTCGGGCACAAACATGCGAAACAGCGGGTCCTGCATGGCCGTTTCAAATGCCTGCGAACCGGAGGCTCCGCCGCCCATGGCGTTGGGGGCATTGTGATATTGTACCTGCGACATCCATTCAACATGGCCGTCCCAGAATCCGAGGTTACCGCCCCCATTATGCCGGGAGCTTAAATAATCACCGGTATTGTAGCCGATGGGGTCCATGACCTCATCATTAAATAATGATTTTTGCGCGGATTCTTCAAGAAATACCAGGAATCGGGGGTTGGTTATGGTGGATTCGCGGATGGCGTAGCTCCATGGCGTACTGTAAGCTCCTTTACCTCCGCCTGCGCCACTGCCGAATATGGTGGGCAGGACTTTAGATTGTGAATTCAGAAGTGAATTGATGGAATAGCTCCAGAATCCGCCATTCCCAGGCCCGGTTAATACAGTTCTGCCATCGGGGCCAAGCCGTAGAGCTTCGGCGCTGGTGCGAATGCCATTATCCACCGGACACATAAAAATGCGGGCAAAGCGGTTGTGCAGCGGATTCAAATTTAAGGTTGCCGCCGGACTACCAGCCGGCGCAGAACTTCCATAGCCGAGCAAGTTCGGCACCATCGGCGCTTGCGGAATGCCGGCCAGATACGGATACAGCCCACCATAATAAAGATTATAATCTGCTGTGGCGTCCCAGACGCTGGTTTCCTGAGCCGTGGGATTTGTTGAGCTGTTCGCGGGATGAGGAAACAGAATTCCATTGAGTGGGAATGTACTGTCATTGGTTTGCACATATTCGCGCAGGCTGGTAAGAAGTTGTCGGATGTTGCTTTCACACACAATCGCATTGGCATCCGCGCGGGCCTGCGCCAGCGCAGGCAGCAGCAGCGAAATTAACAGGGCGATAATGGAAATAACCACCAGCAATTCAATAAGCGTAAAGGCCCGAATTTTCCGGCCCATCCCAATTGTCGCGGGACAGCCGGTGGAAGAATCAATTTTCATACGTTACCCCTGTGATAAACTGCGTCAAACACCCTTCGTGATTTTATGTGGCCAATTCCCTTTTTCAGGATCACTTAACTCGGGAAACAACCATCCCCATAGTTGGCCTAACGCACCAGCCAGCGCGTTGATGCACTTTACACTAAAGTTTTCTTCTTCGTAATAGTAAAAATATTATGGGATGTAATGTTATGGGCACATCGCGTGCGGCCACGACTTCTGCTTACGACCTTTATGGTCTTCTTTCGCCTCTTGACCCCGCCAGAACGCACATGCCGATGTGGCCGCCAAAGCCTTGTCCTATGGTAATGCTGCGGGCCGGCCGCGAAAACTTTTGGCCCATTGGCAGCTCGCCATGCTGATGGCACATTGTTGAAATCACCACGCCTAGCAGCCCGGACGCTCCCAGTGAATGCCCAAGCCAACGTTTATGGGAAAAAACCGCTGCTTCCGCCCCGCATGCCCGCTTAATGGCGGATAATTCTACCTGATCATGTTGCGTACCGGCGGCATGGGCATGAACAAACGCGACCTCTCTGCCCGCCGCGCACGCCCTTAGCCCGCGTTCCAGAGAATTTCCAACGGGATCAATGGCTAGCAAATGCGTTGCATCGGCCGCTAACAGGCAATTCTCCACCTCCACAGTTCCACCGTCACCCGCCTGAAGGCACACCGCCGCTGCCGCCTCAGTGATAAAAAAACCACTGCCGGATACATCAAATGGCCGACAGTGCCGATGCCCGCTTTCATCCGGGGCGGCTAAAACGCCCAAATTTTCAAAACTATGCTCAAACAACGGATGAATCGACGCATCTGCCGCAACAATAATCGCCCGCTTGAATTCTCCCCGATTAATTCCATTGCACGCGCGCTTTATGGCAACCAATGATCCCGCGCATGCCGCAACATGGGTTTGCACCGGCCCGCTGGGATTTATTATCTTTGTCAGCGCCGTTTGCAATGCCGCCGGCCCCAACGCCACATGCCATGCAAGATTCTCAGACACTTGCGTCCCGGCATGTCGCGCCGCGCACGCCTCCAGCAGTCGCAAAACCGGTCCCTTGCTGGTTGCGACGAACAACGCGGTGTCACCATTGGAACAGACTTCCGCATTCCACCCGGCTTTGGCCAAAGCTTGCAGACAGGCAAAAATTCCAAGTTCAATGGAACGGTCAAGTTGATCCGGAATGGTGCAATGTTTTGCCAAGCCATCCGCACCTGACGCTGCCGAAATCTCCGACAATTCAGTGCATGAGGCAGGATACGTAAATCCCAACGCTTCTGCGTCCGCCGCGGCTTGGTTGCGCAGTCGCGTTACTACCTCCTGGCAAATTATCCCACGGTCGGCCAGCTGCTGATCGGCTCTGATTGCCGCCCACAACATTTCCGGCGTGTACCCCAGCGGTGTCACCGCAGCCATAGATTCAATACCAACACGAGTCTTCACAGGGGGCTAAAGATAGTTGTACCGCCCTAGCGCCGCATGGTCAAAATCAACTCAGCGGCCAGTCCTGCGAGCCGGCTTACCGGAAAACCTCGAGGGTTTTCCCGCAGCCGGTGCCGATGAACAAAGCATTG
>DAHXLH010000206.1:0-6003 GCA_027366115.1 Phycisphaerales bacterium
GCAGAATCTTGGATTTCGCGAGCATCAATTACGCTCTTCTTTGACCCCACCCCTCCTTATAGCTTTGGCTTCTCGGTCGGCATAGGGGCTAGTGCGGCATCGCTGACAGGGACCAGTTCGCCCACCGGCCTTTCACTCACCTTCTATCATCAGTTGTGGGATACAGGAAGTGGAGCGTCCAATGGTTGGTGATCTTCGAATTCATGTTGTGCGGTCATTGGTCGCGCGATTGGCCGTGCTTTGGGCGGTGATATTGCTTGTGGAGGTGGGTTTCCATTTCTATATGGGGTCGCATCTTCCTGGCTCTGACATTGCACTCATTTTTTACAGCGCACGACATCGATTTAGTTTTATGCGCCTTACGGACTTTGTCGTGCCTGCCTACGCGATTGGCGTGTGCTTGGGTTATTGGTGCCTTGCCCTTAGCAGTCGCGTTGTAGTCATGTTGGCATTGCTTAACTGGGCAGCCCTTATTGCGGCTCAACCGCTTTGGCTCCGTCTGCTGCCACGCAAGGAAAATTGGCTGATTCCAGGGTTTCCAGACAGGCTGGCATTTATCATAGAATATGCCGCGCTCGGTCTCCTTGTGATGTGGATCGCAACCTCCGGCGTTCGGAACTGGGAACAGCGCAAGCGACTGGGGAAGAAAAACGGAAATGCTGTTGGACGCGACGCCCCCAGCGCACCCAGCGATAACGGTGGTGCTAAATGACGTACCGGCCCGCCGAATCATGCAAGAGCTTTGGTTTGATGCCCCGCAGCAGCAGATTAACCAGCACCTTCGATTCCGCCACCGGCATTGCAACAACCTACACCTACAAACCCAACACCAATTACATCCAAACCGAAACCTCCGTTACCTTCTTATAGCCAACTGTGGTGAAAAAAGAAGTTCAATGAATTCTGAATCTGGAATCTGGAGCACGTTGATTCACAGGGAGGTAGCGGAGGTAAACGGAGGACCAACGAGGATCAATGATTTGCCCCTGTAACCAGTAACCTGTCACCTGTAACCTCCTAAGCCCGCCGGCGATTTTGATAGTTGCTGGAATAACCCAGGTGCCCCAGATCATGCAGCAATCCCACCACCGGCAAAATCCACCACAGACCGGTTATGCCGTTGGAACTCCAGTTCATCGCCAACTCATAACCCAACGTGGTCGTGGGGAGAAAAATAAAACCCAGCAATGGAAACAGCATGCCGTGGAACGCCCGTTGCGGGTAAGTGGAGAACAGCCATAGCAACACCAGCACGACGCGGGGCCAGAAGAATCCGAAAAGAATAATAAAACAACCCATGGGGTCACCCACTTTCTGATTTCTATCATACCACCTTGCACGCTGTAAATAAATGAATCGCCGGCCCAACGGGAATTTAAGCCTGTACGTGGTGACATTTTCGCGACGAATCGCTCCATCCGGCGCGACCAAATCACGCGCTGCCAATCAGCACGCCAACCATAAACACCACCAATCCGCCCACCACGCCCATGAACGCGGCTTGGAGAAAGGGTGTATCCATATATCGCTGGCGAATAAAGCTGATGGAAAACAATTCTATGATCACGACGATAATCGCCACGGTCATGGCGAGATGAAAATTCGGGATTAAAAACGGCAGGGTATGGCCAATGCCGCCAGCGGTGGTCATTAATCCACATACCGCACCGCGAATCAGCGGCTTTCCGCGCCCGGATAAAGAACCGTCATCCGATTGTGACTCGGCGAAAGCCATGGAAATACCCGCGCCGACGGATGCCGCCATGCCCACCAGAAAGGCCTTCATGCTATCTTGTGTGGCGACGGCGGCGGCAAATACGGGGGCCAGGGTGGAAATCGAACCGTCGATAAGCCCCACGAGTCCGGGCTGCACGATCTGCAATACGAAAAGTCGGCGCTCCGCCGCCGCCTCTTCATGTTTGACGGATTCGGGGACATGCTCCGCTTCGAGAGTTTCCGCGGTTGTGGCATGTTTGCGTTCGGCTTCCGCGAGATCAATAAGTAGCTGGCGGATGGCGGCATCGGTGGTGCGTGTGGCGGCCTTTTCATAATATCGTGTATTTTCCAGCTCCATGATCTCGGCCTGCCGGCGCATGGCATTGACGCCGGATTTCATCACCAGCCAAAGGGGGCGTCGTTTGATAAAACCTTTGACGTCATCGCGTTTGATCAGGGGGATGTGTTCGCCGAATTTTTCACGGTGCAATTCGATTAATTTATGGCGATGTTCCGATTCCTCGGCCTGCATTTCGGTAAACATTTTGGCGGTGCCGGGAAACGTCTTACCCAGATTATGCGCAAATTCGCCGTAAATGCGGCCATCTTCCTCCTCCTGCCCGATCGCCAGAGCCAGAATTTCCTGCTCGGTAAGGTCTTTAAAGCTTTTCGCCACACGTAACTCCAAAATTAGCCAACGCGGATATTTTCCGGCCGCCATTATAGGCGCTGGGAGCCTGTCCGAGTAATGACTGGGTTGCGGCGTGATTCTCAGCCTCTCCGGCGGCACCGCGTCAAAGAGCACCGTGGTGATAACCCGGTGGTTGGTTGGCGGCACTGGATCAGCCACCGGATCATCATCCGGTGCTCTACAAGTGGCGGTGCCGCGTACTTATTTCCCGGTAATGTCCGGTGCACGGCGATTGGTGCCGGCCGCCATCAATATCAGGCCGGCAACGCCGGCTGCGGTACACGCAATCCACCAGGGGCATAATTTCGGCATGAGGGTATTTTGCCCCAGCACGACGTGTTGATACATCACCGGCGCGTGGAACCAGATAAACCAGTTGTAGTGCATCCCGGTGGCCAGTGCGTTAATCATCCACAGGGCGGGGGAAATGTTGACGGCGAGGGCCGCCAGCCAGGGCCAATGCGGCTTCAGATGCTGTGAAAGCACCAGCAGGGGCGCGGCTATCACTGGCGAAAAAAACAGCATGGCGGCCAGGGTGATGGCCAGCGTAACCGCTGCCCCGTCGCCCCATACACTTAATTGCCTGGCCAAGCCTGCACAAAACAGACCCCATGCGATAAAAACCGTGCCGGTTTGCACGATAACTGCCACAGGGATCAGGCCTGCGGTGCATCCCACTGTTTCGGGAATCAACACTGCTATGGCGGATATCATTCCGGCAAGAAAGCTGGCGCGAAAATCGCGGCACAGGGTTGCCGCCACGATCACGCTGACACTTTGTACCAGCAGCAACAGCAGCATCCAGCCGGCCACCGCAGATGCCTGATGGGTCGGATCATTGCCTGCTGAACGAACCAGCGGCAGCAGCAGCAGCCCCGCCGGCAAGGGGAACGCCGCTATCAGGAATTTTCCGGTTTTTGCCGCCATGGAAAATGATTATAATGAAAATTGTGCAGGCTGTATGAAAATGGCCCATCGTTGATTTCGCGGCCGGCGGGCGTCCCCTTGGGCGGGCAGGCCGACGAAGCAGCAAAGTTTATGCACCGAGCAGTTCGGCATGCGCATCGTACCGCAAGCTCAAACCGCGGCAACGGCAACAGACGGATCCGTTTCATGGCATGGAGAATATGAATGATCTTTCATAAATCGATATGGGCTGTTGTGTTGGGCTGTGCCGGATTGCTGCTGGCAAGCCATTGCAATTCCCCGGCGGCCGCCGCGTCTACCAGCGGCAACGCGCGGGCGGGTGCCAACGTTAAGCGAATAATTTTGACGCGATGGACGGATCAACAGATCAAAAGAGATTTGGCTGCCCTGGCCAAAAATGGTCAGTTCGAGATTGCCCGGAAGAAATTGGGACGTTTGGAGGATCAGGTTATTGGCTATATGCCGCGCAATGGTCTGACCGCTTTACGCCATGCTGATTTTGCCCGCCGACTGGTTAATCAGTTGTCCTCAATTTCCAATCATCAACATCGCATGGACATGTTGAAGTTTCTACTGGCCAACCATGAGTTGGCAGCCACTCTGGTGTTTCTTAACCGGCCTGGGCAGCAGAATGTGGCACAGGTGTATCATCGTCTGGCGGCGATGCACCGGGAGCTGGGGCCTATGGTCGTAGCGTATCCCAACCTGACTGCTGCGATTTGCGCGGTGTTGTATAAGCCGCTGACCATGCAGATCAATGAAAATAAGGTGCAGTCACCGGATCCGGTGGCGTTGTTCAAATATTATGTCCGTTATCAGCGGGCGATGTATTTTGGCATTCGCAATGTGCCGGCGCGATTGTTGATTTATGTTGTGGATTCCTGCTCCAGCATTCCCAGTATGACCTGGGCGTTAAATAAATACCATGGGGATTCTATGGTGGGGCAGGTGTTTTTCCGCGTACCGTATGATTACAGCACGTACCTGCATGGTGCGAAAAAAGAAGTGGATATTAAAGGTTACAACCTGCCGAATATTTTACAGTACGGCGGGGTATGTGCGGATCAGGCTTTTTTTGCCTCGCAAGTGGGCAAGGCCATCGGCGTGCCGACGGCGTATGATGTGGGTATGTCCAGCGTGGTGGGTCATGCGTGGGTGGGTTTTCTGCAGCAGGTGGGCAACCAGGCGGCATGGAATTTTAATGTCGGGCGGTATTCGGAATATCGGGGGGTCGTGGGAATGGTGCAGAATCCCATGACGCGTCGCCATGAGCCGGATTCGTTTATGTCTCTTTCCGGACAATTCATCGGGACCACGCAGCGCCAGCGGTGGAATGCGGTGGTACTGACGGATGCGGCGCTGCGGTTATTATCATTTTCCGCGACAGACGGAAAATTTTCACCACCGCCATTACCACCCTACGTTTTTGGAGCCATGCCCAAACCGCTGATCAACAGCGTTTCAGCGCAGTTAGCGCTTTTGAAAAGGGCAGTGCATCAATGCGACGGCTATGCGGAATCATGGGAGATTGTGGGGTATTTGGCCTCCAAGGGCAAGCTGACGTTCGCGGAGAAGACACTTTGGGCCGGAGCGCTGATGCGCTTATGCGGTCAGCGTTATCCTGATTTTGCCATGGCGATAGTACAACCGATGATTATGTCGGTAAAAAATCCTCAACAGCAGAATCAATTCTGGAATAGAGCGTTCAGAATCTTCGCCCCGACACGCTTTGATCTGGCGGCCCAGGTGCGCATGATGCAGGCGCGGCTGTGGCGGAAGGCGGGACATTACAATCGTGCCGGCAGATATCTCATGGATGTTATCACGCAGTACGCCAACGCCGGCCCGTTTATTCTTACTGCGTTGCATCAGGCGGTGGCGATACTGCGGCAGCAGAAGCACAACAGCGACATCACCAAGCTTTATGAGGTGACGTGGGCGCGCATCCATGCCCCCCCGCGGATGGCTGATCCATTTATGCACGAAAGCAACTGGTATCAGGTGGGCAAACTTCTGGAAGCTCGCCTGCGCGGGAAAGGCCAGAGCCTTATGGCCGATAAAGTTCGCCGCGAATTAGAATCGGCGGGAAATCCTGTGGCGGGAAACTGATTTGGTGCAATCGATCCGGTGTGATTTTTGTTTCATGGCATCCATGTTACATTAATGAATCCGCACGGTGCGGAAAATCGTAGCAATAGGATTCCATGACCGGAGTTTTGACACAACCTGATTCCTTGGCCTTCCCGGCAAGACAAGCTGCGGATAGGGCGGTAGCACGCCCGTGTCAGGTTGGCCCCTATTGCCTTGCCAATCCGGCCATGCAGGCGGGTTTGGCCGGTTACAGTGATATGGCGATGCGGGTGGTCGCCCGGCGACGTGGGTGTCCTTATGCCGTTACCGAGGCGCTGCTGGACCGGGTGATTATTACCGGGGGGCGCGGGCGGGAAAAGCGATCAATTCTTTGCCAGGCGGATCATCCGGTGGCCGGCCAAATTATGGGCAGCGAACCCGAGGAAATGGCGGCCGCCGCGCGAATTCTTTGCGAATCAGGTTTTGATGTTATTGATTTGAATTTTGCCTGCCCGGTGAAAAAAGTGATGGGTCGCTGCCGGGGGGGGTACCTGCTAAGTGATCCGGAGGAAGCCATCAGAATTATGCGCGCGGTGCGG
>DAHXLH010000219.1:0-7875 GCA_027366115.1 Phycisphaerales bacterium
ATTCAGGTCATTGACAAAGCTGGTATCACGGGTGATTTCCGCTTTGTCGACGCCCATCTGCTCAGCGACGATGTCGATTACTTTTTGTTCAATCTGCTGGGATTCATCCATTTCAGCCATAATTACAGGCCTCCAATAAAACTAACAGTAGGTTCCAACCTAAAAATCGCCCGGATTTCCTGCCGGGCGGATAGAGTATCGCAGACTCACAGAATTCGCAACGTCCAAACCTGTTTTTTACCAAGTTCGTTTATGCGGATCAGCTTATTATAACCTATTTTCTCCGGCCGTCACGTCTTCGCTATTGCGTCACCTGACGCTTACATGCACATCCCGCCATCCACCACCATGACCTGCCCGGTAATATAACCCGCCGCATCGCCGGCCAAAAATCCAACCATGGCCGCTACCTCTCCCGGCGAGCCAAAGCGCCGTAAAGGAATCATTTCAAGAACTTTGTCTTTAATCTGCGGCGGCAGGATATCAGTCATGTCGGTGGTGGTAAACCCCGGTGCTACGCAATTGGCCGTGATCTGTTTGCCTGCCAATTCCCGCGCGATCGATTTAGTCAGACCAATCAACCCGGCTTTGGAAGCCGCATAATTAACCTGCCCGGCATTTCCCATGATCCCGGAAACCGACGCGATGTTAATAATGCGCCCGAATTTAGCACGAATCATCGTGCGCGACGCCGCGCGGCACGCCACAAACGCCGCCCGTAAATTCGTGTTGATGACATCATCAAAGTCTTTGTCCTCCATGCGCATAAACAGGCCATCACGCGTTATGCCCGCATTGTTTACCAGCACATCCAATCGACCATGTTTTTCAATGGTACTTTCAATCGAAGCGGCCAAGGCGGCGGAATCCGCAATATCCAGTACCGCCGGTTCCACACTTTGCCCCAGGTGTCCCAGTTCATTGACTAGCGCCCGCAGCTTTTCTTCATTGCGTGCCACCGCCACCACATGGTGTCCATCCAGTGCCAGAGCTTTTACAATCGCTTCGCCAATCCCGCGGGATCCGCCCGTGACGTAGGCTACTTTTTTCTGATTTTTTAATTCCGCCATCTTGGCTCCTGATTCTTTTTCTTGCGCGGCTTTGTTTCCCGCGGGCCAAATTCCTGTGTCCGGCACATCCGACCATTCCGCCAAAAATTTATTTCAGCCGACGGACAACTGCTTAAACGCGTCAACCGTTGACACGTTGCTGACGGCCGCCCGGCGGTCTATCCGCTTGTGCAAGCCGGTTAAAACTCTTCCAGGCCCAAGTTCCATATAGGAATCAACGCCTTGCCCCTTGAGGTATTCCATGCCCTGATACCAGCGAACCGGGGCGATAATCTGCCGGACTAACAAATCTTTAATTTCTTGCGCGTCCGTGCCGTGTGGCTGCGCCGTCACATTGCTGATCACCGGGCAGGAAGCGGGTCTGAACGGCACCTTCTCCAACACCTGCCGCATTTCATCCGCGGCACTTTGCATAAAGGGCGAATGGAACGCTCCAGCCACCGATAGCAAGACCGCTCGCAGGCCGCGCGATTCCGCAATCACTGCTGCTTCTTGACACGCTGGCACCGCGCCGGAAAGTACAATTTGCCCCGGTGCATTAAAATTAGCCGGTACGATAATGCCTTTATTGCCGGCCATGCGGCAAATTTCCTCGGCTGTCGGTTCGTCGGCTCCAACCAACGCCAGCATCGTACTGGGGGTCGCCGTGGCCGCAGCTTGCATCAGTTGCCCCCTCGCCCGCACAAGCTTCACCCCGTCTTCGAAGCTAAATACCCCCGCAATGCATAATGCGGTGTATTCCCCGAGGGATAACCCCGCCAGGAAGTGCGGAACTGTCGGCAACTTTTTTTCCGAAATCAAGGTTTGATAAATCGCCATGCTCGTGACAAAAATTCCCACTTGCGCGTTGTCTGTCGCCTGCAGGTTGTCATCCGGCCCGTTAAAACATAAATCGGAAAGACGGAATCCCAATAGTGCGTCGGCGGCGTCATATACCGCCCTGGCCTGCGGGTACTGATCATAAAAGTCTTTGCCCATACCCATGGCCTGCGCGCCTTGACCGGGACAAAGTAGTGCAAATTTCATAGCCTGCTTCCAAAAATTGCGGGAGAAATGTCCCGCCATAAAGCCATTTATAATTTAACCGTAGCCGACGCCCAGGTGAGGCCGGCACCAAATGCCACCATGATAATCCAATCGCCCGGACCGCAGGCACCTGACCGCAACGCTTCATCCAGCGCTAAAGGCACTGACGCTGCGGATGTATTGCCGTACCGGTCGATATTGACAAAAACCTTCTCTTTTGGAAATCCCATTTTCTCTGTAGCACTGTCAATAATGCGCTGATTGACCTGGTGGGGCACGACAAGCTTTACATCCGCCGCCGTGAGATTACAGGCTTCCATGGCTTTTTTCAGGCTGTGGGTCATCTGGTGAACCGCAAATTTGTAAATTTCGCGGCCATTCATTTTCAGATAATGCTGACGGTTGGCAATGGTTTTGGCACTGGCTGGAAGGCGCGATCCGCCAGCGGGTACATAAAGCATATCGCTATCCATGCCGTCGGCACCGAGTTCAAAGGCCTGAATTCCCCGCTGGGTATCTTCGGTGGCTGAAAGCACAACGGCCCCGGCTCCGTCGCCAAATAAAATACATGTTCCCCGATCCGTGTAGTCCACAATTCTGGTCAGCGTTTCGGCACCGACCACGAGAATATTTTTGTACGCGCCGGTTTGAATAAATTGCGCCGCCGTGGCAATGGAATACACAAAACCCGAGCAGGCCGCCCCCATATCAAATGCGCCGATATGCCGCTTGACGCCCAATTTTTCCTGCAACAGGCAGGCCGTGGAAGGGGTAATTAATTCGGGCGTCAGCGTGGCGACAATGATCAGATCCAGATCGTCAGCGGAAATTTTGGCGCTTTCCAGTGCTTTTTGCGCCGCCTGCAAGGCCAGTGTAACCGTGGATTCGCCTTCACTGACAGCACGCCGCTCCCGGATGCCGGTGCGTTGAACAATCCACTGGTCATTGGTTTCCACCAATTTTTCGAGATCGGCATTGGTTAAACGCCGCTGGGGAACACAACTTCCCGAACCGGCGATATAGGCTCCAAATCGGGCCATAATTACAACCACTCCTGATGACAGCACCAATCCGCCGCATTGCCAAAACAAACTTGGACCATCCGCGGATTGCTGAAATTAGATTAACGGCTTCGTAGGTTTTACGCCACCCGTTCGGACAGCCGGGCGGAAATTCGTTCATTGATGTTATGCGCGGTGGCCTGTTTGGCGGCATGGACTGCATTGCGAATCGCCTTGTGGCCCGCCGATCCATGCACCTTTAGAAACAACCCCGATACCCCCAGCAATAGCGCTCCCCCGTATTCTTCATGATCATACAAGGTAAAGGTTTTTTTAATGATCGGCGAAAGTTCACCGGCGCTTTGCGCGGGCAGTTGTGCCATTTGCCCCTTGAGTGTACGCAACAGAGACCCACCCATGCCTTCGATGACTTTCAGCACCACGTTGCCGGTAAAGCCATCGGTAATTACCACATCACACCGATCCGTGAAGATATCTCTGCCCTCGATATAGCCGATAAAATTCAAGCCGCTGTCTTTTTCCAGCAGCAGGCGCGTTTCTTTGACCAGCGCTGTGCCTTTTTCCTCTTCGGTGCCGATGTTCAAAAGTCCCACCCGAGGCGCTGCAACATCATACAGCGTTTGCGAATACACGGACGCGAGAATGGCATATTGATGCAGATGCGCCGCTTTGGGCTGTACATTGGCCCCGGCATCGCAAAGCAGAACGCGGTTATGACCATTGGGTATCGGTATGGCGATTCCCGGGCGTTCTACACCGGGAAGGGCATCCAGCATCAGCACGCCCGCCGCCACTAAAGCACCTGTGTTCCCTGCGGATATGATGGCATCCGCTTTGCCGGCGGCCGCGAGTTTTACCATGCGCACAATCGAGCTGTCACGTTTCTGCCGTACCGCCTCCACCGGTGAATCATCCATGCCGATGACTTGGGATGCCGGTTCTATATGTACGTTGGAATGGTGCGCCATGACCGGGGCCAGTTTTTCGCGCAGCAGTTCTTCCGGGCCAACCAGGATGATGGCGTCATCGGATTGTAAATATTCCAATGACTCAATGGCACCCTGAATGATTTTATCCGGAGAGTGATCGCCACCCATGGCGTCTATCGCGATGCGCATCGCCCGACTTGCCTCAAAAAGTTACACAACAGTCCAACAGCTTGCCTTCAGCTTACCTTAGAAAAAAGCACGGTGTCTCTCGCCGCTATAAGGCGGCCTGTTTATCTTGATGTCCCCAGCGGTGGCCTATTTTCTGGTGGTGGATTCTTCGAGATCCAGACTCAGCCCGCGATTCACATACCCGCAGTTGCTGCACATGCGGTGCGGCAGCCGGCTTTGCCCACATCCCGGACAGCGCGAACTGGCGACTCCAATCAGGGCCTGATGGGCACGGCGCATACCTTTACGGGATTTGCTGGTTCTTGCAACGGGTAACATGTCGTCTACTCCTTAGCATTGCGCCGATCTTGCCGCGCAGAGGCTGTTTTCAAGTCCTTGATGATCGGGGCGTCACTTCTAATGCCGGCACGATAATTCCATGCCACTGCTATTTATCGCGAGCCTTCCGATCCCACCGGCTTTACATGCCGGATCGTTCGAGCCAAATAACTTAAGAAAAAAGCTTGAATATGTCAAGACAATCCCATAGTTAAACGCTTTTATGAATAATAAGGTGCCCCTCCCATTAGCCGTCACTCGGACAGGCTTTCCGGGAAGCCGGCACCCATGCTCTTTAATGTGCTGCCGGCTCTACCAGTTCCGGCTGTACCAGCATCATGATCCGATCTGTCACGTCCTGATGCTTAATGCGCCAGCGGATTTGCGCCACTCCGCGTTGCCCGATGGCGCTGGCGCGGATGTCTATTACCGTTGGCCGCGGATTTAGTCCTATGAGGTACGGCTGCTCGTTGTTCACGGAAACAATTTCGACTTCGCCGGGGCGGATTTGCACCCCTTTGCGTTGCAACACCGGCTGGATCATCGCAGCCTGCATGTCATCGGCAATCATAATTCCCGTGGGGCGCGGGGATAGCGCCAGATATCGGTCCGCAATACCCTCAATAGTGGACTGATCATATTTGAACCAATAGTCTGAACTTGGTTTTATGACCTCATCGACGCGCGATACCGTTGCGCCAAGTTGTTCGCCTGCAGCCGCAAATGCCTGATAGTAAAGGCGGAATGGCCAATGCTGTGCGTCCATATTCAGAAACACCAGATGTTGATGTCCATGTGAATGCAGGTGCTCTGCCGCCAAGCTGCCGACTTCATAATGATTCGGCATGACCTGATCACCCCACGTCGGGCGCTGATGATTACCCATCAGCCATACCGCCGGAATTTTCCCAAATTTCCCTTGAACTTCGGGGCTGGGAATTTCCCCATGCAGCAGCAGACCGTGTACGGCACTATCCAGAAGACGATCGGGCGGTCGGGCGGAATCCTGGTGATGGAATATTGCCAAGCCCATGGAACTCTTATTGACCGCTTCCGATACGCCGCGGACAAGCTGTTCAAATCCCGGCGTGTTGCCATGATGGGAGGCACCAAAAATGATGAAAGCTACTGTAGGTTTAGCGGGCAAAGCGCGATGCAGAGGTTTGGGGCCGGGGCGATTATCGGATGGCACATAGCCCAGTTCAGCCATTACTTTTCGTACGGCGCGTGCTGTTTCCGTGGCCACGCGCGGGTGATCATTCATGACACGTGAAACCGTGGAAGGTGAAACGTCGGCCTTTTGGGCGACCTCAATTATTGACATAAAAAGCCATCCATTTTGAAAAAAAGTGATGTTAAATCTGGTCCAACAGGCATCAGCTCGCCATCCGCCCGTAAAAGTTTAGCAGCGCGGCAATTCAAATGCAATATTATTTACCATTAATTTGCATTGCCGCTATACTCTTCCGCCATGACTTTGAAATTTGAAATTATTGCCAAGGACTCCTCCACCAAGGCCCGCCTGGGCCGCATCCATACGCCTCATGGAAGCTTTGACACGCCTGCCTTTATGGCCGTTGGCACACGTGGTAGTGTCAAGGGCCTCACCCCGGATATGCTCCATCAGGCCGGATGCCAGATTATCCTTGGAAATACTTATCACCTTATGTTGCGCCCGGGATCAGAAGTGGTGCGCGACTTGGGGGGGCTGCAGCAATTTTCCGGCTTTAACGGTCCGATGCTTACGGATTCCGGGGGATTCCAGGTTTTTTCGCTCTCCGATTTGCGCCACTTTGACTGCGATCACGTGGTGTTTAAATCCCATATTGACGGCTCGGCCATTCGTCTTGGTCCAGTGGAATCCATGAAAATACAGCATGAACTTGGTGCGGATATTGCCATGGCCTTTGATGATTGCCCCCCGGCGGATTGTCCGCCGGAGCGGCTGGCCGAGTCGATGGACCGGACGATTCGCTGGGCCGGTATATGCCGGGAAGAACATGAAAAACTTGACCCGGAAAACCGGCAGGCGCTTTTTGGCATCGTACAGGGTGGAACGAATCCGGATCAGCGGTTGCGTTGTGCCGAGTCGCTGATTGCGATGGATTTTGATGGCTACGCCCTGGGCGGCTTGGCGGTGGGGGAGGGGCATGACCGCATGATTGCCACCATTGACCATGCCGCACCACTGTTGCCGGAATCGCGTCCGCGATATTTAATGGGCGTGGGCTATCCCGTGGATATTCTGGAAGCGGTTAAAAGAGGTGTGGATATGTTCGACTGCGTATTGCCCACGCGTAATGGCCGCAATGCGTTGGCCTTTACCTCCACCGGTCCGATTCGTCTGCGCAACAGTCAGTACATTCGCGATATGAATCCTTTGGATGCTTCATGCGATTGTATGTGTTGTCGGCAATTCTCCCGCGGGTATCTGCGGCACTTATTCGCGGTCGGGGAAATGCTGGGGCCAACGCTGATCTCGCTGCACAACCTCCGATTCTTCCAACGCTGGATGCTGGACATTCGACAGGCGATACGCGACAATCACGGATCTATGCTCGTTGCGCCGGGCAGTATGTAAGGCTTTGGCGATTTGGAACCGAGAGCATGAAACTTTGAATTGGAGATTCTCCATGAAATCATGGATCGTAGTAGCTTTGTTTTGTCTTTCTGGTGCGTTTTTTGGCGCACCGTCGCTTGTCAGTGCCGCAGCGCAGCCGGCAATTGCCACGGCCAAACCTGTCGCAGGTACGGGGGCCACCGCTGCCCCCACCGCCGCCACGCCGGCTCCCACCGTCGCTCCGGCAACGGCACTTCCAACTGCCTCCACAACCGGCGCAACTCCGGCCACAGCAGCGGCTGATGCAGGCGCAACCGCCGCCAGTCAGCCGGCTCAGCCGCCCGAAACGCTAACCAGTGAAATTATGAGTTTCGCGCCGCTGGCGTTGATGCTCATTGTGGTATTTTTCTTCATGAGTTCCGGACGCAAACGCGAACAGAAGAAGCGCGACCAAATGTATAACGCCCTGAAGCGCGGTGCCCGTGTGGTCACGGCAGGCGGCTTAATTGCTTCAGTAGTTGAGGTTCGGGATGATGAAGTGGTATTGAAAGTTGATGAAGCCAACAATATCAAAGAACGCTATACCAAATCAGCCATTATTAAAGTGCTGGATGAAGGTGATGCGGCTCCGGATAAAAACTGATCGAGATATTTGGTTATATCCCGGTAGCGCCGGGGGGTACACAATGGCGGGCCGCCGCGGCGGCCGGAGAATTCTGGAAACACAATGAAATCCAATCTGCTTTCCCGTTTTATTCTGA
>DAHXLH010000222.1:0-6315 GCA_027366115.1 Phycisphaerales bacterium
GAAAGAGTCGGAAAACGTTTATCGATTCTTATTGCACGGAATCGAATCAGGGCGGTTTCGCGTGTATGATCGCATACCGACGGAGCGTGTTCTGGCAACGCGCTTTGGTGTATCTCGGCCAACGGTGAGTCGGGCGATTCACCGGCTGGTAAAGCAAAAGTTCATCAAGCGTAATGGTAAGGCTGGTTCGGTTGTGATTGCTGCGCCACCGCGACGGAGGCTTGCATTTGGCGCGGTATTATGGGGATTAGCGCGACAACATCAGGAAGAATCGCCATTTGGCGGCGCGGGCAGCGAGTTACTCTATCGGTCCAGCCTGGAAGGATGGTCTGTGATACTTCATGATCCTACCTGGACGGATAATCCAACGGAATCAGGATTGGCTGGTCGATACAAACGCATCGCCGAGGAATTCATCGAACGAAAAGTGTCAGGCATATTTCTAATGCCGCAGGAAATTCTGGCGGATCAGTACATATCATCGACCGCCGCGCTTGTCGATGATTTTCATGCTGCCGGAATACCCGTGGTGCTTATAGATCGCGACATTGTACGGTATCCCGCGCGGAGTCGTGTGGATCTTGTTGGTCTTGACAACTTCGGAGCTGGTTTTACTCTTGCCGAACACTTTATCAAACTGGGCTGCCGCAAAATTGAATTTTTTGCCTATTCCACGCGAGTGCCAACCCAGGAATCACGCATAGCGGGTTATCTGAAAGCTATGGAGTATCACGGAATCCGCGTTGATTCCGGAAGTGTCCATCACGGCAATCTCTTTGATCATACCTTTGTCACCACGACGCTGCTGCGCAGACGTCCGGAGGCAGTTCTCGTCGTCAGCGATTCGCGTGCGGCTTGTGTCATGCGGTTTGCACTTGAGTCGGGATTAAAAATACCGCAGGATCTCCGCATTGGCAGTTTTGATGATCTCCCAAGTGCGGCGCGATTACCTGTGCCGCTTACCACAATTCGGCAGCCCGCATCCGGACTTGGCTATCTCGCCTTCCGTACGATGATGCAGAGAATTGACGAGCCGACGCTTCCGCCCGTGCATTCTGAATTGACCGGCGAATTGGTGATCCGGGCATCATCGGGGACTGCAATTACATCGCGTGTGCCGCGGAAATAATCCAACGATAAAACTGCTTCAGGGCCAACCGAAGCCCGGACGTCCGGGTGCATGCGTTGACCCGCCATTGAGCCGGCGCCCGGCCTTGTCTCTCCCGTCCCTTCGGCCGTGGTGCCGCTCCGGCGAAGCAATCTTTCCATCTGTGCGATCTCCAAGCAACGCTCCGAGATCCTTTCAAGTGCCGGTAATTCAATATCTGTATGCGCAAGTGGAGTCATTAGGCGGATTGGGTGGCCCGCCTGTAAGCGACTGTTCAAGAAATATGGTAATAAAATAACAGAACGCTGATTGTGGGATAATGTCAATTTATTTGAGAGCATCTGCGCTTTTTGAAGCATATTATGGGCTAAATATGGTAACAGAATGGCGACAGTGACTATCGTTGTTTTTGATGCCACTTAATATCTGCGTATAGTTAAAACCATAAGGTGACAGCCGGATCTGAACAACATCTCGATCCGATTGAATTGAAGTTTTATGCGTTCGTTTTCTCAGCAGAAGGTGCTCTGAGCCGAACAAAGATTCGAAGAATTGGCAATGGCTCAGCCAGAAATGTTCGCAGTCTGTTTTGTGGATTTGCTGTGAATCCCGGGATTGCGGAAGCTTTCTGTCCCATCAGGTGATCGAAAGCAACGGGCAGACCTTTCGTTGGCTGCCTGCATTTATGTCATCCGCCCGCGACGGTGCAGTAAGAGGAGAATGTATATGTCTGTTTCAAAATCAGGTTTGGTAACTCTGGCAAGCTTGGCCATTGCGGTATGTGTTTCGAGTTGGACAACGGCTAGATCCCAGGCTGACACCGTTAATGTCCAATTTGAGGGAACCGGAGTCTTTACACCTCAACAGGGGTCGTTTTCCGGCAACCAGGGTGTATATACAGGCGACGGGATTGCTGCGCCGGTTTGGAACGTGTTGTCCGAGCCGGCAGGTGCAACCAGTGATTCGATGAGTAATCTGGTGACGTCTGGCGGTCTGGCAACGAGCGTTGGAGTCAGCTTCACCGCCACTGGCACATATGGCGATCCCACCAATCCGTCCAATGCGCTGCTGGGGGGCGCATTGCTTGCATCAGGTAACCATACCGGGACTGTTACGCTTACGGGGTTGACCGACAGCGGGAATTATACGCTCTACATTTATGGTCAAAACGCCAGTTACAATAGCGACATTACCACCTATTCCATTACCACCGGGACAGGCTCTCCTGCCAGCGGTCAGTTTGATAACACGGTCGACGGTGGCAGTACTTCGGGTATTTTCTACAACAACGCCACGAACAACAATTACACGATTTTTGATGCAACGGCGAACGCCACCGGTGTGTTAACTGTTTCCTTTACCGGCGGTGCGGGTGAGGGTGTATTCAACGGGGTGCAGGTCGTTGGCGTTACGCCGGTTCCGGAGCCGGCGGCGGTCGGAATATTGGCGATCGGATCTGGAATCAGCATGCTGCTGTTAAGACGTCGCCGTGTCGCGTGAAGTTGCGCATATTGGACGGATCGGAATAGGGATTGGATACCAGGCGGGTCCAATCCCATTTCCCTCATTGAGAAAAAATGAATACTTTAAGGGGGCCGAACCATGAAAGCTCGGGCATTTACACTGGTTGAACTATTGGTGGTGATTTCGATTATTGCTCTTCTGATAGCCCTTTTGCTGCCAGCGCTGGCTATGGCGCGGCAGTCCGGATTAAGTATTCAGTGTGAAGCAAATTTGAGATCCCTTGGACAACTCACGAATGAGTACGCGGCAAGCAACAAAGGCTTTCTCCTGGCGAACGGCCAGCCAACGAGTCCGAACACATTCGCTTATGCATGGAATGACCAACTCTTTGACTGGGACATGGGTATCCCCGCGAGTTCCGGATCGGTAGCCTACTTGACGTACAAAATGAGCCTGCGGAACACCATGCAGCATGGATATTCCTATCAGGGATTACGCGCAAAGTATATGCCGCTGTTCTCGTGTCCCAGCCAGGTGATCCCGTGGTCGAATCCGTGGGTGACCGAGCCATACGTTTCTCCAACGACTTACTCGGTTAATCCCAATGTGTTTGTATGGGTCAGTCCCTACCAGTACAGTTGGATCCGACCTCCGTATTACTCTTCACCCAAGAGGGATGTCGATATTCCGAATCCGGCTGAGGTCGTTGGAATTGGGGATTGTAACCAGTTTGGCGGCGGTCAGTCGTTTTACGCTTTTGACTGGACAGGATTTAACCAGCCCTCAAGCGGGATCACAATGTCAACGGCGATACCGCCTAATTTTTTCGAACCGGGTGTAGGTGCCATCGCAGGGAATTATGATCAAACAGTTGGGAGTGCTTATGCCGGCGGAACCGGGCTGCGCTACCGCCATTTTAATCCCTCGCCGGACACGCCATTAAACTCCGCTTCGTCGGGGGTTGCCAACGCCGAATTTATGGATGGTCATGTGGCACCGATTAAAGCCGGCGATTTGCACGTGTTGAATGTCGCAACTGGATTCTGAATCTGTGCCTGGTACGAATGATAATCCCTCCGGCTGTTGGCATGTTTGCATTTGCGAATTATTTGCGTAAATTATGTCGTAATCTGTCGGCAGATCGAGCCGGTCTGTATGGCGGAAAAGTAACATGGGGTGGGGGGCCGGGGCGTGTCGTGTGGTGTGGGGATTTCAACCGAGTGATGGATTGCTAATCAGTGAATTAGTCGTGGATGCCGCACGTACGTTGCGAATTGCATTACAGTGCCTCGGCGGTCGAGATAGTGGTTAGAACTGAATCTATGGCAATAAATTGAATAATGTGCATCGGTAATAAGATATTTCATTCCTTGACGGTTGTGGAGCATTATGTCGCTGAATCGATCAACGATGGTAATGGAATTCCGCCTATGGTCGGCTACTTTGTGAAGCCACAGGGGGTTGGAATATACTCAAACAGTTTTAATGTGTTCTGGTTCATTTCTGCTGATTGAATAAGGATATCAATGATGGTTGATTTACCCACGCTGGGCGATGATATGTCCCGACGCGCCTTTCTGCAGGGCGCGATTGCCGCATCGTCCACGCTGATCGCTGCCAGTTCGGACTTGCCGCCCGTGCATGGCGCAGCGGTTCATCCGTCGACTGAAGTAGTCGTGCAGAGTCTGGATGGTTCTTCCTGGCGTGTGCATGAGAGCGGCCGGGGAGATGAATCATACCCGGCGAAGGTTCCGGGCGATATTTTTACCGACCTGATGGCTGCAAATAAAATTCCGAATCCGTATTTCCGTGATAATAACAGCACTGTTCAATGGGTTAGAAAAAGAGCGTGGCGATATTCGCGAAGCTTTACGCCGGACGCTGAGATTCTGAAAAAGGCGTTCGTCAAGTTGCGTTGCCACGGACTCGATACATTGGCAACCGTCTGGATAAATGGGAGGAAAATGGGAGCGGCGGACAACATGTACCGTACCTGGCAGTACGATATTAAGGATGGCCTGAAAACCGGTGAGAATACAATTGATATCGAATTCCAGCCGACAGCTCCTTATGCGGCATCCATGGTCAAAAAATATCAAAACCACCACGGCCTGATCAATCGGCTCAAGAGCCCCCAGGTGTGGGTGCGCAAGGCCCCGTACATGTGGGGCTGGGATTGGTGCAGGCCTCTGCTGACATGCGGAATCTGGAAGTCCATTGAACTGATCGGTTTCGATGCACGGATTACCGATGTGCGGGTGGATCAGAATCTCAGTCGATCGGACCTGGCAATACTCAATGTTGTTGTAACCGCGGAAGCCCGTCCCGAAGATCTAACTGCCAGGGCCACCGTATTGTTTAATGGTCGGTCCGTTGCCGAGTCTGCCGTGACACTCTCACAGGGGCGCGGTGCAACCGAACTGAGCATTACCAATCCGCAACTGTGGTGGCCCAATGGAATGGGATCGCAACATCTTTATATGATCGTCGTTGAGCTTGTTAGTGCCCGTGGCACGGTAATAGATACGGCCCAGCGTCGAATAGGACTTAGAACGATTCGATACGTTCCGAAAAGCGAGTCTATGGCGGTGCATCTGGAGATAAACGGCGCACCATTTTTTGCCAAAGGGGCGGATTGGATTCCGGCAGACAATATTCCCTCGCGCGTTACGCCGGAAATTCTGCGTCGTTATATGGAAGATGCCCGCGATTGTCATTTTAATCTGTTGCGCTTCTGGGGCGGCGGATATTATGAATCCCAGGCGCAGTTCGATGCCTGTGATGAACTGGGGCTGCTGGTGCTGTTCGAGTTTAAATTTGCTAATCACTTCTATCCGGTCTTTGATGCGCATTGGCTCGAAAATGTCCGCTTGGAAGTAAGCGAACAGGTCAGGTTAAATCGCCATCACCCGTGCATTGCGCTGTGGAGCGGAAACAATGAGATCTATTGGTTTCATGGATTTAACAGATTATTCCGAGACACCATCGGCGATATTCTGCACAAGGAACTACCCGGCGCAAACTACGAACTTGGCAGCGGCGACCCGGGCAGCAGCAATGATATACATTATTGGGGGCCATGGGATATTACAAAGCCGCCGGAACAGTTTAAAAACGCCAATGGTTTTATTACCGAATTCGGAATGCAATCGTTTCCCGAACCCGCAACGGTTAATGCCTATACCGTCCCGGCCGACAGAGACAGCATCGACAGTAAGGTAATGGTCTATCATGAGCGATCCTTTGGCCGATTCGGCATCGATAACATGATAAAGGCGGTGGAAAGTTATTTTGGGCCGGTACCGAAGGATGTGGATTCTACGCTATGGCTGACGCAAATTGCCCAAGCCTATGTGATCGGGTACGGCGTAGAACATTGGCGGCGAAACATGCCCGGAACAATGGCTACGCTGATCTGGCAACTCAATGACAGTTGGCCCGCTCCCACCTGGTCGATGATCGACTGGTACCATCGCTGGAAGGCCATTATGTATGCCTCCAAACGCTTTTTTTCGCCACTTCTGGTCAGTGTTCGAACCGAGCGTGATTCCGGTAATTTGGAACTATGGGTTTCCAGCGACTCAATGGAATCCTTGAATGGGGAACTGGATTGGCGGGTCACCAATGTAGATGGTAATCTGCTGCATCAGGGGAGAAAAGCGGTTGTCATTTCCCCGGCATCCAGCCATTTGCACGAAACATGGAACTATGCCGGTGGCCCCGGACTGCCCGCTAAGGAAAAC
>DAHXLH010000257.1:0-5668 GCA_027366115.1 Phycisphaerales bacterium
TCATTCTTGGTGTCTTTGCGGTGCAAGGTTACGGCATCAGGAAATACGTATGCTAATTCATGGAGAGTAAGCACAGAATTGAAAGGTCCAAGTTGCTGGAAACTATTTTCGACGTTTCCGCGTAAAACCATTTTAGATGTCGCTATGAGGTCAGGATTATTTTCACGATATTCGAGTAACTTCTATAAATATAATGAGTGGGAATCTCGACTGCATGTAATGGCAGAGTCGCTTAAGTGGAAGCATCCGACGCCGGTCCAAGGTCAACTGCTTACGGTTGAGGAGATTGCCACTGGATGGAAGGTGAGGCATTTGTGGACAGGTTCATTCGCTCTGTTGGCGGGAGTTGACAGCCGTGTATTCCTAGGCATATATGGGCCAGGATGGACATCATTTGCGGCCTCTCTTGCATTGATCGCGCTGCTTAAGGGAATCAGTTTGATACAATAGTAAGGCATTTGTTAGCCTATCGTGGATCGACAAGGCCTGGCTTTTGAACGATCTGGTTTCTGGTACGAGAAATGGCTTAACCTCGGCGAGGCATTAGCCCTATCGCAATCTCCCCCCGCTAATAAAAAAGGCCGCCCCCTTGGGCGGCCTTTTCTATTAGCTGAGCAGATGTTTAGATAGGTGAGCAGGAGAGCAAATAGGATGGGGACAAAAGGGTGGCTGTCGCTGTAACCTCGTGGCTCCTGGGGTTTACTTTCTTTATCGGGAGTCTTTCAGGGTAATTGCGATATTGCCCGGGGCCGACGGGCCGTGGTGGGATTTTCGAGGTGATATTCATGGGGTAAAACCGATGGAGCGAACTTTAACCCACGCGCCGCGCTGGCCGGTGGTGACGGGGTCAATACGCAATTGGGCCATCGGGCCGTGGTAGGTTTTCTGGCCGGCCAGCCGGATGGCATAATGGTGGTATCGGCCATCGCCTTTGATCGGGAAAGCCACGCGCGAGGGCCAGGAAAAGTCGGCCTGATGAAAGCTGCGCCACCCTACCCTGCCCGATTTTTCTGTAGTCTTAAATGCTGCGTCTATATACAACACCGGCGCTTGGGCCGCCTGCCAGAAGCATGGCGGGCTGATGAGGTGCGGATGACGGCCCGCCAGAGAGACGTTTAAACATCCCTCGATGGGCCAACCCGTGTCATGGGCGCCGGCATACGTCCAGTGCTGACGATTATGCGCAAATTCCCAGTGCGGCAGGCCGGGGCGCGGTACCCGGCGGTACACCCAGGACCGAATCTGTCGGATTGATCCGACGATTAATACATAATGATATGTGTACATAATATTGTAATCAAGAATGTCTTTAAAATTGGGAGCGATGTAGCCCGCAGGTGTGTTTGCCGGTCCGCCGATGCCGTGAGTCCTGCCGTAAAATCCTCCGGAAAATGTATAGTCGTTTGGTGCCCAGATTCCCAGACCGAAGCCCGATTTATCCACCAGAGCGGCCCAGTTTTCCGTGGGACTAAATGGCACCCACGGGTTGCCTTTACGTTGACGCGCGAATACCAGCATCTTGCGGGTCAGAAGCGAAGGCGGGTCCAGCATGGTTACCGGGGAATGGGTAAAGGGTTTGTCGCCGACATAGGACACTAAACGCCAGAGTTTGCCAATGGTGTAAATGGCCGGGCATTCCTGCGGGCGGGCAGGGTATTGCTTCAGGTCGTGTCGGAACGCCACCATGCGGCAATGGACGTGCACGGTATGTCCGTGCAGGGTGATGCGCGTCTGGAAGCCGCAACGCGCGGGCTGATTGTCCAAGGGCCAGATCATAGGAATACAGCGCACCAGCAGGCTGTGGCTGGTTTTTTTAAAATAAACCAGCTTTGATGGGTTCTTAAACGCATCGCCGGCCTGCACGGGATTCCAGCCTAAAGAGCGCCAATACGGCTGTACTTGCCGCCCGGGTGGAATATAGGGAACCGGACCGGAATAATTGGACATTTGAATCTCGCGCCCGAGATCCACGTGATTGATCAAATTGATTCGGCCGTGGGATTGCGCCAGATAAGTTATCGCACCGCCCATCGCCAAATTCACGCCGATACGGAGCCGGCCATTATCCAGATAGCGCATCCGTGGTGTCGGCAGATTTTTTCCGCCACACGCCGTTGCCGCCGCTGTACATGCGGCCACCAGAAGAAGAATTCTAAGAAAAAGTGATTTAATAATTCTCGGCATATTGCCATGCGTCCTTCAACTGCGGACATTGGCGCCCCCGTATGGTAGCCATCTGGCTACAGTATACGCGCCATGTGGGCGTAATATTACGCTGATAAGCCAATACGATGCCATCCATCTGGCCGAGAATTCAGCTTCGGCCCGGCGGAATCCTAATTTGCTTTTGGCCTTCTTTATGAATACTATAATTCCTATATAGGAATGTTGTGTTATGATTGATGTTGAAAATCCGAAAATTGTGGAGCGCGTGGCAGAGCGATTTCGGGCCTTGGCAGATGAAAATCGCATTCGACTCTTAGCCCGGCTGGCGCGGTCGCCGGCTAATGTGCGAACGTTAACGCAGGAGTTGGGCATAAGTCAGGCGGCGGCGTCGAAACATTTGTCGGTTCTTCGCAGAGCCGGCTTGGTTAATTTTGAAAGCAAAGGCCCGCAAAGTATTTATAAAATCACCGATCCCAGCGTGCATGAGCTGTGCAGCATTGTGTGCCGGGGCGTGCTGGAATTTGTCCGCGAACAGGCGGCGGAGGTCGGGGAATCTCCGAACCAGTAACTTCAGCGAAGCGCCGCGTCAGCTAACATAAGACTTGCCCGGGCCAAATTGTGGCGATTTCCACGCGCGAGCCTGTCTGAGAAAAATTTCCGGCGTCATTTTACGTCAGGCAGTGGTATCCGTACTATAATTCCGTTTTACGGAAGTCGCTTATGCTTAAATTGCGTCTGATCTATGGCCTGCTGTTCGGGGGCCTGCTATTGACGATGTTCTATTTTGATCAGGCGCTTTCCGCGGGTTGGCCGGGGCGGACCATGTCTTTTCCGCCGGGCACGCTGATGGTGTTAAGTTTGTTGGGGATTATCCCTCTGGCCACAGCGGAAATGCGGCGATTGCTGAAGGCTGAGGGGGTCGTGATTTCCATGCGGGTGTGCGTAACAGCATCCCTTTTGTGCATGATCTGGCCATGGTTGGAGCAGTTGTCGCAGACACTGTTGGACCATCCGAAAGGCACCAGTCCGATTGCGGTGCGTGTGGCCATGTGGTTTCATACCGTTAAGCCCCATTATTTAGTGCCCACGGTGTTGGCCTTGGGCCTGGTGGCTGCGGTGGTCATGTACAGCCGAAATCAGAAAATCGATGGTGCCATGGCGTCCGCCGGTGGGTCTTTGCTGGCGATTGTATATCTGGGAGTCATGCCGGGATTTTTCCTGCCCATCCGGCTGACGCATTCCGCGGGAATGGTGGTCTCCATTCTGTTGATGGTCAAAGGCGCGGATATGGGAGCTTACGCCGTGGGACGTTGGCTGGGAAAACATAAATTAATCGCGTGGCTTTCACCCGGGAAAACATGGGAAGGTTTTTTAGGCGGTTTGGCGGCGGCGGCGGTAATCGGAGCGATGCTCTCGCATTTTTCACCCGAGTTTGCGTGGTGGGAAGGTCTGCTGGGAGGCATGGTGCTGGGTGCCGCGGGGCAAATGGGTGATTTGCTGGAAAGCCTGCTGAAACGGGATGCGGGCGTAAAAGATTCTGGTTTGGTGCCGGGGTTTGGCGGCGTATTGGATCTGCTGGACTCGGCGCTTTTTGCAGCTCCTTTGGCGTACTGGATGTTAAAATTGGTGCATGGCTGAGGAAATCTTCGGAAGAGTCGCGCCATCAGGAGTTGCCGATGCAAACGCAAAAATTCAGCAACGACTTGCCGTGCGAGAATTGCCAGGGCCACGCGCGCTTTAGCATCAATACAGGGCATATTGCCCGCCGTGGGGTGCCATACTTTCTGGCACTGATCTTTATGGTAAGTTCCGGGTACCGCAGCATGTCGTGGGGACAAGCTGCTATTACCGCCGAGACTCGGCCGCGCATGTCCACCGCTCAGCAACGGCGGGTGGCGCGCACGGTGGGCGCACTGGCATCGGATAAGTGGCGCACCCGTCGACAAGCTCAGCGGCGTTTGCTGTCCACAAAAGGCTTTATTTTGCCGCAACTTGCCGCAGCGATGGCAAAAACCAAAAATCCGGAACAGCGCAATCGGCTGTTGCGGATTTGCATGCAACTGTATCTGCGGCAGTTTAACTGGCTGCATCATGGCAGCGCTTTTATCGGCGTGGAGTTCATCACCAATCCACTGGAATTACGAACGCATGGAAAGCCTCACTGGATTCCCGCCGTGGCGGTCGTGCGGACCGTGCCGGGTTTTCCCGGCGGCCTATATCTGCGCGAGAATGATCTGATCCTGGGAATTAACGGCCACAAAATTCCGGCTTACAACACGGCTGCGGCCTTTCGCGCAGAAATTCAAAAGCATCCACCGGGCAGCAAGATAACGCTGCTATTGCTGCGCGACGGCAAGCTGATCAGGGTTACGCTGCAACTCACGGGCATTCCGACCGATCCGTTGGCCGGGCAGGAACTTTTGAACCAGCGGAATCTCATCGTGCAACACCTGATTGCCAAATATCTTCCGTCAACGCCCATGACCTTAGCCGCCCCGCGGTAGTCCCTCGGCCTGGCGGTATCCACATCCGACGTGGCGCACATCATTAGCTCAATGCGGCCGCGTTGAGTTGGTCGCGAAATAGGGTCCTGATGACACGACCCCGCTTCGACCCGTCGCGCATGGCACGCCACACGGCGTAGCCATTGGCACCTCATCAAACTGCCACAGCGCCTGCGGCGTTACATCAACGGCTTGTAGGGCACCCGCACCGAATCAAGATTAATCTTCCCGGTATTATTTTCATCGCACCGCAACATGATGGTGTTGTTGCCGGCCGCCAACGGCAGATAAAGTGCGATATTTTGCCATGTATCCCAGCTTGGAGTAGAGGGAATGCTCACTTCGCCGGTCATCACGCCGTTGACATACACATTCATGGTTTTAATGGTGTTCAGATCGGCATTGGCCACGCGGAACACCACACGGTAACGTCCTGCTGCATGTCGCCGCAGATAATAACTGGCCCCGGTCCCGGTTGATGCAAAGCCGGCGATAAATCCACCGGCGGTATAGCCGGTATGATTGGTCATAATCACAGGCCGCAAATTCGGTGATGGGCCGAACAGGTGCGTATCGCTGTACATAGGATTGTTGGTTTTCAGCGGTACGGTTGGTGGCGTGGGGCCGAAGATCGACGCATCATGCGAATCCAGAATTTCCAACTCTTTTTGGATCCTTTGCGTTCCACGTAGGTGGACCGTCGCTTTTTGGCCGGCGGGAATTTTCACCAGCGTTACCGGGCCGATGACATCCACATCGGTATGCCATCCATCGGCTGCCTGGGAAAGGGCGTAGCGATTTTCAACCGCTTTGGCACCTTGCCCATTGACCGTGACGGCAGTTGCGGCATGGCCATGGACACGCAGGACAAAATGTTTGACTGTGGAACTGTATGCACCGGTGTTAGCGGCAAGGTGAATATCGGCACCGTCATGATGGCTTTGTGCCGTAATGGCCTGGCGATGGAATTGTCCATGTTGATAGTCATAAGAGTCGCC
>DAHXLH010000285.1:0-7712 GCA_027366115.1 Phycisphaerales bacterium
TTTTCAGAGCAATCTTGCCGGTAACGCCGGAAAGGCGGCTCGGGAATATTTAACTTCACGCGGCGTTCATGCCGCCACAATTGAGAGATTTCAGATTGGCTGTGCGGAGACCCAATGGACCGCTTTGGCGACTGCTGCGGGGAAGAAGGGGATCAGCGCGGAAACGCTGGTGTCGGTGGGGCTGGTGAAAAGGCGCGCAGATGGCAGCGTCTATGATGTATTTCGCAATCGACTGATATTTCCCATTATTGATTCCAGTGACCGGGTCATCGCCTTTGGAGGAAGAATTCTTCCATCGGCTGCGCCGGAGCCAAGCATGCCAGCCCAGACCGGCTCGGATCAGGAGGGACCAAAATATCTGAATTCGCCGGAAACAGCGTTATTTTCCAAGCGCGAAACGCTTTACGCGCTGAACCTGGCGCGACAGCCGCTGATTCGTAAGCAGTTGGCGGTGGTGGTGGAAGGGTATATGGATGTGGTAGGTTGCCATCAGGCGGGTGTGGAAAATGTGGTAGCGACCTTGGGCACCGCGATGACCGAACAGCATATCAATTTGCTGCGGCGATTTTGCAATCGCGTGGCACTGGTATTTGACAGTGATGAGGCGGGTCGGCGCGCGGCGGACCGGGCGATTGAGTTGTTGCTGCGGTATCCGGTGGATGTCCGCATCGCTCATGTGCCGGATGGTAAAGACCCCTGTGATTTTTGCATGACCCATGGGGGTGAGGCGTTTGAGAAAATCATCGCAGAGGCCAAAGATTCTTTGGAATACGCCTGGGAAAAAATGTATACAGCGTTTCAAGCATCGGATTCGCTGGCCGGTAAACAACGAGCTTCTGAGGCCTTGATGCGGCTGGTGGCGCCGGCGATATTGAATGCGTCGGTGGATCCAATTCGCCGAGGATTGTTGCAGAAAAACATTGCTGATCTGGTGGGGATAAGTTCGGATGAAGTTCATGCGCGAATTCGTCGGCTGGCCGTGGGCGCAGGCCGGCAGTCCGGTGAAGCGGGGACTGAAAAATCGGATGCCGCGCCGGCGGTGGAAGTTGACATGGGGCTGCAACGGGCGGGGCATTGGATTATTGGGGCGTTGCTCTGTGATTTTTCGCTGTATCAGGAATTTCGTGATCGAATAGCGGTTGATCTCTTTTTCGATTCGGACATGGCGGCATTGCTGGCGCGGTTGATGGAATATCTGGAGGAACTTCCGGATTTGGCGGCCGGAAATCTTGCCGAGTTTGTAGCCATGGTGGATGATCCTGCTCTGGTACGCTTGGCAATCCAGGCGCAGGCGGAGGCTGAACGCGGAGGAAATCTGAAGCAGATAATTGGTGATTCCTTAAACCACTTGGAGGAGCTGGCTCAACGACGCAGCCCGGAAGGCCAGAATGCCGATAGCAGCCAAGCGGTGCCTGATGAGGCGGATCGGCTTAAAACTGCCGTTGATGCGCGCACCCGTGCGGTGAAGGCCAATAAGCTGCAGCGGAAACTGGGGCCACGTCCTTCCGGGGGATGAATGTGGACCGACTCCCAAGGCGTTTAATGGGATAGATAGTAAGATTCCTGGTACGAAATGATTCTCGCTGTCCCGCCGTGGCTGGTAAACTTGCCCGCGTGGCAAGGTATGGCTTACCATACGCAGTTCGTGGTTTTTGGATGGCTCAAAGGCCCAATATTTGGAGATTGATTCCGTGACTACACTAGGCGTGATTGTTGGAAACCGTGGTTTTTTTCCTGCCCATTTATGCGTCACCGGCCGGCAGGAGATTTTGAATACACTGGCCAAACATCAGATTAAAACTATTATTCTGCCGGCGGAGCAGACCAACGGCGGGGCGGTGGAATCTTTAGCGGACGCCAAAAAATACGCGGAGCTGTTTCAAAAGCATCGCGGGGAAATTGACGGCGTGCTGGTGACGTTGCCCAACTTTGGTGATGAACGGGCGATTGCCAACACGCTGCGCTGGGCCGGGCTGAATGTGCCGGTGTTGGTCCATGCGTTTAATGATCGTACACAAACCATGACCATTAAAGATCGCCGCGACAGCTTTTGCGGGAAAATGTCGGCGTGCAATAATTTGCGGCAATATGGCATTGCGTATTCTCTTACCACGTTGCACACGGAAGAACCGGGCAGCAAGGAGTTCTCGGCGGATATTCAGCGCTTCGCGGCGACGTGCCGCGTGGTGCGGGCGCTAAAAGGGGCGCGAATCGGGGCTATTGGTGCCCGGCCCGGAGCGTTTAACACTGTGCGGTATAGCGAAAAACTCTTGGAAACCGCGGGTATCAGTATTGAAACGTTGGACCTTTCAGAAGTGCTGGGCGTGGCGACAAAATTATCCGATACGGATGCGGCAGTGAAGGAAAAGCTTGCCGGAATTCAAGGCTATACCGCAACGGGTGGTATTCCGCAGCTAAGTGTTATAAAAATGGCCAAGCTCGGCGTGGCGATTGAAAAATTCATTAAAGAACGCGAGCTGGTGGCCACGGCGATTCAATGCTGGACCGCACTGGAAGAATTTTACGGCGTGGTTCCATGCACGCTCATGAGCATGATGTCCAACGGACTCATGCCCAGCGCCTGCGAAACCGACATCACCGGGGTGGTGGGCATGTATATTTTGCAGGCAGCGTCGGGTAAACCCGCTGCCCTTTTGGATTGGAATAACAATTACGGAACCGACCCGGATAAGGGCGTGGTGTTTCACTGCTCCAATCTGCCGAAGGATTTCTTTGAAAGCCAGAAAATGGATTATCAGGAAATTATCGCCGGTACGGTGGGGCGGGACAATACCTACGGGACAATAGTTGGCAACATTGCCGCCGGCCCATTTACGTATTGCCGCGTTTCAACCGATGACAACAACGGCCTGATTAGAGCCTATGTGGGTGAAGGCGAATTTACCGGTGAAAAGCTGGACACGTTCGGCGGGTACGGAGTATTTAAGGTTCACCGCCTGCAGGCGCTGCTGCAATTTATTTGCCGTGAAGGTTACGAACACCATGTTGCGGCCACCAAAGCGGTGGTTGCAGCGGGCATTGAAGATGCCTTAAGTAATTATATGAAATGGGATGTATACCGGCATGAATAATGGCCGGTGATGAACGTGGGACTCGGGCGGGGAAAGACGGGCTATAACTTGGAAGCGAAGTGATCGACGAATGAAGGAACTTATGTCATCGCATTATGCCATTGGACTGGATTTTGGCACGGCTTCAGTGCGGGCACTGGTGGTGGATGTCGCATCGGGTGACGAAATTGCGACCGGCGTGTGCAATTATCGCCATGGCACAGACGGGGTGATTGTGGATTCGCGCGATCCGTTGCTGGCGCGGCAGCACCCGCAGGATTATCTGGATGGCACCCAATCCGCGATTCGAGATGCGCTGGCATTGGCAACGCAGCGCGTCACAGGTTTTTCCCCCTCACAGATTATCGGCATCGGTGTGGATACCACCGGCAGTTCACCCATGCCGGTAGATCAACACGGCTGGTCGCTGGCGTTTGATCCGGTATTTGCCGACGATCCGGCGGCCAAAGTCTGGCTATGGAAGGATCACACTTCGCACGCTGAAGCGGAAGAAATAACCACGGTGGCGGGCAAGCTGCGCCCGCAATATCTGGCAAAGTGCGGCGGTCGCTATTCATCGGAGTGGTTCTGGGCAAAAATTCTACATTGCGCCCGCACGGCACCAAAAGTATTTCAAGCCGCTTATACATGGGTGGAAATTGCTGATTGGATTCCCGCCGCCATTACCGGCACGATGGAGCCGGGCAAGCTGCGGCGGGGAATTTGCGCCGCGGGTCATAAGGCATTTTATAATCCGGCCTGGGGCGGCTATCCGGATGCTGAATTCCTTGGACAACTTGACCCGGGCCTGGTGCGGGTCGGAAAAACACTTGCCGGAAAAGCATATTCGTCGGCGCAGGCAGCTGGTGCATTAACACCGCAGTATGCCGAAGCCTTTGGACTGCCGGCGGGAATACCCGTAGCGGTGGGGGCCTTTGATGCGCATCTTGGGGCGGTGGGCGCAGGAATAAAAAGTAATGTGCTGGTCAAACTTATCGGCACATCTACATGTGATATTATGGTCGTGCCGGAAAGCGAGAAGCTCGCGGATATACCGGGGCTTTGCGGCATCGTGCCAGGATCGGTTCTTCCGGATTATTTTGGCCTGGAAGCCGGGCAATCCGCGGTGGGGGATATATTTAACTGGTTTGTATCGGTGGTGCAGCCGCAGGGAAACGCAGGCTCCCATGAAGCGTTGACCCAAGCGGCCTCGGAAATGAAACCGGGTGCCAGCGGCCTGTTGAGTTTGGATTGGCATAATGGTAACCGCACTATTCTGGTGGACCAGCGACTCACCGGGTTAATTATGGGGCTGACCTTGCACAGCACACCTGCGGAAATTTATCGTGCTCTTATTGAAGCCACCGCTTTTGGCGCGCGGATTATTATGGAACGTTTTGAGGAATTTGGCCTGCCGGTACATCGGGTCATTAACGGCGGCGGTATATCGGCGAAAAATCATTTGGCCATGCAGATTTACGCCGATGTCATGAATCGGCCGGTGGGCGTCTCACGGAGCGGACAAACCTGTGCCTTTGGCGCGGCTATTGCGGGGGCAGTGGCTGCGGGAAAAAGCCGCGGCGGCCATGACACCTTTGACGACGCCATTGCCCGCATGGTCGGTGAGCCGGCGCGTATTTTTACGCCCATCAGCGGACATGTGGCGGTATATGAACGGTTGTTCAGAGTATATCGTCAACTGCATGATGCCTTTGGCCGTAAGGATTCCACCGCCCATCTTGGCACGGTGATGAAAGAGTTACTGGACATTCGCGATCAGGCCAGGAGCTGAATATGCCGCATGATGAACTTAAGCAGTTGGTATGTCAGGCCAATCGTGACTTGGTGACTCTGGGGCTGGTGGCGTTAACGTGGGGGAATGTCAGCGGCGTAGACCGTTCCGCGGGCGTTATGGCCATTAAACCCAGCGGTGTGCCCTATGAAAAATTGCAGCCTGCGGATGTGGTGGTGCTTTCGCTGGCGGATGGTCGCGTGATTGATGGCAGTGCCCGCCCATCCTCGGATACACCCACACATTTATATTTATATCAGAATTGTCCGAACATCGGCGGTATTGTACATACGCACTCCATCCATGCCACAAGCTTTGCGCAGGCCAAACGGGAAATTACCTGTTTGGGTACGACCCACGCGGACACTTTTTACGGTACCGTACCGGTAACCAGAGATTTAACCCCGGAAGAAATTCAGACGGACTATGAATTAAATACCGGTCGCATTATTTTGGAATGCTTCAAAGAACGTGGATTGAATCCGGCCCAAATCCCCGGCATTCTGGTGGCAAGCCATGCACCGTTTGCGTGGGGGCCGACCGCGGCTAAAGCGTTGGAAAATGCGTTGGTTCTGGAACTGGTGGCCAAAATGCAACTGGAAACCCTGGCCCTGGCACCCGATGTTCAGCCGATTCCTGATGAGTTGCTGGATAAACATTTTCTACGCAAGCACGGCCCCGGCGCTTACTATGGCCAGAAAGGTTGACCTCATCGGCACCGCCGGGTGGCTATTTTTCGGCGGTGCCAGTCACTGCGGCGGTGGCTAGCGACTGGGTTAGAAATTGTCGAGTTTGCCGCGGCCCCATGCTCTGGGCGACACTGACAATATTGCCGCGGGCGTTCAAAACCAGTACTGTGGGCAGGACTTGGACGCCAAGTTTTCGCGCATCCGCTTTTCCCGTCGGCGAATCAATATCTTCACGAATCGCGATAAAATGATGATTGACTACATTGGCCACGGCTGGATCCGTCCAAACCGTGCGATCCATTAATCGGCAGGGAGGGCACCATGATGCCTGGAAGTCTACCAGCAGTAGACGGCCGGTGCTTTGGCTTTGCTGCTGGCCGCGGGCAAGCCGGTTATGCCATAGGATATGCCCCGGCGCGGCGGCGATACCGAACTTGGCCGCCAGATTAGTTAACTGCGGCCATAGCGCCACGAAAATCAACGTCGCGGTAAACAATGCCATAATGATTACGGATTGCAAAGGAAAGTTGTTGTAATGGTGGCGAGGCTTTTTCATGGTCCGTTTCCCAATGCAGCCGCTGTATTATAGGCATAGTGGAAAAAATTGGTGTTTTCGTGCTTGCGTTTCCCAAAAGGGCAATCGCCTCTCCAATTTTCCGCCACGGAGGATCATACGGACTTATGCGGTAGTATTAAAAGCTATCGGCAGGGGCGGTACGAAGCCCGCAACATCGACGGCGAAAATCAGCCGGACTTCTGCTGCGGTTCTTCCGTAGGGTGCAAGATGTCAGCAGCCGGTCCGCTGTAGACCGCGCGCTTGCGATTCATGGCCATATTCGCCAATTCATCGGGCCGGGCATTGGAACTGCGGTAAACATGTTGAATCGACCAGGCGGGGATTTTATGTAACAGCTCCATGGCCTGTTGATACAATGGCTTGAGCGTGGCGTTTTTCACGCGATAAATACCCAGAATCTGCCGCACTACCAGTTCGCTGTCGGCGCGAATTTCCAGTTTTCGTGCCCCCAGCTTCACCGCCGCATCAACGCCGCGAATCAAACCGGTGTACTCGGCGTAGTTGTTCGTATGCGTGCCCAGATAATCACCAAGTTCATAGACCAGTTCCCCAGTGGCGGTCGTGAGCGTCACGCCGCACCCCGCAGGCCCCGGATTCCCCCGTGATCCACCGTCAAACTGCATCACCAGAGTTGAATAGTGCAATGACATGTCTCCAAAATCCCAGCGGAAAAACCCGGTTACCAATCGCCTGACCGGGATTCAAAACGCATTATTACCGGCAAAAGATAATTTGAAAATAGTCTCAGGTCGAAGCTTGCTGAGGAAGCATTTCCGGCAGATAAAGAATTCGCCCGCAGGACTGACATCTCCGGATTTCATCACGCCCGCGCAACAGGTTGACGTCTTCAATGTTCAGGCCCATAAAGCAACCGCCGCAAGTGATGGTTTCCATGTCGTTTTCGCTAAAGTCTACGGAAGCCATGGCATCTCCGGGATAACGCTGACAGATGCGATCATATTGCTTGCGCGATTCCGGCGGTACCGCGTTGAGCGCCCGCTCGCGATTATGCTGGAGTTCACGGATATGGGCTTGCAGGTCGGAAACGCGCTGACTGCTTTGGCGGCGGGAGTCCTCAAGGCTCTTTTGGGCCGCATCTAATTGTTCGCGTATGCCGGAAGCGGACTTCATATTGGTTTCCAGTTGGCCCATGAAGTCCAAAATAGTGGTTTCAATTTTACTGACTTCCTCTTTTTCCGCGGAAATCTGGATGAGAATGGCAGAATATTCTTTATTGGTCTTGGCGTTATTTAAGCTGGTGCGCATTTTTTCGATGTGCTCCTGCCGAATCTTCATATCCAGCTCATGTGAACCGATGGTGGCCTGCAATTTCCTTCCGGCGGATTCAAATTCGGCCAGATCGGCATTAAGTTTTTTAATGTTGTTTTCAATGGTCACTTGATCTTTAAGAACCGCCTTCAAGCGGTGATTAAACTCAAACAAATCGTGATCAATTCGATAAACAGCCAACAGAGAAGGGATTGTGGTAAAAGCCATCATTTTTTAACCTCAACTTTTCAAGCCCGCAGTTTACCAAAATATAGCTCATTCTGCCAGCGTTTCATTGCCAATGGGCTGCCGAG
>DAHXLH010000297.1:0-19527 GCA_027366115.1 Phycisphaerales bacterium
CGGCAATCATGCGTTGCAGATACCCATCGACCGCGTGGTAGGGCACCCCGGCCATGGGGACGGCATTTTCCCCATTGACCCGGCGGAACTTACACCGGCGATGCGGCAATATCAAACGTATAAAGCCCAGTATCCCGATGCGATCTTATTTTTTCGCATCGGGGATTTTTACGAAACATTTTATGAAGACGCGCGCATTGTCTCGCGGGCGTTGGGAGTAGCGTTAACCAGCCGCAGCAAAGGGGAAAATGCCGTCCCCATGGCCGGGGTGCCCTACCACGCGGTCGATGGGTATCTGCAACGCATGATTGCCGCGGGCTATCGCGTGGCGATCTGCGAACAAATGGAAGACCCCAAACAAGCGAAGGGCGTTATTGATCGGCAGGTCACGCGGTTAATAACCCCCGGCACCCTCACTGAAGATACGATGCTGGACGGCACGGAAGAAAATTTTCTCTCGGCCATGCTGCTGTTGGCCGCCCCACCGGGAGGCCAGGCCATAGCTGATCCACTGGCTCCGCCGGCGAATGCGGCTGAAACGCAATGGGCCGCGTTGGCATGGTGTGAATTATCCACCGGAAAGTTTTTTACCCTCGTGGATTGCCTCTCGGCCTGCCGCGACGAGCTGGCCCGCATCAGCCCGCGCGAACTGATTTACCCCGAAGCCCCGGATCATCAAGTTCCTCAATGGGTGCAGCATGTGTGCGAGCCGGTCAAACTCACGCTGACCGCCCGGCCCACCTGGCAACTCGATAGTCACAATGCGGTGGAAACCATCCGGAAGCATTACAATGTTGTGACTTTCGTCGGCTTCGGATTTGACGACGATCACAATCCTGCCCTGCGCGCCGCCGGGGGCCTTTTGGCGTATCTGCATGAAACTCAGAAAGCGGCACTGGAACATCTTCAGCCGCCCCGGGCGTTTGAGCGGCGGCGGCACCTGATTATTGATCCGACCTCTTTGAGATCTCTGGAAATTATTCGATCCATGCGTCACAATTCGGCGCAAGGGTCGCTGGTGCGGTCGCTGGATAATACCAAGACCCCTATGGGATCACGGTTGCTGCGGCACTGGCTGTTGTTTCCGTTGCGCGATCCGGTGGTTATTGAACAGCGCTACAACATGGTAGCGCGGATGCTGGACCTGGAGGAGCGGCTGAACGAACTGCGGCTGGTCATCACGGATTGCGCCGATATTGAACGCATTACCGCGCGCATCTGCTGCCGGCGGTGTACGCCGCGGGATCTCATTGCTTTGGCGCGATCGCTGGAGACACTGCCGGTGCTGATGCGTCTGGCGGGACAGAGCGGCTTTTTTGAAAACTCTCCCGATGAATTGGCTCCCCTGGCCGCCCCGGCCGCGGAGATTGCCGAAAGGGTGCGGGCCTCGATTGCCGATCAACCGCCGGCGCATCTGCGGGATGGCGGCGTCATTCGCGACGGATGCGATGCCGAGCTTGACCGCCTGCGCACGCTGGCCACCAACAGCCGGGCGTGGCTGGCGAATTATCAGTCCGAGCTGGCCGGCCGGACGGGTATTAACTCTTTGAAGGTGGGTTACAATAAAATTTTCGGATTTTATATTGAAGTCACGCACGTTCACGCAGCGAAAATTCCTCCGGAATTTATCCGCAAGCAAACCGTAAAAAATGCCGAGCGTTATATCACGCCGGAACTTAAAACCTTTGAAAGTGACCTGTTGACCGCCCAGGAGCGATCCCGGGCGCTGGAAGTAAATCTGTATGAGCAATTACGCGAGTTCCTGGCCGGCAAATCCGAAGTGCTCCAGACCGTGGCCCGGCAGATTGCCCGACTGGATGTCATTGCCTCTATTGCACACCTGGCCAAGGCACGCCATTATTGCCGCCCGGTCATCACGACTCAGCGTGAACTGCAAATCAGTGACGCCCGTCACCCGGTGGTAGAGCAGATTCTGGGGGAAACGTTTGTCCCCAATGATATTGCGTTTTCCCCCGACGGCCCGACGCTGCAATTGATTACCGGCCCGAATATGGCGGGGAAATCCACTTACATCCGGCAAACCGCATTGTTGGTGCTCATGGCGCAGGCGGGGTTTTATCTGCCCGCCAGGCAGGCCGTCATCGGGTTGGTGGATCGCATTTTCACCCGCGTGGGCGCTGCGGACGATCTGGCGGCCGGGCACAGCACGTTTATGGTGGAAATGACCGAGACCGCCAATATCCTTCTGCATGCTTCTGAAAATTCCCTGGTTATTCTCGATGAAGTCGGCCGGGGGACCAGCACGTTGGATGGCTTGGCCCTGGCTTGGGCGATCGCGGAATTTCTCTCCGGCACCACGCGCTGCCGCACGTTATTTGCCACGCATTATCATGAATTGACCCAACTGGCGCACAGCAGCCCGGCGGTCATGAATTACAACGTGCTGGTGCGGGAATGGGAAGATCAAATTCTATTCATGCATCGGATTGTACCGGGCAGCGCGGACCGGTCCTATGGCGTTCAGGTGGCGCGCCTGGCGGGAATTCCCCGCAGTGTCATTCAACGCGCCCGGCAACTGATGGAACAATTGGCGGTTCATGTGGGTCGCGGTAAGCCCCGGGCCGCAGCCACGGCAGCCGCCGGGCAGAGTGCCTTATTTGACCCGCTGGAATCGCAGGTGGTCAGTCAACTGCAATCTCTGGACCTGGACCGCATGTCCCCCATGCAGGCGTGGGAAGCCATTAAAATGCTTCAAGGGCTGTTGGGCCAGCAACCCAAGCAACGCAATTCCGGTGTGCATTGAAACCCCGGGGCTATTGGGCAGGGACATTTAGCATTTAGCATTCTTCGAGTACAATTTAGCTTTAAAGGCTGATGTGCTTCACAGGGGCGGCGCAGGCCACCAGCAACAATCAGCCCCTTGGCGCGTTGGACTCTTGACGCCAATGGCGGCCACAAGCGGTTGGATTTCCCGGCCGGTGGCGCTTGGCCGGCCACATTTTTGGGAGTACATGGATGACCACAGTGCCCGCCCCGGATCCGCGGCCACGTCCCGTCGTTTCAGCCCAGGTGGGCACGGAAACGGCTGCGGTTGAGCGCCTTAAACTGGTGCGCGAAGCCATGCTGGCGGAAATTCGTAAAGTCATCGTTGGGCAATCGGATGTAATGGAATCACTCTTGCTGGCCTTATTTTCGCGCGGGCACTGCCTGCTGGTGGGTGTGCCGGGATTAGCCAAAACGCTGATGATCAGCACGTTGGCCAAGGTTTTAAGCCTGAATTTTAATCGCATTCAGTTCACACCGGATTTAATGCCCTCGGATATCACCGGCACGGACATCATTCAGGAAGATCCACAAACCGGCAAAAGGGTATTTAACTTCATTAAAGGTCCGGTGTTTACCAACATGCTTCTGGCCGACGAGATTAATCGCACGCCGCCCAAGACGCAGGCGGCCCTTTTGCAGGCCATGCAGGAATATCAGGTAACCGCAGGCGGCCAGACCTATCCCCTGCAGCCGCCATTTTTTGTTCTGGCCACGCAGAATCCGGTGGAGCAGGAAGGCACGTATCCGCTGCCGGAAGCGCAGTTAGACCGGTTCATGTTCATGGTCAAGGTGGGCTATCCGCAGCGGGATGACGAACGGACGATCGTCAAACAAACCACCATGGATATTCGCAGCGAACCTCATGCGGTGCTTTCCGCTGAAGATATTCTGGCGATTCAAAAGCTCGTGCGGCGCGTGCCGGTAAGCGACCATGTGGTGGATTATGCGGTGAATCTGGTGCGGGCCACGCGTCCGCATGAAAAAGATGCCCCGGACTTTATTAACAACTACCTGACGTGGGGGGCCGGCCCGCGGGCGGCACAGAATCTGGTTCTGGGAGCTAAGGCGCGAGCACTGTTGCGCGGGCGGCTCAACGTCAGCACGGATGATATTCGTCACGTCGCAAAACCCGTCCTGCGCCATCGGATCATTACCAATTTTAACGCCGATGCCGAAGGCATTGACACCGATGCCGTGGTGGACAAGCTCCTTGCCACGATTAAAGAACCCGCAGCCGATGCTTACAAAGCGGTGGACGCCGCGGCAACGGGGTAAACCGGCACACCACAGCGATAAAAAAAGACCGATTTATACCCGCGAACGCGGATAAAACGGGTGCGAAAGAATTTATTATCAGCATTCCTTGAAGTTCCGGGAATGATATTGCCGATTTGTGATTTTGGCAGGCTATTATAGGTATAGGCGTTTAATGATAAACGCTTGTAAGGTAGTTTGAAGCCAGAAAGGCAGTTATACATATGACCCGAGCAACCCCTCAACATGATAAAGAGTCCCTGGAGCCTACTCCTAAGCGCTATTTTACTTTGGCCGAGGCACGCCGCGCTTTGGTATTGGTCAACCGCATTGCCATGGACATTCAACGCATTGAACTGCAACGTCGCAAGCTGGTGCATCAGACGGCCTCAAGCCACGAACAGCCGACAGCCCAGCAGGCCAACGCCATTGAAGTGCAATTTGACAAAATGACCGAGCAGCTTAGCGGGTTGCTGGCGGAATTAGCGGCCGTGGGCGTAGAACTCAAAGATCCCACGCGCGGATTGCTGGATTTCCCATCCCGGTTTAATGGCCGGGACATACTTTTATGCTGGCAGATCGGCGAGCCTACGATCAACTTCTGGCATGACATCAGTGCCGGATTTGCCGGGCGTCGCAGCGTAGGGGAATTGGAACTCCAACCTCAGCCGGTAGGATAAACGTCGAAATTGTTGGGAAAATCCCCAACGTTGGAATTGGCCTATAAGCCGGTGTCGCACAGCGTGCGGCACCGGCTTTATTGTTTGGGGCACCAAAAATTTTGCCATAAAAAAGTGCATGGCCGGCGAGGGAAGCTGCCACCCTTTACCGGCCATGCGAGGGCAAGATGGATTAGTCAGGCTCACCCGCCGGCCCTGTCGGCTTTCATTGGGTGATCCATAAGTATCACGCAATTCATCATCGCCGTTTGCCAGACCCTTGCCTATCAGGAACTTCCCGATTTACGCGTAGGTAAAACTCCGATGTCGGAGCTAGGACTCTCTCCCAAGGCTGTTTTTACAGCGGCGTAATTTGCGCCAATCATGGCACCCATTCGGAAAAAACCTATGGTACCTTTATTTCCGTGCGGGGTGTTGCATAAACAGACAAGCGGGAGCGTTTACGCCATAATAGAGATCGTGCGGCCTTGGCGAGGGATTGGAAAAACTGTGCCCGGCGCGGGCGGCAGGCGGAATGATATTTGCAAGACGGATGATTGTCAGTGACAAAAAAGACCGGCGTTTTTATTCTAAAACTCGTTGTGATGGTGGCGGTGTTCACGTTTGTGGGCATCAAGCTGGCGGAAACCTGGCACACGGTAGGTCAACACCCGGTCCATATAGACTGGCGGTACTGCGCGATTATCCCCCTGGCATTTGTCGGCATTATGACCACCAATGCCCTGACCTGGCTGTGGCTGGCGCGGCGCATGGGAGACCGCAGTCCGGTGCTCCCATTGCTGGGGGCCTATACCTTCAGCCAGATGGGCAAATATGCCCCCGGCAAGGTCCTGCTGGTATTGATGCGTTTGGAACGCACACATCGGGCAGGGATGGCCCGGGAAACATGCCTGCTATCCACGCTTTTGGAAAATGCCATGTATACGCTTTCCGGTGGCTTGGTCGGATCAACGGCGCTGGTGGTGGCGGCACGCAATCATCCGCTTTATCTGTTGGGATGCGGCCTGATTATGGCGGCCCTGCTGGGACTATTTTATCCTCCGTTTTTCTTCTGGATTATCAACACCGCTCTTCGGTCTATGGGTAAATCGGCCATTCCACCGAGCCGCCGCTTTAACTTAAAGCACATGATTTATGCCGTGGTAATGTTTTTACCCACATGGCTGTTCGGCGGCATAGGCTTGTGGATGGCTGTAAGCTGCGTGCACCACGTAAGTATTTTGCATACGGTTGAACTTATCGGCGTATTTGCCTTGTCTGTCAGTTTGGGTATGTTCAGCCTGTTACCGGGTGGGTTAGGCGTGCGCGAAGCGGTGCAGGCATTATTTATAGCGCCGCTGGTAGGTTCACCGGAACTGGTGGTGGTCGTGGTGGCGCTGCCGCGGGTATGTCAAATTCTTGTGGAATTAACACTGGCAGTTGTCGGCGGCGTTATCAATAGCCGCCTGACGACAAAATTACCCGCTGCGCCCGCGGAGGGTCCAGGCACTCCTGCGCAACAATCCGTCGGCTAATAGCGCCGGGCCGCGCGAAGTCCCCGCAGTTGATCCAACGGCACTTGAGCAACCAACCGAGGCTTGATGTCCACTGATGCTGGAAAAATGCCCGCAAAAGTGCTTGACAATACAGGGTTGGGGGTCTATTAAAGATGAGAGGATGAAGACTAACTAAGCCGTGGAGGGGCGCCCGGCGAAGCCGGACAAATTTCAAACCCGCGAAGTTATCTAAATAACCGCTGATTTGATCGCATGGAGCGCGGCTTGTGAGCAAGGAATGCGTCACTTAATTGGAGCCAGTATTTGGGTAAAAATCGTGGGCCATTCCTTAAGGCTTTTTTTCATCGGGGACTCGCGGGCGCGGCACCGGCCGCACAAACTGAAGAACCGTTGCGCGCTGAACTACTGGGCATAAGTCAATTAGAGCAATTGGCCGAAGAACTGGCGAAAGAACATCGGGTGCAATCCAGCGGTGCTCCGGAAATTCTTCTGGCGAGATTGGCTGAAAACGCCGTGGTACTCACGCAGGCGTACGAGCTAATCAGCGACGCCGTGGCCGATGGCCAGATTATTGCGCCGGCAGCGGAGTGGCTGCTGGATAATTTTTACCTCGTGGAAGAGCAGGTTCGCCTGATTCAACGTCATTTCCCCAAGGGATACAGCGTGAAGCTTCCCTGGCTGAGAAATGGCCTCCGCGCGGGCTATCCCCGCGTCTATGATCTGATACTTCGCCTCATCAGTCACCTGGACGGCCGCGTGGACGGCGAAGCAATGGATCGATTTCTAGCCAGTTACCAGCGGACTGCGCCCTTGAGCCTGGGAGAATTATGGGCGGTGCCGATTATGCTGCGGCTGGCGCTGGTGGAAAACATGCGCCGGGTGGCCGCGGAAATCGCCAAGGCCCGCCAGCACCGAAATTCGGCCAATTATTGGGCAAACCAGTTAATAGCCGCCGCCGAGAAAACGCCTGACGACACGATTGTAGCCTTGGCCGCCATGGTAAAAGCCGAGCCACCCTTGTCCAGTGCCTTTATCACCGAGCTGGTACGGCGTTTACAGGGACAAAACGCATCTCTGGCCCTGGCGTTGAACTGGATCAGTCAACTCGTGGCCCGGTCCAGTGAAACCCTGGAACTGCTGGTGCAGCGGCAAAGCCGCCGCCAAGCCGCAGACCAGATATCCATGGGGAATTGCTTCGGCAGTTTGCGCTTTATTGATGCTACCGATTGGCGCGATTTTGTCGAACGCCAAAGTGCCGTTGAAACCGCACTGCGCGAAGATCCTGCGGGCATCTATGCGGGCATGAACTTCCAAACGCGCGACACGTATCGCCATGTTATCGAAAACCTCGCCAATTCCAACGCGCTTCCGGAGATTCTGCCAGCCCGAACCGCTGTAGATATGGCGGCCAGTGCCACCAAGACCCGCCCCCCCACGGATCGCCAATGTCACGTGGGATATTATCTCATGGGTGACGGCCTGCACCAGTTGGAACAAGTCCTGAACGTCAAGGTCCCACTGCGGCAGAAGCTTAATCGCTGGGCTGGCAAGTGCCCTTTGGCCTTGTATACAGGCATTGTGGCGCTGCTGACGATAGGCTTGACTTTGCCTCTGGTGATGATGGCATCCATCCATGGGTGGATGGCGCTGCTGGTAGGCGTTTTAGCTCTTTTCCCGATCAGTCAGTTCTCCTTGATTCTGGTCCAATATCTGGCGTCTCTGATCGTTGCACCGCGTATGCTGCCGCGTATGGATTATTCAAAGAATATTCCTGATTCCTGCCGGACGCTTATTGCGGTTCCCTGCATGGCCGACAGTGAATCGGAAATTCAGGACCTCCTGGAATCGCTGGAGGTTCGTTATCTGGCCAATCGCGATCCGAATCTGTTCTTCGCGCTGGTCTCGGATTTCGGCGACGCACCGCAACAGGTAATGCCGGACGATGAAGTCCTGCTGGGCAAGCTGGTCAATGGAATTGAAATGCTTAACAAGAGATACGGCCATGCAGATACGGGGCCGTTTTGCCTGTTGCATCGGCCCCGTCGCCACTGCGTGGGGGAAAGAATGTGGATGGGCTATGAACGCAAGCGCGGCAAGCTCGAAGATCTCGTCAACGTGCTGCGGTCGGAGCAACAAGACGCTTTTCTGGTCATTATCGGTGAACTTCCGATATTGCGAACGGCCAAATACCTCATCACCCTGGACGCCGACACCCAATTGCCCCGCGGCACAGCGGCTGAGCTTATCGGCACAATGGCCCACCCGCTGAATCAGGCGATCATCAACGCGCAGACCGGCCTGGTGGAGGAAGGCTACGGCATTCTCCAGCCGCGGGTGGCGATCAATCTGCCGTCGTCGCAACGTTCCCTTTTTTCCCTGTTGTTCGCCGGCGATCCGGGGACTGATCCATATACGCGGACGGTTTCTGAAGTCTATCAGGACCTGTTTGGCGAGGGATCTTTTATCGGCAAGGGCATTCTGGATATCGACGTATTCCAGGGCGTCATGTACCGTCGGCTTCCGGAGAATCTTGTTCTTAGTCACGATTTGCTGGAAGGGTGCCACCTGCGATCCGGACTGGCCAGCGACATTCTGATTTTTGAAGATCATCCGTGGCACTACGGTGCGGAAATCAGCCGCCGCCATCGTTGGATTCGCGGCGACTGGCAGATCGCCGGCTGGCTTTTTCCCTGGGTACCGGCCGCGGGCCGAATGTGGAGAAGCAATAACCTGTCGATGCTGTCGCGGTGGAAAATATTTGACAATCTGCGCCGCAGTTGCACAGCGCCTGCCACGGTCGTCATACTGTTGATTGCCTGGCTGATACTTCCCGACCCCGGAACATGGACGCTGGCCCTGATGGCGGCCATCGCCACACCCGGCCTGCTGACCCGACTATGGGAACTCACCAGAAAAAGCCCGGACTTGCCGCTGGCAACGCATCTGCGATTATGGGCTTTGAGCTTTGGGCGACAGCTCGTGATTTCCGCTTTGGAATTGACCTTTCTGGCTTTTCAGGCGGCCCTGAACGTGGATGCCATAGCGCGTTCCCTGATCCGCATGGGCGTTACCCACCGCCGACTCCTGCAATGGCGGACCAGCAGCGCTGTACAACGTACCGTATCTTCTTCACTTAGCAGGACTTTTCTATCCATGGCGGCCGGACCGGCTATTGCGGTGGCGGCATTCTGCACACTAGCTGCTCTTCGCAGACCGGTCATTCTTGACGCGTTGCCGCTTCTGCTATTTTGGCTTATTTCGCCCATGGCGGCCTGGATTCTCAGCCGGCCGACTGTAAGCACACCGCTTCAAATGGATGTCCCAACGCAACACTTTCTGCGCATGACCGCGCGGCGAACGTGGCGTTATTTTGAACAATATGTCACGGCCGCTGATCACCACCTGCCACCGGATAATTTTCAAGAATTTCCAGTGCCGGCCCTGGCACGCCGCACCAGTCCTACCAACATCGGGATCGCACTTTTGGCCAATCTTGCGGCCGTGGATTTCGGCTGGATTTCCTGTGGGACATTTGTGCTTCGCTCCGGCGGCACGCTGGCCACCATGGAAACCTTAAAACGCTACCAGGGTCATTTTTTTAACTGGTATGCCACCGACACGCTGGAACCGCTGGAACCGCGGTATGTCTCAACGGTGGATAGCGGAAATCTGGCAGCCGACCTTCTGCTGATGCGCTACGCGCTGGCGGAAATGGCGAATTCGCCATTGATCCCCCCCCGGTTCAACGATGGAATATTAGATACCGTTCTGGTGTTAAAGCACCAGGCCGGCTGCCTGGGGGAAACGCCGGGGACACAACCGGCTACGGATGTGAACCATAAGCAGAAAATCCAAACCGCCGCCGACCAATTATTTGAGCTTTATGCCCACAGTCCGCAGCGCTTGCGGGATATTCTGAATCAACTCCGACGGGGACGCGATATTATTGAGGACCTCAATAGATCACTGCAAGCCCAGGGGGACATTCGGCAGAACTGGTGGATCTCCGCACTGGAAGCGGTACATCGGGACTTCATTGACGATATAACGCAATCCGCACCGTGGATTTTGCTGCCGCCGCTGGGCGGAGCCAAGACCACGACTTCCAGCAAGAACGCCCATGCGTATGCCGAGTTGTGCCGGATCATGCGGGAATTGGAAAACAACGACGCTTTATCCGCGATGGTGGAATCGTGTCGCCGGGCGTCCACACTCACTGCGTTCCTCTCTGGCCACGCCGGGGCCACGCCAGAAATGCTTAGTAGCAATCTGTCGGCGAGCCTGCAGAGAGGCTTGCTCCACATGGAAGATCGGCTGGCACAACTCAAAGATATGCAGCACAAGTGCTCGGCTATGGCGAAGATGGATTTTGGGCTGCTGTTTGTGCGTAGCCGGAAGCTTTTTTCCATAGGCTTTAGAGTCAATGAGAACCGTCTGGACGCGGGCTTTTATGATCTGCTGGCATCGGAAGCCCGACTGACCACCTATGTGGCCATCATCACCGGTCAAGTACCGCAGGAAAGCTGGTTTGCACTGGGTAGGCAACTCACGGGTCTGGGCGGACGCATTGCCCTGTTGTCCTGGAGCGGCTCGATGTTTGAATATCTTATGCCGCTCCTGATCATGCCCAGCTATCCCGGTACGCTGCTGGATCAGACCATGCGCGCTGTCGTAGATCGGAACATTGAATATGGACGCGAACGGGGAATTCCATGGGGAATTTCCGAATCCGGCTACAACGCCACCGATGCCCAGCGGAATTATCAGTACAAAGCGTTCGGAGTGCCGGGGCTGGGATTTAAACGGCGTCTTTCCGAAGATCTGGTCATTGCCCCGTATGCCACGGTTTTGGCCTTGATGGTCCGCCCGCTTCAGGCGTGGCGGAATATGCTGCTATTAGCGCAGGAAGGGCAAATGGGAGACTGTGGTTTTTATGAGGCCATCGACTATACGCCCCAACGATCCGTCAAAGCAGGGCAACCGGCAACAGTACGCTCATTCATGGTCCATCACGAAGGCATGAGCCTCCTGGCCCTGACGGCCTTTCTGCTCAACGGGCCGATGCAGCGGCGCTTTCTGGCCGACCCGCTGCTACGCTCCGGCGATCTGCTGCTGCAGGAAAAGCCGCCCAAGTCGCAGCCGATTTATCCCCATGCCGTTGAAGTTGCCGAATCGCGTCATCCGGTATCCCACGACGCGCTGACCTGGCGCGTGTATACCACGGCCCAGACGCCCGAACCGGAAGTTCAGTTGCTGTCCAACGGGCGCTATCATCTGATGATTACCGCCGCCGGAGGCAGCCGATCCATTTGGAACAACCTGGCCCTGACTCGTTGGCATGCTGATTTTACACGGGATAATTGGGGATTATTCTGCTATTTAAAAGACTTGGAATCGGGTAACTGGTGGTCCGCGACGGTGCAGCCCACGCTGCGGCGTGGACAAAACTACGAAGCGACCTTTTCCGAGGGGAAAGCGGAATTTCGCCGACGCGACGGCCAGATTGAAATGTTCATGCAGGTGACCGTCTCTCCGGAAGATGATATAGAACTGCGGCGTATGGCGTTGACCAACCACGGCACTGTTGCGCGGCGCATTGAATTAACAACGTATGCGGAAGTGGTACTGGCGGCGCCCGGTGCCGACGCGGCCCACCCGGCGTATAGCAATTTGTTTGTGCAGACGCATGCCCAGCCGGAGTTTCACACACTGCTGGCGACGCGCCGGGCCCGCGGGCACGATGAGCATCCGCCCTGGATGATGCACATGGTAACGGTGCATCTGACCCCCGATCCGGCATTTTCCTATCAGACCGATCGCGCGGCGTTCCTGGGGCGGGGTCGCAGCACGATAAGTCCCCAAGCGATGGATCAGACCGGGCCGTTACCCAATGTCCACGGTGCCGTGCTGGATCCCGCTTTTTCCATTCGCCGGGAGTTGGTCATTCAACCCGGTGCCACCGTCACCGTGGATGTGGTATTGGGAGTTGCCGCAACCCGGGAAGAAATCGAAGTCTTATACCATCGCTACCACGACCATCGGTTCACGGATCGGGTGTTGGAGCTTGCGTGGTCGCACAATCAGGTATTGTTGCGGCAACTTAACGCCACCGATGCCGAAGCTCAGGTTTTTGGCCGTTTAGCCAGTTCCCTGCTGTTCCCCGGACCGCGCTTTCGCGCCGGAGAGGACGCAATTCGTCAGAATCAGCGCGGCCAGTCCGGACTCTGGGGTTATGGCGTATCCGGGGATCTGCCGATTTTACTACTGCGCGTCAGCGACCGCGAACACTTATCACTGGTGCGCCAGGTTCTACGCGCCCACGCCTACTGGCGCTACAAGGGTCTGGCCGTGGATTTAGTGATATGGAATCAAGACAGTTCAGGATACCGCCAGGAACTGCATGAACAGATTATGGCCGTCCTGGCATCCGGGCCGGACAGCAAGTTTGTGGATCAGCCGGGCGGCATTTTTATCCGCCGTGTTGACCAGATGTCTCCGGAAGATAGGTCCCTGATGCTGGCGGCCGCGGCGATCGTGATAACAGACACTGCGGGCAGTCTGGCCGAGGCACTGGATTCGCATCGCGGTGATGCGGAACTTTCTACGCCCACGCTGGTACCGGTATCCAAGCCCGCCAAAGAACCGTCGTTGCCTCCTTTACCCCCCACCGATTTATATCGCTTTAACGGCATAGGCGGTTTTACCCGCGATGCACGCGAATACGTCATGACCGTTTCTCCCCAACGTATGCCGCCGGCCCCGTGGAGCAACGTGATTTCCGGGCGCGAAATTGGAACCGTGATTACGGAAAGCGGCGGTATGTACACGTGGCGGGGCAACGCCCACGAATATCGCCTGACGCCCTGGTATGATGACCCCGTCACCGATGCGTCGGGCGAAGCGTTTTATATTCGCGATGATCAGACCGGGGCCTTCTGGTCCCCCACCATGCTGCCTGCCGCCGGAAATAATTCATGTCTGGTGCGCCACGGTTTTGGCTACAGCATTTTTGAACGCCGGGAACAGGGAATTAGCTCGGAATTTACCGTCTACGCGGACATCAATGACCCGGTGAAATACTATGTACTGAAACTTAAAAACACGACCACGCGGGCCAGGCGAATATCCGTAACCGGGTACTGGGAGTTGACCTTGGGCGAAAGCCGCGCCAAAAACAGTCTGCACGTGGTCACGGAAATGGACGAGCGTACCGGTGCCATTCTGGCGCGCAACGCCTGGAGCAATGATTTCGGTGGCTGGACGGCCTTTGCCCACATTAGTGAATACCGACGCAGCATCACGGCCGATCGCACCGAATTTCTGGGGCGCAACGGTTCAACCCGGGCGCCGGCCGCCATGGTGCGTCAACGACTATCGGGAGCTCTCGGCGCCGGATTGGACCCCTGCGCGGCCATCATGGCCACCGTGGATCTTGTCCCCGGAGAACAGAAGGAAATTGTCTGGATTCTTGGTGCCTCCCATGATCGCACCCACGCACAAACGCTCATTGAACGCGCTCGCACACCCCTGGGTGCGCGCCGGGCGCTGGAGGCAGTGTGGCAATACTGGAATAGCACCCTGGGGCGTATCTATCTTGAAACGCCAGATGCATCGGTGAATGCTCTGGCCAATGGCTGGCTGCTGTATCAGATTATTTCCTCGCGAATCTGGGGCCGCAGCGGATTTTATCAGTCCGGAGGCGCCTTCGGATTCCGGGATCAATTGCAGGACACCATGGCCGCAGCCCTGGCGCAACCAACGCTGCTGCGGGAGCAGCTACTGCTGGCGGCCAGCCGACAATTTGAGCAGGGGGACGTTCAGCATTGGTGGCATCCACCCAGCGGCCGGGGCGTGCGCACCAAGTTTTCCGATGATCTGTTATGGCTGCCTCTGGCGGTTTGCCGATACGTGGCATTAACGCGGGACACCGGTGTTTTGGATACATCCGTTGGATTTTTGCGCGGGCCCGAAGTCGGCGAGCATGAAGAATCGTGGTATGATTTGCCGCAAAACAGTGATCAAACCGGGACACTCTACGAACACTGCGTGCGGGCGATCAAGCGATCTCTGAGCTTTGGTGAACATGGATTACCGCTGATCGGGTGCGGCGACTGGAATGATGGATTCAATCGTATCGGCCTGGCGGGACGGGGGGAAAGTGTCTGGCTGGCATTTTTCCTGCGCACCGTGCTGGCGAACATGCTGCCGCTGGCCCAAAGCCGATCGGACCAGGCCACGGTTGATTTGTGCCGCCAACATCTCGCCAGCCTGGAAACGGCAATCGCATCGCATTGTTGGGACGGCCAGTGGTATCTACGCGCCTTTTTTGATGATGGATCCCCCTTGGGTTCCGCGCAGAACATACAGTGCAAAATTGACTCACTGCCCCAAAGCTGGTCCGTTATCAGCAACACCGGCGATCCGGCCCGGCAGAGGCAGGCGTTGGCTTCGGTCGATGAACATCTGGTGCGGCGGGATACAAAACTTATCCAGTTGTTTGATCCACCCTTTGATCATCCGGCCATGGATCCGGGCTACATTGCCGGCTACCTGCCGGGCGTGCGTGAAAACGGCGGTCAATATACCCACGCGGCCATTTGGGCCATCATGGCCTTTGCCATGTCCGGCCAGACGGATAAAGCCTGGGAGTTATTTCACCTTATTAATCCGCTGAATCATTCGGACACGGCGGAAAAAGTTTCAGTATACCGTGTGGAACCCTATGTGATGGCGGCGGATGTTTACGCCATGGTGCCCTATCAGGGACGGGGCGGATGGACTTGGTATACCGGCTCGGCGGCCTGGACCTATCGCCTGATTGTTGAAACGTTTATCGGGTGGCGACAGAGCGGTGAGCAACTCTGGTTTGAACCGCGCTTGCCCGCGAGTTGGGGTGAATTCCGCGTGCACTACCGATATCGGGAAACCTTTTATCACATCACTTTCACTGCAGGCGGAAACACAGTCGTCGAACTGTCAGTCGATGGCGTGGTACAGGGCGATCGGCGCATCACACTGGTAGACAATCGGCAGGATCATAAGATCGTTGTCAAAATGGCTTACCACCCGGACGAATCTGTGCCATAATAGTTGTCATGGGTCAGGACTTTGAACTTGTCGATCCCACCGATCGTCGGCTCATCAGCCGGGGCATTGACTGCATTCTTTCCCAGGCGGAAGGGCGCTCTGGCGGAGTTTCATACGATCTGGCGGACCGGCGAAGTGCCTTTGACGACTATTGTCTGCGCCACAAGGTGGATACTTCCCGGCAGATTCTGGCCCTGCAGGATCAGCGCATTATTGGGGCGTGCCTCTGGGTACCCACCGCCGGGCGAACCGCCTTATTCTACGCACCGCAAACCGCGCCCCGCGACACCATCGCCTGCGCCGCGCAAGTGCAGTGCATCCGTCGGGCCGCGGCAGCGGCGCAGGCCGCTGACATGGCCTTGGGACAGGTCATTCTCACGCCTGATGCCCACGCCGTGGCCGAGCTGTATCGTCAGTCGCATTTTTCAGATTTAGCAACCCTGCTGTATATGCGGCGCAGCCGCCCGCTGTTTCAACCGACGTTTGACCTGCCGCCGGAATATCACCTCATCACCTATACGCCGCAGCGGCGCCATGAATTCGCGCAGAGCATCGAGGCCAGTTACCATCAAACCCTGGATTGTCCCAGCCTCAGCGGCGTGCGTCCGATGGACGATGTGATTAACGGCCATCAGGCTGGTGGCTTTGATCCAGAACTCTGGTATTTGCTGAAACGAAACGGCGAAAACGTCGGCGTGCTGCTCATGGCGCACCGCATTGAATCGGCCACTCTGGAACTGGTCTACCTTGGACTATGCGCTTCGAGCCGGCGCATGGGACTCGGCGCGCAACTGATGAAGCTGGTCCTGCTGACCGCGATACGCGTGCAGGCGGCCGGCGTTACGCTGGCGGTAGATCGCGCCAATGCTCCAGCTTTGCATCTTTATCGCAAGCTGCGGTTTGGCCAAACCGCCGAACGCATGGTTCTGATTCACAAACTGCAAACCGCAAGCTGTCCCGGCGAACGCGCTAAAAGCGCCCTGTAAATAGCAATAAACCGGGCCAATACGACAGATTGTCCTGTTCTTCCCGCAGTTATCCACAAGATTTTCCATCTCCTGTGCGTAAGAGGTGAATAAAGATTTTTTTTGATTCATAAGCGCTTGTGCGGCTTGCCTTCGGGCTATTGTGGAAAAGAAAATGGTGAAAATGCTATTGAGTCTTTGGCAAAAAGCGGTTTAATAGGCACATGAAATTTGTGCTTGCCCCAATGCGGTAAGACCGCATTTTATGAATCCCGGCGATGGACCGCCGGACACTGTGAAGAACCAGGACGGTTCGTTGTTGTTGATCAACGGCCGTGGATGATTTTGTCACCGGACGTCCGGAAAGGAGTCGCCTGTGTCTGTGCTGATGTTGGAAGAAACCGCAGTAGATTCAACCCCGTGCCATGCCATTCAAAAATATCTTCAGACGCGCGTGGGTGATGAACGCTTTGACCAGTGGTTCGCCCCCCCCACGCAATGGCAATTCACCGACGGCACATTGACACTTCGCGTGGTCAATGCTTTTTCCGCCAAGTGGATTCGCGACAAATTCCTGGACGATCTGCGCTGCGCCGGCGAAGAAGCACTGGGGTTCCCGATCACGATCCTCATCGAAACGGTGGAAGTTGCTCCGGTACGTCCGCAACGCGACAAGGCCGTTTCGCCCATGGTACCATCGCCTGCGGCTCCCGCGGGGACGATGTCTCTTAACGACGCCCACACGCTGGAAGAGTTTGTGGTCGGTCCCACCAATCAGCTCGCTTATAAATGCGCTTGCACCGTGGCGGAAGAACCGCGCCGGCATTACAGTCCGCTGTTTATTCATGGCGATTGCGGCATGGGGAAAACCCACCTGCTGCAGGGCATTTGCCGACGATTTCAGGCCCTGCATCCCAAAAAGAAATGGCTGTATATCACCGGCGAACAATTCACCAATGAATATCTTGAAAGCATTCGTCTGCATCGCACAGAGGCGTTTCGCCGTCGTGTGCGGCAGGTGGATTTGCTGGTGGTGGATGATGTGCACTTTTTCATGAATAAAAAACACACGCAGGAAGAATTCCTGCACACCTTTAACGCCATGGACGCCGTCGGGCGGCAGGTGGTGTTGTCAAGTGATTGTGCACCGCGCAGCATTTCCGCTTTGACCGATGCATTAAGCACACGGTTCTCCAGCGGGATGGTGGCACGTGTTGATTCCCCTGATTTGCCCACGCGGCTGGACATTCTTCGCAGACTTTCGGCACGCCGCGACTGGGCGGCCGACGATTCCATGCTCATGCGACTGGCGCAGCAGCCGGTCGCCAGCGTGCGCGAACTTCAGGGGCTTCTGGTGCAGGCCGTTGCTGTCGCCCAGTTGTGCCGCGCGCAGGCTCTAGGCAATTCAACGCACAGTATGCAAAGTGCTCTAAGCGGCATTCGAGATCACATGAACTTTTCCACACCGCCCGGTGCGGACCGCATCATTAAAACCTGTGCGGAATATTTTTCCATCACCGCCGAAGTCATCAGCGGCTCATCCAAACAACGCGTGGTTTCCACAGCGCGATCCATCGCGATGTATCTGGTGCGTCTGCACACGCACATGAGTTACCCGGATATTGCGCGGGCCTTTGATCGCCGCAACCATTCAACGGTGATCGGGGCCTGTAATCGGGTAGATGAACACATTGCCCAAAGCCATATTATCTCCTGGACCGCCTCTGACGGCCCGCACCATCAAGCCATAGCCGAGGCCCTGCACACGATCACCGCTCGCCTGCGACGACCTTAAGGGTATAACTGCTGGGTATAACTGCTGCCGTGACGTTCGCGGCTTTGGCCGATACACTATACGGGGCAACGCGGCAATCTGAATTGCCGATTGAAAGGCGCATTTGGAGATTTTATGGCACTGTTGGGATTGGATATCGGCACGTCCGGAACCAAGGCGTTGTTACTGGATGAAACCGGGACCGTTCGCGCTGCAGCTGAATCGCCGCATGAACTTCACACACCGCGCCCCGGATGGACGCAACAAGACCCGGAGAACTGGTGGCAAGCGTGCCTGCTGGCCACCGCCAAGGCGTTGAAGAAAGCAAAGATCAAGGCTTCCCAAATTACCGCCATTGGACTATCCGGCCAAATGCATGGCAGCGTATTTCTCGGGGATGGACCCAAAGCTCTGCGTCCGGCGCTGCTTTGGAATGATCAGAGAACCGTGGATCAGTGCCGCCAAATTGAAGAGAAGGCGGGCGGCCGCCAACAGCTTTTGGCGATGGTGAGCAATCCCGCCCTTACGGGCTTTACAGCGCCGAAGATTCTCTGGTTCATGCAAAATGAGCCGGAAAAATTTGCGCGGTGTCGCCATATTCTTCTGCCTAAAGATTACATCCGCTATCGCCTCACCGGCGAATATGCCTCAGAGGTTTCTGATGCTTCCGGCACGCTGCTTCTGGATGTAAAAAAGCGGCACTGGCATGAGGGACTAATTAGTCACTTGGGCATCGATCGGGCGCTGTTACCGCGCCTTACCGAATCACAGGAAATCAGCGGGCGGGTCAGTTCGGCAACCGCCCGCCTCATGGGCCTGACTGCCGACATTCCCGTAGTCGGAGGTGCCGGAGATCAGGCGGCGGGGGCTGTGGGCACGGGCGTGGTGGAACCGGGAATTCTTTCGGCAGCCATGGGCACCAGCGGCGTTATTTTTGCGGCTTCCGCCGCACCGCAGACCGACCCGCTGGGGCGGGTGCATACCATGTGCCACGCCATTCCCAACACCTGGTGCGTATTTGGCTGCATGCTTAGCGCCGGCGGATCACTGCAATGGCTACGCAACACGTTTTTCTCCACGCAGTTGTCGCAACTGATCGCTAAGAAAAAAGATCCCGGTGCACTTTATGAGCAGATTATTCATTTAGCTCAGGACGCCGAACCGGGTTCGGAAAATCTTTTCTTTCTCCCGTATCTTACCGGCGAGCGATGTCCGCATCCTGATCCGCATGCCCGCGGCTGCTTTATTGGCTTAACGCCCCGGCATTCTCTGGCCCATCTGTCACGCGCCACCTTGGAAGGCATCACCATGGGCATGCGCGAGCAGGTGGATATCATGCGAAGCATGGGCATTGTAATTACCCAGGTGCGGGCATGCGGATCAGGATGCGGACATCGCTCGCCGGTAAGATACGGGAGAAAGAAAAGATTTTCCGAACCCGGTTCGGCGTCCTGAGCTAAATGAATAATCTGCTCATAAAGTGC
>DAHXLH010000311.1:0-5107 GCA_027366115.1 Phycisphaerales bacterium
GCGCGTTGCCGTGCGGCAAACCGGCCCCTTGGCAGGCCGGGCGGTGAGCAGCGGATCATCCGCAACCGCGGTGGCAATGCCTACCATGATGCCATCGACCCGGCCCCGGAGTTGATGCACCAGTTCGCGTGATTCCGGCGAACTGATCCATTGCGATTTGCCGTTGCGGTCTGCAACACAGCCGTCGAGTGTCTGGGCCCATTTGGCAATAACATAGGGCTGCTGCGTGGTGATCCACTTTATAAAGGGGCGGTTTAACTCCCTGGCCTGGGCCTCTAATGTGCCAAGGTCCACATGAATTCCCGCCTGACGTAACTCGGCAATTCCCTTGCCGCATACCAGAGCATTAGGATCCTGCATAGCTACAACAACGCGTTTAATTCCCGCCGCAATAATAGCCTGCGTGCAAGGGCCGGTCTTGCCGGTGTGGCAGCAGGGTTCCAAAGTAACATAAAGCGTGGCTTTACGCGGGGCCGCCGCGACATTGGCCAGCGCGTTTATTTCCGCATGTGGGCCGCCAAAAATCTGATGCCAGCCTTGCCCAATGACAGTGGCATTCCGCACCAACACCGCCCCCACTATGGGATTAGGCTCTACCAGCCCGCGCCCCCGCGCCGCTAAGCGCAGGGCCATGGCCATATAATGGGAATCGAGCACGGATAATTCGCGAACCGGCATAATTTCTCCAAAGCAAATCCGGCGGACGCCTCACCAACAGCATCCGGAATTTTCTTTACTTCGTATTATCATACCGTATATAATACCCTACAGGCCTACGGTTAACTTTATTCAGGAGTCTGATCATGACGCATTTTTCAGACCGCAGACAAATCGGCAAATGGTTGGTGGCAACTTGTGTTGCGGCGGTAATGGCAACGGCTTGGGGCGTTGCAACACCCAAGGCTTCGGCCGCCCGGCAGGGAGTATCAACGGCCACCCTGATGAATATGGTATTACCCAACACCGTCATGCACGCCGTGCCCATGCGCGATGCTGTGCAATATCTGCGCAACATGACCGGTGCGAATATATTTGTGAACTGGAACGCACTGGAAGGTGCCGGCATTGCCAATATTACTCCCATTACCCTGCATCTACGGAATGTCTCCATGCGGAAAATTTTATCCGTCATGCTGGAGGAAGCGTCCCCCAGTGCGGGTCTGGTGGATTATGTCAGCCAGAACGTCTTGACCATCACCACACGTCAGGAGGCTAACACCCACTTGGTAACAAATGTTTATCCGGTGGGTGATCTGGTTATGACTGTTCCAAATTTTACCGCACCAACGTTTAATTTGCAGAATCAAAGCAGTACCAGCGGCGTGCAAGTCAGCAGCGGGTCCAGCGGCGGTGGCGGTGGATCGGGAAGTTCTAATTTATTCAGCGGCAGCGGCGGCGGAGCCGGCGGCACCAATACCCCAACGCAAAGCACCACCCAGCGGGCGCAGGCGCTGGTAGCGCTTATTGAGGGTACAGTTCAGCCCAATATCTGGACGTCCAACGGCGGGCCGGCGACGATTATTTATTTTAATCGCGAACTTGTGGTCAGCGCTCCAGTTTATATTCAGCAGATGATCAGCGGAAGCAATTAAATCGCCTGAATACATTCCCGATCTGCGCGGCACTGTCGCACCGCACCGCCGGCGGAGCCGGCGGCTGTGTGAGGAACGCTGTGTCTCTCCCAGGCTTTTTTTGGCGATCCGGTGGTGAATATCTTTACACCAGTTTTGCAAGCTATTTTTGCGACGGCGATAGGCGCTACGCTGATGGGAATTCCCCAGAGCGTATATGCCGGGGCAAAAACGGCCGCTAGCGTTACCGCCAGTCCAACATCTTCGCCGACAACACGACCGGATGCCCCGTTGACAAAAGACCGAAATTACCGGCCAGCGCAAATCGGGCGCGTTATTTTTGTGCTCAACGATCCATCCCTGCTGAAGCACACCTTGCCACCCGTCATGTTTCATCACAAAACACTTTCAGATATGCTTAACACGTTCAGCGATTTAACCAACACCAACGTTGCCGCAGGCTGGGCCGCGATGGCCCAGGCGGGCATTAAGGCCAACCGCCGCGTCACGCTGGCGTTGCCCAGGCAGGGATATAAATTAGATCTTGTGGCCGTACTCAAAAAATACGCACCGCACATTCACATGGTGATTTCCGCCGATCAGAATGTCATTTTTGTCAATACCCAAGCTGCGGATAATCACCATTTGATCATGCGAACCTATTGGCTGGAGGATTTAATCGCCAATCTTCCGCGTTATATAAATCCCAAATCATTTGAAAAGAGAAAAGCCCAAACGAGAAAATCGCGGCAATCCGCGGCGGGCACCAACGATGCCCGGAAACATTCCAGCAGGCAAAATAAGCATCGCGATATCGAAAGCAATATTGTGCAACTGATCACCAATCATGTTGAGCCGAAGATATGGTTGAATCATGGGGGCAAAGCCAGCATCAGTCAGGTGGGCAACAAAGTCATTGTCATTGCCCCGGCCAGCGTGCAGGCACTCCTGCAAGGCCCATCGCACTACAACCCCAACGCCGCTCCGCTTTTCATGACCGTATCGTATTAAATACGCGGAATCAACCACCGGATCAGGCGCCGGAATTACTTCATGCTCGCCTGCTTGAGTATCAGCTTGGATGCCTGATTGCTGGCCACATTCAAGGCACCGAGTGTTGCCGCGGCGGCCGAGCGTACCTTCGCATTGGTTTCATGCGACACCTCATGGATCAAGCTGTCAATTTGCGAACGGCCCAGATGGTTGCCCAAGTTACGGGCCGACTGGGCCAAGCTCCTATAAAAAGCGTAGCGGACGCTTTCAGGAGTTGACTGGCCGTTCAAAGCCGCATGCGCCAGAATCCGCTGGGCCTCCGGATTACGAATTTGCCCTAACGTTCCCGCTACGGCAATAATCACATTATTGTTTTGCGATTGCAGCGCCAGTTTCAGAGCCGGTATCGCGCGGCTCACATCGTAAAGGCAGGAGCGGTTCATAGCCATAAGCTTTAATTCATGCGCCGCGGTTACCGCGAACTGCACCGATTCCTTGCTGCTGATGGGCTTACTGCCCAAGCGTGTTAAGATCTCGGTATGGGCCTGACCGATGGAACTTGCCGTGGCCCCAGTCGGGATTTCTCCGATGGTGGGATCATTAACAAATTGTGCATGCAGCTTCGGCAGATCAGAGGCGGATCCCATGACCAGAACCGGGGTGGACCGCAGGCGGTAATCAGTGGCGGCATATTGCTGATATTGTGCCACCGCCGCCCCGCCGGGCACGATCACCAGGCCGATGTAGGGCACGCCCATGGATTCCGTGACCGCCTGGGCCACAGAGGCCGCGCCAATGACGCGATAATTGGCTCGCAGACGGGCCTTCATCTCGTTCCGGACTTGAATCTCAGAATCCACCAGCAACAGCACCGGCTTGGTGGACTGTGCGATGGCCTGGGCCAGCGTTGGAATGACTTCATCTGAACCGGTGAACGCTTTGGCGGGATTGGCCCGGGCCAAAGCACTGGCGGCTTCAAATCGAACTGCTGGGTCTGGGTACGCCAGAGCCTGAATTAACGGCGACGGCGCTTTCCCTTTGCCCACCAGACCATCCACACCGCCAGTCTGCTGCAACGCCATAAGCGTCTTTAGCACCAGCGGGCTGTTATCTGCGCCTAAAGCAAGATTCAACACAGGATTAAGATAGCGCGGGCCGGCGGCAACCGCGTAATAATGAGCGTTGGGCATGCCAGGCTTGAGCGTCGGATCCTTGGCTCCAGCCGGCAGATCCACTTCGCGTCGCAAGTCAGCAGCCAGCCAAAGGCTGATGGCCGCGGAGTTTTTGGGGTCAAGCTTCAGCACCGCCTCGCAGGCACGCATGGTTTCAATATCTTTCCAGATCGGCGTTGGCACGGGTACACCGATAACATCATTAAGGCCCTGGTCATAATACCAGACCGGGTTGGTGGCCTCATTGGGATTATTGGCGGCCACGGACGGCTCGTTGTGATAATAACTTTCAGCCAGCCAGAGATACAATTCCGCAGCCGAAAGGTGATTAAAGCGTCCCGTGGGATCAATCTTGGAAATGGCGGTTCGCGCCGCTTTTTGCAGATCAGGCGGGGTATTTTTATCGCTGGCAATTTGTACCAGATACGGCAACGCCTGCGGATAACCGATGTTACCCAGCACCTGAACAATCTGAATCTTTTCCGGGGTGGACGGCGTCGCGAGTTGCCGTACCAATGGGTTCAAAAGCGACTTGCCAATATCGCTCATCATTTGCACGATCGTGGGGCCATAGTTGGCGTGCGACGGGCTGTTGAGAAAGTGGATAAAGAACGGCACGGAAAATTCACCCGCCGCATACAATCGCTGACGGGAAACGACATACGCCCGCGGACTATTTACCATCACCTTGATCGCCGCGATGATACGCGCCGGATTGCGCGCCACCATCAGGTGACCCTTTTGTATCAATGCCGATATGGCTGCGGAAACCTTTTTCAGTGGTTTATTCTGCTGATTGCCAATGAGAATTTCCGAAACATTGCGCCCATTGGCGGCCGCATCAAACGCCCGCAGCGCGACAACCGGTGATGGGCTGGCCTTTAAGAATGCCTTGCCACAGTCTTGCGCGAGTTTTTCCTTGCCTAAAAGGGAATAGTGCAAAAATAGATCGGCGTCATTAATCAATTTAGCCGAAGGCTTGGCGGCCATCATGGCGGCAGAGGCCTGCTGCGCTTGAGCCTGATGGGCTGGCGCGGCGGTAATCAGCAACGCTGCAGCCAGGGCGGCACCCCCGATCAGGCGCTGGAACAACCGAGTTCTCTTTGCCTGTTGCCCAATGGCGGCACCAGGCAGCGGGACTGAATTTCCCGACAAGTTGGAACACATCTGTTGCGCCCGTTGGGTAGAGAGCGATTTGAGCATAAAGCCTCCGAAATATGTTTCGCGTTCTATAATAATGTAAAGAGTCGGTTTTACCCGCTCCGCCTAACAGCTTCCCCGGTCACATCGGCTTGATAGAACCGCCCTACCTATGCACGCGAAGGCGTTATTTGTCCATTCGCCTGGGCTGCGGCGCTATCGCACCAGTCA
>DAHXLH010000319.1:0-14201 GCA_027366115.1 Phycisphaerales bacterium
CTGCAATCGGTTGGAACAACTGGGGATCCGGGCATCACGCAGTCGGCAGCATCACAGGCTGCAGTCATCGGTTATAAGAACACACTGGCCGTTGGAGTCTCCGCGGTCGTGCTGCTGGTGCTGGGCGCGGTGAGCTATTCCCAATGTCTGAATTATATTCCACCCGTTGAAATATGGGTGCATGAACTGAAATATGATAAACAGTGCTTTAAGGCGTATGAAACGCTAGCCCTGCATGACAAAGCCCACGGACACTTCAAACAGGAAGTGGCCAATTGTCAGACCGCCCTGAAATTGACAGGCGGCAAAGATCCACTGGCCAATTATCTGTTGGGGTCGCTGTATTTGGAGAAAATGCATGACGTTAAATCGGCCATGCCCTATCTGCGGGCGTCCCTCATGGTGGATTCTTATCAGGCCAAGGCAATTGTCAAATTGGCTTATTGCTATGAGCAGCAGGGAAACTGGACTATGGCAGGTAAAGACTTGCAACGGGGGATCGCGTTGATGCCCGGTTCGAGCAGACTGTATCTGGCGTATGGCGTGACGCAAAGCCATTTGGGTAATACCTCCCTTGCCGACAAGGCGTACCGTGACGCCATTGCCTGGAATCCGCACAACGTCGATGCGCGATATAATTTGGCGGTTCTACTGGACAAATCCGGACATTGGCGGCAGGCCATCACGCTCTACCGGCAGGCGTTGGAGCTTAATCCGCAACTGGCCCAGGCGCATTATTTTTATGGCGTTGATCTGTTGAATCATGGCCATCCCAATCAGGCCGCTAAGCAGTTTCGCACAGTTATTGCCTTAAGCCCCAATCATAAATCGGCGTATAAACTCCTGGCACGGGCCTTGAAAGCCGCCGATCGTCCGCACTACCATGTGCCTGGGGCCCGTTGAAATGGCTGTTTGAGCGGAATGCACGGTCATCTCGCCCATTGGATTGCTCAGATAGGCTCCCGGGTGATGAATGGATTTTCTAATTTCATCACAACCGCATAGAATGCGTTGTAGAATTATGCTGTTATCGGCGAAAGGAACGTTTCAACTCTATGCCCACTCGCTTATACAACACCTTGCATCATCGGCTTGAAGATTTTATTCCCCTGCATCCCGGCCCCGACTCGGCAGACCCAATTTCCGGCAGCCAGATCGGCATTTATAGTTGCGGCCCCACGGTGTACGACTACGCGCACATCGGCAATTTTCGCGCCTTTTTATTTTCCGACGTGCTGCGACGCTATCTTGAATTACGCGGCGCACAGGTAACCCATGTGATGAACATGACTGATGTCGGCCACATGACCGACGACCAACTCGCCGACGGGGCGGGCCGCGATAAGCTGGAAGTGGCAGTGGAGAAAATGAAGGAAAACAAAAAAGCGGGGAAAGCCTTGATTGAAAACCCCAATGATCCCTTTGCTGTGGCGGATTATTTTGCAGACGCATTTCTGCACGACGCCCGTCTGCTGGGATTGGGCGTAGTAGCGGATTATGACGCGGCCACAACCGAAGAATCAAAAGAGAAAATTATTCCCCGGCCCACCCGGCATATTTCAGAATTTATTGACATGATCCAGTTGTTAATCAACCGCGGGCATGCCTATGTCGGCACCGACGGCGTGGTTTACTATGATGTCCATAGCTTCCCGGCGTATGGTGAGCTTTCCGGTAATTCTTTGGAACAGTTATCACACGGAGCTGGCGGCAGAACCAATGAGCAGGCCGCCAAGAAGCACCCTGCGGATTTTTTCCTCTGGAAGCCCGATACACATCACCTCATGCGATGGCCCAGCCCCTGGGGCGACGGATATCCCGGCTGGCATATTGAATGCAGCTCCATGTCAATGCGTGCGCTCGGGCCGTCGTTTGATCTGCACACCGGCGGTGAAGACAATATTCATCCGCACCATGAATGCGAAATTGCCCAGTCGGAAGGGGCTACAGGAAAGCCGTTTGTGAAATATTGGATGCATACGCGCCATTTGATGGTCAATGGCGAAAAAATGTCCAAGTCCAAGGGGAATTTTTTTACCATTCGTGATCTCATGGCCAAAGGCTTCGATCCGGTGGTGATCCGGTGGGGGCTTATCAGTACGCGCTACAGAGAGCCGTTAAATTTCACGATTCAAAGTCTTTATGAGGCTGCGGCGGCAATTACAACCTTGCGGGACTTTGCGGAAAAATTGACGGCTGCGGTAGCTGCAGTGGATGAAGCCGCCGGCGACGGAGATTTTGCCGCGCCCGGTGCCCGCACCGAGGCGGCGCATGAGCCGGCGTTGGAACCGGCGGATCGGCAAATGCTGGCGGAATTTAATTCCGCTATGGATGATGATCTGAACGTTTCCGGCGCGTTGGCCGCCTTATTTACCTGGACCAACGGTTTACATAAACAAAAAAAACTCGCCTACCCGCAGGCCCGGTCGGCATTGCAGAGCCTTAAAAAGGTAGATCATGTGCTAAGGGTTATTTTTGTTGAGTTGCAGGACGTGCCCGAGGACACGAAAAGGCAGGTTATGCAACTTATGCAGCAGCGCGTCGCGGCTCGGCGGCAAAAAGATTTCGGTGCCGCCGACCTGCTAAGAAAACAACTCCTGTCGCTGGGCGTGGAAGTTAAAGACACGCCCATCGGCTCAACGTGGCGGCCCCGGCTAGCCCCGGAAAAGCTTGCACAATAATTTTCTGCAAGTTTATTGCAATAATTGGCACGGTGTGTTAAAGATTCATATTCTTAAGGCGGTTTTGTATATTTGTCGCTGAAATCGGGCGAACAGTAACGCCTATTTTGCGCTTCGAGGTGCTGGGTATGTCAATGCTGGACTGGATCATGCTGGCAGTGCCGGTACTGATTACCGCAATCATCGGCGTTAAAACCCAGAAATATACGCGCAGCGTTGCGGATTTTATGTCCGCCAGCCGCGTGGCCGGGCGATATCTGGTAGCTACCGCCAGTAATGAGGCCGTTTTTGGAATTACCAATGTCATCGGGCAATTTGAGATTTTCTTCGTATCCGGGTTTGCCGCCTATAACTTTTGGATCTTGGCCAACAACGCGGTCTGGCTTTTTATCCTCCTGTCAGGATTTATTATTTACCGGTACCGCGAAAGCCGGGTGATGACCCTGGGCCAGTTTTTTGAAATTCGGTATTCCAAATCATTTCGCGTGTTCGCCGGTTCACTGGCTTTTCTATCCGGAATTGTGGCTTATGGAATTTATCCCGCAGTGGGGGCTCGCTTCTTTATTTATTATTGCGGGTTGCCACCGGTGGTACATATTTTTGGCCATGCGGTTCCCAGCTTTTTATTTATGATGGTCGTTCTCCTGACGCCTGGGGTAGTATTGACGGCCATGGGGGGGCAACTCACCGCCATGGTCGTTGACAGCCTCGCGGGTTTTATTTCCATGATATTTTATATCGTGGTCGTGGTGGTCCTGCTGATGACCTTCCATTGGTCAAGTGTGGCGCACAGCATGTTACAGCGGCCCGCCGGCGAATCCATGTTCAATCCGTTTGATGAATCGAAGATTGGCAGTTTCAATTTCTGGTACATGGCGATTCAGATTTTTGGTTTTGCCTACGGATGGCAAAGTCAGCAGGCGGGCTACGGTTTCCGGTCCGCCGCGATTAATGCCCATGAACAGAAAATGGGTGCCATTCTGGGACCTTGGCGCAACGAGGCCCGCACACTGTTGCTGACCGTTACCGCCATGTGCGCCTTCTGTTTTCTGCATTATTCAATGTATTCGGCGGGGGCGGGAAAAGTCATGGCCATTCTGCATTCTGTGCATAATCCCGCGATTCGCGCGCAGCTGGTTGGGCCGGTGGCATTGAGCCTGATGCTGCCGATCGGGGTAAAAGGGATGTTCGCCGCGATCATGCTCTTTGCGCAGATCTCCACTGATGTCACCATGATGCACTCCTGGGGCAGCATATTTATTCAGGATGTTGTCGTGCCGCTGCGAAAGCGCCCGATGGAAACTCGGCAGCATCTGTTTGCCTTGCGCACGGCAGTGGTGGGCGTGGCGGTGTTCGCATTTCTATTTAGCGCATTCTTCCCGCAAACACAGTACATCATGATGTTCCTCGCCTTGGCCGCAGCCATTTTTTCCGGAGCCGGAGCCACCATCATCGGCGGCTTTTACTGGAAGCGCGGCACCGCCGCCGGAGCTTGGGGGGCCATGGTCAGCGGGCTACTGGTAACGATTGGCGGTTTTATTCTCCAGCGATCATGGGAGCCGTTTTTGTACCCCTGGTTGCTCCACAATCATCCGCAGTTTCTTCATGGCTTCAGCGGCGTACTTGCGGCCATCTCCGCGCATGTGCCGCAATTAAACTGGAGTATACGCCCGGATCGCTTTCCGTTTAACAGCAACTGGATCTGGTTTTTTTCAATTCTGACCGCCATCGGCTTTTATCTTGGCTTGTCGATCCTGACGTATCGGCAGCCGTTTAATCTTGATCAGATGCTGCACAGGGGGCAATATGCCAGTCCGGAAGAGGCCGCGATGAAGGCATTAATTCCCCGGAAGATATCCATAAAGGCCCTGATGGGCATCACGCAGGATTTTACAACCAGTGATCTGGCAATCTCTTGGAGCCTGTTTATCTATCGGTTTGGCTGGTTCGTGGCATTTGTTGTTATTGTGATATGGAATATTATCCATCCATGGCCTACGCATTGGTGGGTAAACTTCAGTTACGTGGGATATGTGTTCATTGAATTTTTCATCGGTGTTACCGTTACCGTGTGGTTTACATGGGGAAACATTCTTGATTTGAAAAAGCTCTTTGCCCGGCTCAAAATTGTGCAGCGCAACGCGCTTGATGACGGCACAGTTGTCGGGCACCGCAATTTGGATGAAGTGGGACTATCTGCTATCGAGCCTCCGCGCGATATTGGCCCAGAAGATAAATGAAGCCTGTCACACGAAACAAGTCATACAATACATAAAAAAAAGACCGCCACAATTATGCGGCGGTCTTTTTGGTTTTAGTAGCTTTGCGTCAGCCAGAATGATTTAAGCCTTGTTTCCGCGGCGGCGAGCACCGACAAGCAGGGCTAATCCACCAAGAGCAAAAAGAGCCAAGGTAGCGGGTTCCGGCGTAGTCACCGCAGTTGTCGAAGCGATGATAACGGAATTAATACTGTTGACCATTGTTGAGGGGGCCAGCGCAACAGAGTCAGAAGTCAGCAATTCAATGGTTCCCATGTTGTTGGCTGCGGTTGTTGCCACCATGGGACCTGTTCCGCTGTACGCCTGCAAATTTTGATTGCTAACGAAGTTGATAGTCGGCAGCGTTGTAGATCCGCCGCTGGTCGCGGGATTCAACTGGCCGCCAGATGTTAGAGACTCTGAACTGGTTCCGCCCGTGACATTCGCGGAAACGTCTCCCTGGATTTGGTTTATACCCATGTGCGTTGGAAGCGTAATACTGTTATCCCATGCCTGAATGTTCGCGGTGTTTGTACCCGAATTGGAACTGGTTAGGCCGGTGATCGTAAAGCTGAACTGATAAGCCCCCGAACTGGTAACGGATTCGGTAGCATTCAGTCCGCTCCAGGAAAATCCGCCGTAGCTGCTTGAACTGGCAAAGGAATTCGGGGACGCCAGTCCGATGACGTGTCCATTGAGGGTTACTTCAATAGTAGCAAATGCATGAGGAACACCAACTGCCGCCATGCCCAATGCTGCCATTCCGAACAATGCTGACTTTCTCATAGCCATCTCCAAAATAAAAGGATCGAGATAAAAACTTCAGATCATTGGCCGCTCACCGAACTACAATGGGCTAGATACCTATGATCATATTTTTGCTTCTACATGCGACAGACTGAAATCATCTACATCGCCGCCTTGATGGAAACACGCCGAAACCAAAAATTTCGTTCAAGTCTCTCCAAGACCTAAATATAATATACCCCTATAACAGCGCTAAGTCAAGAAATAATTAACAAAATGTTAAAGTTTTTTTTACGACATAATTAATCACTTTTTAATAAATTAAATTCGCGTTCATGGTTAATTATTTTGTCCGTCATATTATATCAAGATCGCAATTTGTTGCGGCGTCCAACCGCCAGCAAGGCTAATCCGCCAACCGCAAACAATCCTAATGTTGCCGGTTCGGGGGTGGTAACCGCAGTCGTGTCCAAGTTTGTGGTCAGAAGACCGCCCGTTAGCGAAGAACCGGGGGCAAGGGTAAGAGCCAATGAATTGGTAACAGTTAAAGTAATGCTGGAACTAGTCAAATTCATGCCGGGGGAATTAAATGGAACGGAAGAAGAAGGAGTCACCGGATTAGTGGCGGAGTTCATGGAAAGGCTGCCGGAGTCGTCTGACCCAAGCAACGTCGAACTGGTGGAATAGACAGAACCCTTCAAGTCCGCGGTTTGTAAAGAAGTCGCGCCCGTTGCCGTTACACCGCCGGAAGACTGCATCGAAACGATACCGGTGCCAGATATTCCGCTGTCGGAAACCGCAAAGGTGATCGTGTTGTTGCCGCTATTGGTAGTAGTAACCGAGGTCAGGCTGGTGGTTACCTGGGATGATCCAATTTGCTCTACAATGCCGCCCCAGGAAAAGCCGCCGAAGCTTCCAGGCAAAGCTGCGTAAGCGCCGGCACCAAAGTAGGCGGATACATTTGCGAACGCTTCGGTGGTTGTTCCACTGGGTGTGGTTATCCTCAAGGTAGGCGTAGCAAAAGCACCAGCGACCCCAAACGTCGTTAAGCCCATCGCGGCGATTCCGAATAGTGTTGCGGTCTTCATAGTAAGGTCTCCCATAAAAAATAATGACAATCCAGATCAAAAGCGGTTTGTTGACAACAACAACCTGCGCGCTCCTACCTGCGATATACAAAAAATATACAAACTACGGCAAAAACTAATAATCGAGCAGTTTTTGCTGAATTTGCTACTTTATTATTTTTTGAAGGCCCTACAGATCTTTGCTGTCAAACCCTCACCTTCAGACCTACTCCATTGATTGAGTATAACCCCATCAATATTCCTTGTCAAATAAAAAATCGAAAAATTTTATTTTTTCTTCTTTGGCCGACGAAAAGGCCATTTTTGGCCGGCTTCGAAAGCGCCGGCCGCCTTTATTAGACCTTTTAACCCGAAGCCTGATCTTGAGTTGGACTGTCTTTTGCCAAACCGCTACACTAACTGACTTGTTTTGGTGGAGTTGTTCCTATGATTTCCCAAGTGCATGGTCAATTGTCTGTTCAACCGCAGCAGCATTATGCCATTATCACCGCTGAATTCAATGGTTTAATCACGGCCCGGCTCGCGGATGGCGCTGTTGAAGCACTTTTACGCCATGGCGCAACAGAAAAACAGATTACCAAAATCTCGGTACCGGGCAGCTTTGAAATTCCAACAGTCGCCACCCGGTTGGCTAAAAGTGGAAAATTTACCGCTATTATCTGCCTGGGATGCATCATCCGCGGCCAAACTGCTCATTTTGACCACGTCGCCCAACAGGCCGCCCGCGGCATTGCGGAAATTGGACCAGCCACCGGAATACCCGCCATTTTTGGCATCATCACCGCCGATACCGTCGAACAGGCCATGGATCGCGCTGGATTAAAAATGGGCAACACCGGCTGGAACGCCGCATGCGCTGCCATGGAAATGGCCGCAGTGCTGCAGCAGTTGCCGCCCGCAAAGAACGTATAGCAGGAAATAGTGTGAATATAACCAATCAAAAGCGATCTACCTCCCGCCGCATTGCCCTTCAGGCCATTTACCAGGCGGAGGTGCAAGGCGACGCCTTTATCGCGCAAATGCTGCCGACCTTTATTAATCAGGCCACCGATGACAATGATGTGCGGCAGCTTGCCACGCGCATGGCCTGCGGTGCCTGGGACTATCGCAACGACGCGGACCAGTGGGCGTCGCGGCTGATTCCCCGCTGGACGATTACCCGTCTGGCGGCAGTGGACCGCAATATTCTGCGGCTAGCGCTATGGGAACTCACGCATGAGTCCGACACGCCTGGCAAGGTAGTAGTTGATGAAGCCATCAACATGGCCAAAGAATATTCCACCGAAGACAGTTCCGCTTTTATCAATGGCGTATTGGATGCCGCCATGAGGCAGCATAATCTGCTGACCGGCCCGGCAGAGTAACCGAGCAAACTTCCTAAGGTCGCGGCAGGATGGAGCGCCGGCTTGGGCACGCACGGGCCCCCTAAAAATGGGAGCCTCTTTACCGCGACATGTTGCGGTGAAAAACGTCGGGCAGATGTAATGTTGTTTCGGAGGAAATTCAAGCTGTGCAATCACCAGAAGATCGCGGGTCTACCACTGAAGGTGTCGGGGTTTCGCCGTCGCTTGGCCCGGTCATGGAATATGAACAAATGACTGCCCACGCCACGCTGTTTGGGCGCGAAGTGTGGCGGTTGGCGGGGCTGGCAATTCTGATTGGCGCGGTGGCTGCCATGGCTGCCATCGCGCTATTACGCTTGATCGGCCTGCTGACCAATCTCTGCTTTTACGGTCGATTCTCCTTCTCGTTTGCCGACCCGACATCCGCCCACTTGGGAATATGGATTATCGCGGTGCCGATTGCAGGTGCTGTTGTGGTGGGTTTTATGGCCCGCTTTGGCCATGCCGGTATCCGCGGCCATGGCATTCCTGAAGCCATGGAAACCATTCTGACCAATCAGAGCCGCATTCCCAAGCGCATCACATTGCTGAAGCCTCTTTCTGCGGCTATCAGCATCGGCACCGGCGGCCCATTCGGTGCCGAGGGACCTATCATCGCAACGGGCGGGGCCTTTGGCTCATTGGTGGGGCAGATTCTGCATATCACGGCCGATGAACGCAAAATTCTGCTTTCTGCCGGTGCGGCCGCGGGCATGGCCGCAACATTCGGCTCTCCGGTATCCGCAGTCCTGCTGGCGGTTGAATTGCTGTTATTTGAATTTCGCGCCCGATCTCTGGTCCCCGTGGCTTTAGCCAGTGCCACCGCCGCGGGTTTGCGGATCATATTCATGGGTGACAAACCCATTTTCGCGATGCCCAATGTAGGCCCCGCGGAACACTGGTCGCTGGTGATTTATGCCGTCATTGGCTTATTTGCAGGCGTGGCGGCGGCCGGTGTCACGCGATTATTGTATCTGGTGGAAGATGGCTTTGAAAAATACAGCCATGTGCATTGGATGTGGTGGCCCGCGATGGGGGCCGTCGTTGTGGGTGTCTGCGGGTACTTTGATAATCACACCATGGGTGTTGGCTATGACAATATCTCGCACCTGCTGACCGGAGGCATGGCTCTCAAAGCCATTTTAATGCTTTTGATTCTGAAGTGGATTTCGTGGACCGTGGCGCTGGGCAGCGGTACATCGGGCGGTACGCTGGCACCGTTGTTCACGCTGGGAAGTGCTTTGGGTCTGTTATTGGGCATGGCGGCGGTGCATCTGTTTCCGGGTGCGGGCGTGGATGTGCGCGTGGCCGCACTGGTGGGCATGGCGGCACTATTTACCGGTGCATCGCGAGCCTTGCTTACCTCCATGGTGTTTGCTTTCGAAACCACCATGCAGCCGCATGGATTGCTGCCCTTGCTGGCCGGTTGCACCACCGCCTTTCTGGTTTCCTGCCTGCTGATGCGCGACACCATCATGACCGAAAAAATCGCCCGTCGGGGCATCCGCGTGCAGACGGAATACTCCACAGATTTTCTTGATCGCCTTTTTGTACGCGATGCTTATACCCGGCAGGCCGTATGCCTTGACGCCTCAAAATCCATCGCGGAAACGCGCGAGATTATTTATGCGAAATGGTCGGTACTGCGCCACCACGAATTTCCCGTGATCGACGATGAGCAAAAACTTATCGGCGTGCTGTCTTATCGTGAAATTCTCGACACGCGCGAAAATCCGACAGGCACGGTGCGGAATTTAATCAAGCGCCAAGCCGTGATCATTGAGCCGGACAGCCCGCTACGGCTGGCGGATAATCTCATGTCGCGCTACAACATAGGCCACCTGATTGTCACCGATCCGAATAACCGAGATCATGTTCTCGGCGTGATCACAAGAACCGATCTCCTCTCAGCCCATCGACGGTCAAGCTGATAAGACTTGAGCTATCGTGCATTCACAAGGGCCGCCGGAAGCACCTTGGCAATATTTCCCGGACAGGCAGTGACGAGGAAGAAAGCCCCGCAGCGACTGAGTTGCGCCCAGTCACCATGGCACCTCCCTGTATAAATATCTATGTCATAATGGAATAATATTTATTGATTAGGCTTACGCCGCTTAAAGATGGGAGTGATCATCATGGCTGTCGGTAGCGTCAGTAGGCCCAATAGAGCAAGAGTATGAAAACGGTAGATGACTGCACATAGTTTTGCAGAGGAATATAAATAATTCCGGCCACCAGGAGGCCCGTGGAAGCGGCAAATCCGGCGGCGGCAATCACGCGACCTCGCTTTTCGGGGGTGGGTCTGGTCTGAAAAAAACTTCCCAGCGGTACCATCATAAGTCCGCCCGCCAGACCGGCGCAGGCCAACATGGATAGCAGAAATATAATTTTACCAGGCCCCGGAAAAGCTGGAGCCAATCCAGAGAGGCCCAAAAACACGGCCATTGTGGCCGTTGCTCCGGGTGTAATCCACAAACCGTTGTCTCTGGCAATTATTTTCCCCGCCGCCAGGGACCCAATGGCCACGCCCAACATTTCCGCCAGAGCCAGATAACTGGTCGTGGCATCGTTTAGTCCAAATTGCACCTTGCCCATTTTGTTGATAAAAAGAATCTGTAAGCCTGCAATGAACCAAAAATAGCCGTAAACGATTACGGCCGCCGCCAGCAGGCCATCCCTTCGTAAATCCCACAAATCTTTTAAGGAACTTAGCGGGCCGGTCCACGGGAAAGGCTCTCTGGGGTTAGCCGCCGGTCGATAGGGAACCCCAAAACTCACGAGCAGCCCAATAAGGGACACCACCACCAGCGAGGACGCCGCGACCAGTCGCCCCAGGGGCAATCCATAAACTGTCCCCGTCAAATTGAGAGTCAGTCCTGCCGCGACAACCCCTAACAAAATTCCAGCGGTCGTGGCCGACATGAGTCTGGCATTGGCATGGACCACGTAGCTTTGTGGATACACATCGGGGATGCACCCGTTTAAAGCGGGCCCGAAAATCGTGGCCTGCACAGCCATCAAAAAAATAACTCCCACAATTAGCGGCCAATTCAACGTCATAATACCTAGGCCGCCCAAGCTCAAAAAGATCAGTTCCATGACCTTTGCGGCAATAATGACTCTGCGCCGGGGAAACCGATCCGCCATCCAACCCGCCACCGCATAAAAAAGCAGAAATGGCGCGGTAAACAAAATGGTAATCAGGCCGGGCAAGCCCGTATGATGGTGGCTAAGAGCCAGCAGGCTCACCGCTTGCTTATTGAAGTTATCATTAAAGTTGCCCAGAGTATACGCCACCGCCATGGCGATAAAAAGCATTCGCCCGCGCCGAATTTGCTCCGTCAAGCTGATTGCTGACAATGGGGCCGCCGAAGCCGACAGTGGAACGTCAGGTTGTGGAGGCTCGGCCATGATATTGTTCCCCAACTTAATTATTTCATCACCACTATCGCTCAAGATATTCTACTGCGTCAGGGCTGCGGAAGAAAATAACCGGGATATAACGACCTTTCCGTGAAGCAGACGTTCAGCGTTTGGATCGAACGGGTAAGGGGCGAAGGAATAGATTTGTCAAAATTTATTATTGCCCGCATCATCTATGGCTGCGGCGCGTTAGGCTAAGTATGTCGTGGCCTTGCGTCGACGGGCGGTAGAGTTCACAATCATGATTGTTAATGTGCAGCGCAGGGCTTTCCCTGCAAGCGCGGAGAGGTAATGTCGCAAAACGCAGTTCAAAGTATCTCGGCGGATACACCGCTATTGCAGGAATTTCCACCCCTGCTGCGCAACCGTAATTTTTTTCTATTAATGAGTGGCTATGTTGTTTCCGTCATTGGGGACCGGGTCCATTTTCTCGTGATGCTGGAACTGCTTTGCTACGTGGTACTCAAACGCCACGTGGAATCCGCCCAGCACGCCGCACAGCTTAACTTAGCCATGTTTTTACCGTTTTTACTTCTGGCTCCCCTGGGAGGGGTTCTTTCCGATCGGCTGCCTCGTCGATGGGTCATGATTTCCTGCGATCTGGTCCGCAGCATCATTGTCATTATCGCCCGAACCGTCCTGCTGGTGGCGGCCTATCACAGCTCGCTTTCCGCGCCGGCACTTCTGGTCATGCTCTTTGGATCAGAAATTATTCTCTCCTGCTTTGGCGAAATGTTTTCGCCGGCCCGCGCCGCCATTGTGCCGAATCTGGTACATCCAAAAGAGTTGTTGCAGGCCAATTCTTTTCTTTCGGTTGCCGGGACTATTTCCACACTTTTGGGATTTATCCTCGGCGGATTATTGCTGAAATTCGGCCTCGAAATAGCCATGTACGTGGATGCCGGTACCTACTGCCTGTCGGCGTTAGCGGTATTTTCCATGCGGATGCGTCCCGGTATGGATCGGCCCGAACCGGTGCGCGGAGGCAAACATAACAGTCTGCTGAAGGAATTAAAAACCGCTTTGGGCTATCTCAAAGTCCACAAACATCCGCTTCAGGCTATTTTGCTGGAATTGGCGTTCACTACCGCCAGCGCTGTGATACTTAACTGTATGCCCGCTATTGTTACGGCTCGCTTTGGTCTTTCCAACAGTGATTTCGCCTATTTTCTGGGCGTTGCCGGTATCGGTATGATTGTCGGGGCTGCTCTGGTCAGCCGGGCACGCAATGGAATTCCCAAGGAAATTGGAATTGGCTGGTCAACCGTTGCCATTGGCGTTGGATTATTGATGGCGGCCTGGGCCGCCCATTGGGAAACGTTTCTGGTCTGGCTGACCCTGGCGGCGATGTTCGGGGCCATCATGTTCATCACCGTTGATACCCTGCTGCAGCGCGTGGTGCCGGATTACATCCGCGGGCGAGTCATGGGAGCGCGCGATCTCATTACAACATTCGGATTGCTTGTGCCCACGGTGCCCATCGCGTTCTGGAGAAATGTCGATTCATATATTATGAATATCATTATTGGTACGGGCGTGGTAATCACCATACTGGGGGTGGCCCTGCTAATCATTTACTACCGTCGCCAGCCACTTCCTGTTGGCTCAGCGGTCGCCCGAAGACTGGCTGCGGTTTACATGGAATTATTTCATCGCTGGCGGCGGGGCAATGCGTGCCGCATTCCGGTAACTGGTCCGGCCATCGTTGCGGCTAACCACACTAGTACACTGGATCCACTGGCCGTGGGGATCGGAAGTCGGCGGCGTCTGGTGCAGTTTCTTATCGCCCGTGAAACTTATGAGTTGCCGATACTGAAATATCTTTTTTCCGCCCTGGGCTTTATCCCCATCGATCCCTCTGCGCCGGAAACAGCGGGTATCCAGACGGCAGTGCAGCAATTGAAACAGGGGAATGTCGTGGGGATATTCCCTGAAGGAACCATTGGCGACGGCAACGGGTTGCGTAGCGGGCACAATGGGGCGGCGATACTGGCATTGAGCACCGGCGCTCCGGTCATTCCGGTATATATTACCGGTACACGACGGCACGAGAGCGGTAAAAAAGACTGGCTCCATCCGGCGAAAGTACGGGTGTTCTATGGCGCTCCGCTGATGTTTAACGGTTTGGCTGAGCAACGCGAAAATCCCGCTGTGCTGGCCGACGTCACAGGGCAAATTATGGAGGCGATAGCCAAGCTGAAAGATCGCGCCGATGCAGCACTGGCAGCCTCGGCGATCAAAGGCGAGCGATAATATGCTGGCAGATCGGCGAAAGTTGCGACTTCCACCAACCTGATGGATTCCACCCCTATTGAGTTTCACTAACTGCCGCAGGCGTATATGATTCGCCCGGTTTGGTCCGAGGCGTTTTGGTATGAGCAAAGCAAGAAAGGAACCGCAGTGGTTGCGATTCGGCTCCGGTGAAGGATATTTCGACCGCAGCCATCGGCCTCTGCAATGCCTGATTTTCATTGCTCCGCTACTGATTATTTATCAGATCGGGTCGGTGCTGCACCCCTGGAGTCCGGTGCACAGCCAATCTCACAATATCATCGCCTTTGAACTGATGCTGAATTTCTTCTCGCTGTTTGGAGCTGTGGGAAACTATCTGCCCCCTTTGGC
>DAHXLH010000320.1:0-6207 GCA_027366115.1 Phycisphaerales bacterium
AAACGTCAACATTCCGGAGGGGAGGAATTTATGCGTATCATTGGTGATGCGGGCCGCCAAAAAGGGATGCGGGGAGGATTGCCCGATCGTATATAAATCAAGCCGTTGGGCCTCAATGGGTGTTACCAGCACAGGTACGACAGCGGATTGTTGGCGCGGAACTGTGATGTGGCTCACATGATAATCAAACGCCGGATGCACCACCCCGGCGGATGCCATGGCGTTGACCCCCTGCAACGGATTGAAAGCTTTCTGCGAGCTTGGCATGAACGCAGTATTTGGCCGTGCCATAGCGGCCTTTAAGGCGTTGAATTGTCGCATTTGTACCGGCTGGGACGCGAATACGCCTCCTCCGCCGATGGCACCCTGGTTGGTCATCGCATGTGCATTGTACGCACCGGAGATGGAACCCTGTGAATATGTTTGCGGCACCAGGCGGGTACCCGCTGGGGCCGGGGCGATGGGCCGCCACATGTAGAGCGGTTGATATAAATTTTTAATAAATGACAGCGGCTCTCCACCGCGAATATCCAGTTGCACGTTGTTCCAGTTCATATCCGTCTGATTGGCGACAATGGCCAGTCCTTGCAGCACGGGCTTGTTTGGCATGGCGGATTTTCCCTGCGGCGGCAGAATCAGGCGGTACGTCATACGCCACAAGGGGGTTTCCAGCAGGTAGGCAAATCGCACCAGCCGGGTGCCATGCCCCTTAAACCATAGTGTAATGGGCCGACGGTGTTTACTGGGTTGATCAGCAACCGCTTGAAGGGCCTTATTGAGACTTTCCCGCAACTGGCGATTGTTAATGCGGATGGACTGCACATTACTTAGCGCAATTTGTTTCAGCTTGTTATGCGAAAAGATATTTATATACCAGCCGACACCGCCGATGATCGCCGGGCCGACCTTGTCTGGGACTACGGGGGAACCGGGGCTTATGGGGGGCATATAAAATCCCCGGTGCAGCAAGTCGATAATTCTGCCTGTAACTTTGCAATGGGTCGGCTTTTTTAATGTCAGCGTGAGCGAAACGCCGCGCAGTTGTTGCAGCAATTGGCGTCTCGATGGATTGTTGTTGATATTCAGCCGGAAGCTCCGCAACGTGACGCTTAGCGGTGCGGCGGCAGGAAAGGTCACCTCACCGGCACTGCCGCCGCCGGTATCCTGGAATACCAGCGATCCCAGCACATCATTGATCTGCCCGGAGCGCAAGGAGAGTGTTTGCGTCTGCGTGCCGTGCACCATTCCCTGATATTGAAACACGCCCACCCCCTGGTTGAACAAATCCACGCGCGCCAGCCTGGCTGGCTGAGCGGGGGAAGTTGCCGCCGATGCATGCAGAGAGTTCCCCCGCATGGCCATGCGCGACGTGCACGATGCGCACAGAGCGGATAAAAGAATAAGACTGATAATTTTGACCATGCGATTCATCATTTCTCCTTTTGCGGGAGTTATTGAGTGGCAGGGGGCTGGGATTTTGGTCCGGCAAGCAATTTTGCCAGAGGCATTGACCAGTGAATGTGAATGGCTTTGCCGATGGCCCCGACATTTAACCGGTCTGCGATACCGGCGATAAATCGTTGCCGCGGATTGGTATGGGCATTCGTGGCCCCCAAGTCCATCGCCGCCTGCCAAGCTTGGGCGATTTGTACAGACTGGGCTGCGGTATCAGGGCTTTTGAGGTTAATGCGGGCGGAAACTTTGAGCCGGCCCTTGGTTACCCAGGCGGCCAGCCTGCCGCTGGTGACGGATTTCAGCCAGTGTGGACCGCGGCGGCCCCCACGATTGGGCAGGTTAGCCAATTCGGTATCCGCCAAAAACAAGATGCCCCTGGGATGCGCCCCGGCCAACAGGGGGTTGCCGGCAGCCATGGATGCGGATTTTCCCGCCAGCACCCGTAACTCACGCCGCAATGATGATTGCGCGCGGGATGCTACAAAGGTGTCAGAGGCGGGTGAAGCTTCATAAAACGTGTGGCCCTTTTTATCAACGATTTTATCTATGCCACCAGCTAACTGCGTGACGGTAATGGCAGCGTGTTGCGATTGGAAGAATTTTTCAAGGTGCCGCTGACTGCTTGTCACATGAAGCACCGCCACGCCATGGTTGGGGCCAACGGTTCTTCCCGCCAGCAGCACGTCATGAAAATCCTGGGGAAATTTCAGCCCCATGGCTTTCAGCGCGGCAACGCCCTTTTGGGCTTGTGGGCGCATAAGCAGGAACTTGGCCAGTAATTTTGCCGCGGCGGGGTTTTTCATGGCCTGATCCAGATTGAGATAGATGATCCATTTTGCTTTGGCGGGCACGGCAGCGGCATTAGGGCCGGCATCAATGGGCGGGGCGGAAACGGCAGCGGCCTGTAAAGGGAAAGCCGAGGCTAAAGCTGTTGTGAGAAGCAGGCCACAGGCGATGATTGTCTTACGGACCATAAAATTCTCCAGGCGGCATGTGGCCAGTATAATCTATTTTGCGCGGTGGTTACAGGGCTTCGATTAGTAAGGAGGAGTTGGGAGTTAGTCTTCAGGATATTCAGTATTGGCAGTATTATCAGTATATTCAGTGGCGGCGGGGAACTGGGAGAGGGGCCGGAGGGGCGGGGCGGATATTTGGTTGTGGAACCGCAACGATTGCCCCGGGGCAGTGCCTCGTTTGCGCCACTTGCGATTTACGCCGTGGCGAGAATCGTTTATGCTCACGGGTCTGTTTGATGGTTGATTGTTACTGCGCGGTGATGAGCCTATGGCTACAAAGTTAATGCGAAAATACAGCAAACCCATGATGGCGGTTTTGGGTGTGCTATTAATGGTGACGTTTCTGGTGGGTTATTCCTATCAATCGGGGATGGGAGGCACGGGCGATGCGTTTGTGCTGGGTAAGCTTCATGGACAGCCCTTGACCAAGGGTAAGCTTACGCAGGCCCGCATTGACATACACGTTCTGCGTAATTTACCCGCATTGGCGGACATGGGCCTTTATCCGATGTGGCTTAGCCAGCGCAGTGAGACCCGGGCGGCAGTGCAGTTTTATCTGCTGCTGCAGGAAGCGCAAGCGTCCGGATTTTTTCCAGATATCGGCGACATTAACCTGCTGGTAAAACAAAAGACGTTACGCCAGCAGATCGGCGAATTGTTGACCAACAACCCTAACTTCGCGCAGCCAAATGTGGTTCAGGCGCTGGAAGATTTAACCACGATTGATCAGTTGCAGGTTTTTATAGGTGGAGCGTGCCGCCCCAGCGCACCGCAACTGGCACATTTTGTCAGTGAGCTAGGCACATCGGTAAAGGTGCGCTATGCCCGGATGCGCGCTTCGGATACCGCAGGTTCCATGCCGCAGCCCGGACCGGCAGAACTGCAACATCTGTTCGCAGCCTATCGGACCACCTTGCCGTGGACTGCCGACAGCTCCACGCCGCCGCCAGTGATTAATGGCCATCGGTACCCCTTTGGGTATCGTTACCCGGATCGGGTAAAAATTGAATTTCTGAAATTTAATCGCGATGCGGTGTTAGCCAAACTCAAACCCACGATCAAAGATATTCAAGCGGCGTATGCCTATTATAAGGCCAATCTGGATAATTTTGAAATTACACCCCCGGACACATCCACGGCACCGGCGACCGCGCCTAAACCCAAGTACAAGACGTTTGATCAGGTGCGGCAGAAGTTGATCCGGCGGCAACTTATTAAGCGTGTGAACCTGATGTTCCATCGCATGTTAAATCAGGCGGGGCATATCGCGGATAAGCCCTGGAGCACGGTGGATATTAACGGTTATCATCACGCCATACCGCAGGCGAAGTGGGTGTCTTACAGCACGCTGGCGGCCGATCTGGGAAAACAATATGGGTATACGCCGGTGGTGGGGCGGTGGAATCATTGGTTGAACAGCAGTGACCTTGCCGGCTTAAAGGGCATTGGCGATGCCACAACGGAGGAGGCCGGATTATCGCAGGCGTTAGGATTAAGCGTGCTGGCGATGAAGGTACATGCGTTGGATCCGCATTCAAAAAATATCGGGTTGCTGCTGCATCTGCAGGTGGGTTATGACGGCCCGGTGTTGACCGATTCGCATGGCAACATGTATCTGTATCGTGTTATTGCGGTCAGCAAGGCGCATAATCCTGCGACGCTGGCGCAGGTGCGTTCGGCTGTGGTGCACGATGCGAAACTGCTGGCGGCCTATCGTGCGGATAAGAAAAATGGTCAGGCATTAGCGGCTGAGGCGGGGCGCATCGGATTGCCGGCAGCCGCGAAAAAATATCATCTTGCGGTCTTCAGCCCGTCGTCATTTAAGGCGCTGGAGAATCAGTTGGTGGGCATGACGCCGGACGGGCAGCCGCAATATCAGTTGGCTCCCGGCCACCTGCCGGGCGTGCAGGTTCGCAGCACCAAACTGATGCAGGCGGCATTTTTATTGGCGCATCAGGCTTTGGGCCGGGCAACTCCATCGCATACACCCGGCGCGACTCATAGCGTGGCCGAACATAAGTCTTCGGGCAACGGACAAGCTGCGGCCCAGTTAGTTCTCACGCATCCCTGTACAAGTGTGGCGCTGGATTCGCAGTTGGAAGTATTTGTCATGCAGTTGGTCACCGCCAAGCCGGTGCCGGTAAATATCCTGCACAACCCGACGGATTTGGCCGGTGTGGGGCGGTATCTGATGGGGCATTTGAATCAGCGCCTATTGGCCCAATGGTTCAGCTATGGGGCCGTTACCAAACGCCTGGGCTTTGTGGCCAGCAATTGAGCCGTCATCATGAGTCGAATTGATAAAATTTTCTGGGATACGCTGCGCGGCCCGAGGCAATGGATCTCATCATGGTTTGCGGCGTATGCGCTGGTGGGGGCGGTATCATCGGGGCTGATTCCCATTCTGCTGCCGTTAATGATGGTGGAGCTTCTGCCACACGAGCTGGCGGCGGTAGGGTATGTGATGGGGGCGTTTAATCTGGGGGCATTAAGCTCGCCCTTGTGGGGCAATCTGGCGGATGAGAAGAAGGCGTATCGGCTGGTTTTTTGCGGCGGTCTGCTGCTGGAACTTGCGGCCATGAGTGTGTTTCCGCTGGCGGCGAATCTGGGGGCGTGGCTGGGTTTGGCGTTGTTGATGGGAGCCGGGAGCGCCGCGGTAAGCACGTGCGCGACGTTGTTAATTGTTGATTTTTATCCGCATAAAGAATGGACGAGCCGCATTGGATGGTTGCAGACGTTCAATGGCGGCGGTCAGGTTATTGGGCTGTTGTTGGCCGGTGCATTTGCTGCCATTGGATACCGCTTCGGATTGTGGATGGGGGCGGGGTTGCTGGGGGCAGCCGTGGTGGCAGGTTTAATACTTCTGCCGCGAGCATCCAAGGCGGAAAGCTCCATCCGGGAGCTTAGCCGGGCAGGGCTGGGCCTGGATTTTGAAGCCTTATCGCGTTTTGCCCGCGTGGAACTGATCGGTGGCGGGTTGCTTAAGCACTTTCATCTGGTGAATATCGCCGGATTAAAAAACATTCCCAAACTGTTGCCAACGCGCTTCGGCCGATTTTTGATGTCATGGTTTTTCGTGTTTTTAGGCGTGTCGGGCTTTTTTGCGTATTTTCCGATTTTTCTCAAACAGAGCTTAGGCGTTCTGCCCGCGACAACCTCGCTGACCTACGCTTTGGCCGCCGGCATTGGTATAGCCCTGTACAATTTGTCGGGCGTCTGGGCGCAGAAACTCGGCGCGCAGAAAATTTATTTCTATGGGCGGATTCTTCGGCTCAGCGGTTTTATATTACTATTACTGCCGCTGCTTTTGCGTCACATTCCTGGAGACAATATCATTGCCCTTGTGGGGTTTGCGGTAGTGGTATTAGCGTGGCCGGTATTAAGTGTCACCGGCACGGAATTAACCTCAGAGCTAAGCCCCATAAGCCAAGGGGCAGCGCAGGGGTTAAACAACGCCGCCAACGGCGTAGGTACGGTTGCGGGCACGTATATGGCAGGCTGGTTGGTACACGTGGTGGGATATGACTGCATCCCGATTATGGCGCTGGTTGGATTGGCGCTATCCATTGTGACGGATACATCATTCCATCAAACTAAGCAGCCGATTGCGGATTCAGGATTGGGGCAGCAGGCAGCAGTCAGTTAGACGTTAGAAGCTACGCCTTAGAAGCCGGGGCGGTTGCCAATGCCAGACTCGAATAAATGGAATTATTCCATACGGCGGGTTAAACTTGTA
>DAHXLH010000021.1:0-18101 GCA_027366115.1 Phycisphaerales bacterium
AGACCGCACGCGGACTCGACGACTATATTTATGTGCTGGGTGCCCATGCAAAGAATATCATGCGGAGCGGCCGGCCCGTGATCGGCGTTCTCGCAGACGGTCCACTAGTGGCGGAGCTGGAAATTCGTTCATCAGCGCCGGGCTGCAGCGTTCTGATCCGCCGGATTTCGCTGGTGGCAGGTCGGAAAGAGGTGTATTTATCCGACCTGCTGGATAAACAGCAGGTTTATCCGAAGCACGAAGCGGTTTACCTTGGTTTTCCGTTCGCGGTGGGCCATGGAGTGATCCGCTACGATGAACCATGGTCGATCATACGGTTGGGACGGGATCAATTAAAATGGGCGCACAAAAATTCGTTCACGGAGAATCGATGGGTGGATGTGTCAAACCACCGGATTGGCGTCACCTGGGCCGGTATCAGTGCACCGATGTTTGACGTCGGGCGTATCACCTCCGTAACAATAGAACATGGACAACCCTCCCCGCGTCATGTGGTGGGCGGTTCCACTATTTATTCCTATGTCATGAACAATTACTGGCGCACCAACTACCGAGCGTTCCAATGCGGAATGGCAGTGTTTCACTATGTTTTAAGGCCGCACCGGGTATTTTCGCGGGCTGCGGCCCAGCGGTTCGGCCTTGACACCCAGCAGCCGCTGGTCACAGCGCTGATCGCGCCTCATGCTAAATCTTTTGCGCCGCTCCTGACGGTAACGCCGGCCAGTGTACTGGTGGAAGCCTGTCATCCCAATCAGCATGGAACCCTGGCCGTACGCCTGTTTAACGCGGGCCGCCATAACGCCACGGTTCATCTGATGGCGGGGTACGCCGGAAAAGCCGTTCTGTTTCACACCGGATTATTCGGACATCATCCTCAAGAGTTGGCCGGACCGCTGGTGCTGGCTCCATTACAATTTGCTACGCTCCAAGTAAAGTTTAAATAGGGATTTAATTTGATGCGTTTAATTGTTTTCCTGTCGATGTGCTTTGTGGCGGCGATTTCTTCCACCCTTAGAGCCGGGCCGGTCCCTGTAATTTCGCGCACTGTGCAAACGCTTGACCAACACTGGGACATAATCCGACTTCCAGCACTGGCCGCGAAAAAAGCCGCGCCGCTGATGACACGGGGGGAGCTTCAGAAACTGCGATGCCCGGGTCCCAGCGCGAACTGGAAACCGGTGCAACTGCCCGACGACTATATTGTATGCGGAAAATTTAACCATCGCGCCGTTGCGGGGCATGGATCGCTTCCGGTGTATCCGGCGTGGTACCGGCGGGAAATTCTCATTCCCGCATCGGCAAGTGGCAAAACCGTCTGGCTGAACTTCGGCGGCGTATACCGCGATGCCATTGTTTTTATCAATGGTCGTTATGTCGGTCAGCATCCCAGCGGTTATACGGCCTTTCGCTACAACATTTCCAACTTCGTTCGTTATGGCCGGCCCAATCAACTTGCCGTGTATGTCGATCCACGCTGGTTCGAAGGCTGGTGGTATGAAGGCGGCGGCATTTACCGGCATGTGCGGCTGATCATCACCGACAAATTACACGTTGCGCCCTGGGGGACGTTTGTTATCAGCAACGTGTCGGGACCGATTCATTACAGTGACTCCGATGGCGACCATGCCGACGCTCAACTGACCATCGAGACTACAGTCGATAATGCGCATAAGGCCGGAAGGCCCTTCACTCTGGTTTCCCGAATCGTTGGTCCGGATAATAAAATCGCCGCCACTGTTTCCCAGACCGCGACTCTGGAGGCCGGACAGAAAAAAACGTTCACGCAGCATACCAACATCCGTAACGCGGCCTTATGGTCATTAACCCGCTGCAACCTCTATCATCTGGAAACTCGCCTGGAAGTTCGGGGAAAGATCGTGGATGCCAAGCGCACCACTTTCGGGATACGCACGTTACAATTTGATCCCGATCATGGTTTTTTCCTGGACAGTCAACATGTGGAACTTAAGGGAACGGCCAATCATCAGGACTTTCCAGGCGTGGGCATCGGCGCTGCGGATAATTTATGGTACTGGCGGATCGCTAAACTCAAGGCCATGGGGTCCAATGCCTACCGATGCTCCCATAATCCGCTGACTTCGGCGTTTTACCGGGCCTGCAATCATCTAGGCATGCTGGTGATGGAGGAAAACAGGCACCTCGGTGACGCCTGGACGGCTAAATCCCCTCGCGGCACGCCTTATTCAAGCCTTTCTGATCTTAAGACCATGGTACTGGAGCATCGCAATGACCCATGTATTATTTTCTGGTCGATGTGCAATGAGGAAAATCAGTTGCAGGGTACACACGAAGGAGCCAGGATATTCGGCGCGATGATGCAATTGGTTCATCGCCTGGATCCTACTCGTCCGGTCACCTGTGCCATGAACGGCGGTTACAACAAACGCGGTTTTTTCAGCGTCGAGAATTTGCTGGGCATCAACTATCACTGCGGTCTATATGCCAAGTTTCATAAACAGGTCCCATCGAAAATGATCTTCGGCAGCGAAGATGTCAACTCTTATAGCGCCCGGGGCGTGCTGCGGTCGGATCGCAAAACCGGTCGCTGTTCGGAATTCGGATTTTTGGCCCCGCATGGTTTTTTCGCGGGGCATGAACCCTGGCGGTCCTGGATGCCGGTTGCCGAACATCCATTTGTCGGCGGGGAGTTCATCTGGACCGGTTTTGATTATCGCGGTGAACCCAATCCTTACGGCTGGCCGGCGGTCACCAGCCAGACTGGGACGATGGATCTCTGCGGCTTTCCCAAGCCGTGCTACTACTACTGGCGGGCATGGTGGAACAAGCATCCTTCGGTATATATTTTCCCGACGTGGGACTTTCCGAAATCCATGATCGGCAAGCCGGTTCTGATTCGCTGCTATTCCAACTGCCGCCAAGTGACACTGTATCTCAACGGGAAAAAGCTCAAATCCAAACGCATGCCCCAATATAAGTATCTTGACTGGACGATTCCATACACTCCCGGTGTACTTGCCGCACGCGGTTACAACGCCGGCCGCCTGGCAGCGCAAGATACTGTGCGCACCGCTGGTCCCCCCGCAGGTCTTCGACTGATCGATGAATTCCCGCGGTTGCGGGCGGACGGCGAGAGTATCGCCCCGATTGCTGTGCAGGTGGTGGATTCGCGTGGCCAGGTCGTGCCCGGGGCGGACAACCGTATCCGATTCTCGGTGCGCGGAGCCGGCATGATTGCGGGCGTCGCCAACGGTGATCCTGTGAGCCATGAACCAAATGTTGCGGATTATCGCCGGGCGTTTCATGGCCTGTGCATGGTTCTGGTGCGGGCCGGAAATCAGGCCGGGGCGATCACGCTGACCGCCGCCTCGCCGGGGCTGAAACCTGCGATGCTGGAGATGACCACGCGCCCTGAGCCGACGCACCGCCCCGCTTTATGGCCAAGCCGGGAAAAGCCGCACCGATGAAATAAAAGATAACGCAGTACAGCGGTCGTCGGGTGGGGATCCGACGATTTTTCCGCCAGACAATCTGATTTTACAGGGCTTTTAGGCCCATGAGTGGTTGCAAAAATGCTACGGTTGAGGCATGTGCGAACCCCGGATCAGCCGTGACGAAAAAAGTCACAACAATTGATAAAAAATGGTACTTTTATTCCTATGGCAATGCCATATACTCATGCGGGCTGGATATATGCGCGGAGCTGGCGTTAAAACGCGTCAATACAATCGCGCACACATTAGCAAGGCGGTTAATAGTCGGTGCCAGAGCCGGTGTCACTGGTAATGGCGGTATGAGGGCCGTTTTTATTGTGTATCGCTCGGCACTATTGCTGCGGAAACGGTTACAAATTCATTCTAATATTACCGCTGGAGTGGAAAATATCCTTAACGGTTAAACTTTCAAAGAATCGCGGCTTGGCTTTTATAAAACGTCAGGAGTACTTATGAACAATCATGTTTCCCAGGGTCTTGAACGGCGCGAATTTCTAAAGGCATGCATGGCGGCGGCCGGGGCTGTTGCGGTCGGATCGTTGACGGCGGAACGGGCTGCGGACGCAGGCACCGCAGGGGCTAATAGTCTGACGGCCTCTATTGGCCAGAGCGCGTCGTCGGGCGGTTTTGCCCATTTGGTGCGTCCGATCGTCGGCACCGGCTGGCATGGGCATACCTTTCCAGGAGCCACGGCACCGTTTGGGCTCGTGCAACTAAGTCCCGATACGGTTGGGCCGCCGGAACCAAAATGGAATGGGAAGTGGGACATCTATGACTGGGACCATTGCGGCGGCTATCACTATCCCGATAACACCGTACTGGGCATCAGTCATACGCACATTTCCGGAACCGGCGTGCAGGAAATGGGGGACGTGTTGGTAATGCCGGTAGTCCAAGGGGTGAACTGGGGATGGACTTCCGGCGCGCCGGGAAAAGAACATGAAGGGCAAATCCAGGCGTTGGGTTCCGAATCTGGCTGGGTTTCCAGAGATGGCGACACGGGCTACGCCTCGCGCTTTTCGCATCAACAGGAAACAGTCCGCGCGGGCTATTACAGCGTGTATCTGCAAACCCCGCGAGTAAAGGCGGAACTGACCGCCACCACCCGCTGCGGAATGCATCGCTACACCTATCCGGCGTTGCCCGCCGATACACGCTGTGGAATGATTCTGGATTTAGTCCATGGCCTGGGCAATACCGCTTTTCACACGGAATTGACCATTGAAAGCCCTACCCGAATCAGTGGAAAGCGTTACAGCCATGGTTGGGCCAAAAATCGCCAAGCCTATTTTGTTATGGAATTCAGTGCGCCGATTCAGGCCTATGATGTGATGGTCGATGGCCATGTGACTAATCACCTTGCTCCGCACCCAAAACATTTTTCGGCCACGCAGATTAAAGCTATTTTTCAATGGAATCACGATGCGGTGAACCCGCATCATCCCCTGCTGGTTCGTGTGGGTATTTCCGGCACGGGCATTGAAGGGGCCGCTAAAAATCTGGCTGCGGAAATTCCTCACTGGGATTTTGATTCCCGTGCCCAACAGACGCTGCAGGTATGGAATCAGGCAATGGGTGTGTTGCAGGCTGATTTTCCCACCACGGACCTGGCACAAACCTTTTACTCCAGTGCCTATCACGCCATGATGGGCCCCACCACGTTCAATGATGCGGATGGTACTTTCCGTGGGGAAGATTTTAAAAACCATCCCAACCCCGGTTTTACCAATTACACAACGATGTCAATATGGGATATTTACCGTGGTGAATTTCCGTTTATCATGCTGACCCAGCCCCACCGCACCAATGATATCATCAACACCATGTTGACTGATTATCGGCAGTTGGACCAAAAGTCCCTGCCTATGTGGCCATTATGGGCCAATGAAACCTGGTGCATGACCGGATTTCATGTGGTGGGTATGATTGTCGGGGCCTACACCCGCGGATTCCGAGGCTATAACATCCCGGCTCTTTACGCAGCCATGAGAGAAACGGCCCTGGTGGGTGCTACCGCCAACGGCAATAAGGAGTTGCAGCAGCAGTTCCGCCATTATGGTTATGTGCCCATCAGTACAGCGAATCAATCCGTTTCGCATACGCTGGATTTTGCCTATGACTATTGGTGCATGGGTGCCATGGCACAACTGTTGGGAAAGCATGACGATGCCGTGATGTTCTACAAGCTGGGTCAAAATTATAAAAACCTTTTTGATCCCGCTACGGGTTTTATGCGCGGTAAGTTGGCCGATGGAAAGTGGCAGACGCCGTTCCGTCCGGATGAGGAATACTGGCGAGACTATACCGAATCCGATGGGTGGGAGGCGACGTTTAATGTCATGCAGGATGTTCCGGGACTCATTAATTTGTACGGCGGCGATCAGCAGTTTATAGCCAAGCTCGATGCCTTCTTCACCGCCCCGTCCAAGGTTTATAACACCTCACCGGATGTCAGCGGTATGATCGGTCAGGACGCCCAGGGCAATGAGCCCAGTAACCATATCCCGTATCTCTACCCATTCGCCGGGGCGGCATGGAAAACGCAATATTGGGTGCGCAAAATGCTCGCTCTTTACAACAACACACCCAACGGTATTCCCGGCAACGATGATATTGGCCAGACTTCCAGTTGCTTTACCATGGGAGCCATGGGGTTTTATCCAGTCAATGCTGCCAACGGCGTGTATGTGATCGGCAGCCCGCTGGTCAATCGGGTGCAAATTCACAACCCCGCCGCCCGAACCACCTTTACCATCGTGGCGGAAAATAATTCAGCCGAGAACTGTTATATTCAAAGCGCTAAACTTAACGGCAAGGAACTTACACGATCGTGGTTTACCCATGACGATATTGTGGCCGGTGGTGAACTTTATTTCCGCATGGGCCGCAAGCCCAACGAGGAATGGGCCTCGGCTAAGGAAGATCGTCCGCCATCCGGGCTGGTACTATGACCGACGAGCGATCCCTCATGAACAAATTAAAAGGTATCAGGTACCGTTTTACTGCCGGACTTTTTTCCGTATAAGGATTGTCTGATGGCTTCACGTAATGACCAAAATAACGCAATGGGGTTAACCCGTCGGAATCTGTTGCAATTGGCGGTGGCGGCAGGCCTTGGCGGACTGGGCGTGGCCAAGTCGGCGGAGGAGCCTGCGCAAAGTGCCGTCGCCTCCGCCGGGGCCAAACGGCGGTATGATTTATCCACGCTGAAATGGCAATTGTCGGGGTATATGCCATACTTCGAACGATTGAGCAGCCCGATCACCATTGCCGATATTCATCAGACCACCGGTCAAAAAGTCGGTCCAATTCCCGCTAGTGTGCCCGGTTCGGTGCAGCTTGCCCTGTTAGAGGCCGGATTGATAAAAGATTGGAACGTCGGTCTTCATGCGCGCGACTGCCAGTGGGTAGAAAACCTTGACTGGGTTTATCAGACGGTTATTCCCGATGACTGGGTGAAAAACGGCAAGCAATTTCGCTTGCATTGCGAGGGTTTGGACTATCGGGGAGCAATCTTTCTCAACGGTCAACGGCTCGCGGGCTTCGAGGGATCGTTTCATCCGTATGATGTCGCGCTGGGGCCGCATCTCAAGGCTAACGGTAATTTGCCGCAAATAGTATTCCCAAGGGACGATTTCCCGCGTGTGGCGGATTTATGGTCTGGATGGGACACGATGCGTTTCCCTGTACCGCCAATACTGCGGTGATTGACTTTGAAGGCAATCTCAAGCCCGCGGGCGTGGAACTTGGAAAGGTGTATCGTGAGGCCTGATGTTGCGCCATAACCATGGCGGCATCGCGGTCGGTCCACTAAACGTAAAGCGGACTTAAGGGATTACAGAAATGAGATATTCAGTTGTCAAAAGTATGATGTGTGTTGCGGTACTTGCCATTGCTCGTTGGATAGCGCCATGTCATGCGGCTGCAAATGATCACCTGCTGTGGCACATCGGAACGCCCGGCCATGGCGATGCGGGTTTTGCGTTGGCCCCCAATCTCTGGCAGCAGTACGCCCGATGTCCCGGATATACGACCGGGCCGAATAATGCCCCGACTAATCTGGGAACCATCCAGCCGCATTATGGCAACCATGATCCTTTTTACGTCATTGGATTCTCCAAGCAATCCGCATGGCCGTATGTGCTTCCTGGACCTGCGGATGTATGGGCCGGCTTTTATGGCCCGTATCATGATTGGTCCGGAGGCTTACGCCATGTTGGCAGCATTGCATTTCAAGTGCGCACGGCTGCACCGAAGGGCACGGCCTCTTTGGTCATCAACCTGGTTGACACGGCCGCGAACAATCCCCCTCTGGTGTCCGTTGCCGTGAATGGCCACACGGTTAAAAAACAACTGCCGCCGGGGGGCGGTGACGCATCGCTGAACGGCAATCTTTCCGCCGCCAAACCTTACCCCTGGCGGATCAAATTTCCGGCAGAATGGCTCAAGCCTGGAAATAACCTCGTCACTATTGGCACGCTCCGTGGAAGCTGGATGATCTTTGGCACCATACAGTTACTTACCCCGTCGGGTACCACGCTTCAGACACCAACCGGAGCGGCCTTATTGAGCGCGCACTGGGATAATACGGCACTGGCGAGATCCCCTTCCGGCCAGGCGGTGCAGGCTCTGCGACTCCGCCTGTTTTGTGGCAAGGCCGCCCAATCGCTGCATGTGCGAATCGGCGGCGGAAAGCCCATTGCCATTCATCCTGCCGCCGGCATACACACCATCCGCTTAGCGGCTCCTCCGGTGCGCCACGCCGGGACCCCGGCCATTGAATTGATTGCCGATGGCAAGACCGTATCCTCACTGGCTGCGGTACGCGGGTCGGTACCGCATCGGACGATTTATGTGCTGCCGCATTCGCATGTTGACATCGGCTATTTATTTTACCAGCCCGTGGCGATCCATGACCATCATGTATACATTAACGACGCGCTTAAATTGATCAAACAAACCACACCTCTGGCCCCGGCCGCGCGGTTCAAATGGAACATTGAAAACATGATTGAACTGGATGGATATCTCAAGGGTTTTGAGAAGGCCTCCCCCACGCTAACCGCCAATTTTATCAATGCGGTGCGCGCGGGCGAAATGGGTCTTGACGGCACTTATTGCAATGAATTGACCGGTCTGTGCCGGCCCCAGGAATTGATTTCATGGCTGGACTATGCGCACCAATTGCGCGTGCGCTACGGATTGAAAATCAATTCGGCGATGCTCTGTGATGTCCCCGGCGTTACTTGGGGAGCGGTGCCGGTGCTGGCCGATGCTGGCATCAAATATTTTCTCTGGGGGCCTAACGGCATCACCCATGTCGGGTTCGAGAATAATTTTAATGGCCGGGCGTTTTATTGGCTTTCGCCATCCGGGAAACAAAAGATCATGGTCTGGCAGGAAGCCAATCAGAATTATTGTTCGCCATGGTTCACGACGGCGGACGTCCGTTCGTGGCTGCACTGGTTTGCCAACTCTAATCCCCATTTTCCCTATAGCATCATGTACGTCATGGAAGGAGTGGATAGCGGTCCGCCGCCCGCTTACCTGCCGGCACTGATTACCCGATGGAATAAAACGCACGCTTGGCCGCGCTTGGTGACTAGCACGGTGGAGCACGCAGAGCACCGGTTTGCCGCAAAATATGCCAAAGAAATTCCATCCTATCGCGAAGATTACAACCCCTATTGGGAAGATGGGGCGGGCAGTACGCCGCGGGTTACGCGCATTAACCGCAACGCTACGGAAAAAATCGCCCAGGCCCAGATGCTCTGGAATATGCTTGACGTAGCGCAATACCCCCATAAGGTATTCAGCAATGCCTGGCAGGATGCGTTGATGTATGATGCGCATACATGGGGCGCGTATAACTCCTGGAGCGATCCGCGGTCTAAATTTGTACGTGAACAATGGGCGTGGAAAAAACGCTATGCCACGCGCGCCATGTTTCAGGCCCGCTGGCTGGAAGCTCAGGCTGTCCGAAAAATTGAGGATCGAAAACCAACCACTACGATAGCCGTGTTTAATACCTGCTCCTGGCCGCGCAGGGGTCTGGTGACACTTGCAGCTGCGGAAAGTAAGGCCGGCAATCAGGTGCGTAATGCATTGGGCCAGGTAGTTCCCTCGCAGCGATTGGCGAATGGATCACTGGTCTTCTTGGCCGCTCACATACCGGCGATGGCGTCGGCAACATTTACCGTTTCCATGGGGCGGCCTGCGTCACCCGCTCATCCGGTTTCCGTGAATGCTGCGGGTACGCAATTGAAGACTGGCTCCATGACCGTTGACATAAACCCCGCCACCGGTGCGGTGGAGCGGTGGTCCGTGGCGCGGTTGGCCGCTAATTTGGTCAATCCGCACAATGCAACCTGTCGCGGTCTCAATGATTATCTCTACGTGCTGGGCCCCAGCAACAAAAAAGTGCAATATTCCGGGACTCCCAAAATCACGGTCATCAATCGCGGGCCGCTGGTGGCGTCCGTACGGGTGGTTTCGTCCGCACCGGGCTGCAAGTCACTGGCTCGCACCATTGAGGTGGTGGCGGGCGAGCGTCGGATTAACTTCACCGACTCTTTGAATATGGTTTCGGCTTATCCTCATGAGGAAGCGGTACATATTGGCTTCAACCTCAAAGTGCCCGGTGAAGCCATACGCTATGACACACCATGGGCGGTGGTGAATCCCCGTAAGAATCTGATTCCCAATTCCAACAATAACGTGTTTCCCGTCTGCCGGTGGGTGGATGAATCAGGAGCACATGTGGGAGTCACACTGGCCACGCCCGATGTTCCCATGCTGGAAATCGGCCGCATCACGGCTCCGCGTATGAATACCACGCATTGGCTAAAGCATCCGGCACGCGGTGGAACGCTGTATTCGTACGTTTACAACAACTACTGGCAGACCAACTATAAAGCTTGGGAAAAGGGTCTCATGAGCTTCCGTTATAGCTTGCGGGCGCACCGGGCTTACCGCCAGGCGGCGGCGGAACATTTCGGCATAGACGCGGGCCAGCCGTTGATCGCCGTGCCGGTTCGGAAGGATTTCCACGCCGTGGGCTTCCCGTTGCGATGGGATAACCCGCATGTAATAATTGCCGGTTGTCATCCGCTCTCCGACGGATCGGGGTATCTGGTTCGGCTTTTCAATGTGAGCCGCAAACCAGCCAAGGTGGTGTTAAGCTGGGCTGGAAGCAAGAAATTGATGGTTGAACAAGGTGGCTTATTTGGCCGCCATCGCCGGCCGGAATCGCGCCGATTTACGATTGTGCCCATGGATTTTGTAAATTTGATTGTCCATCCGCATTAAGGGAATCACTGCATGAACTGGTGTTGGTATACGTCGATCAGCAGTTCGCTCAACCGTCCCGGCCACCTGTCGGTACCGGGAGAATGATGGTTTGCAACATGGAATAGGAAGTACTCATGCCACTTTACGAATATCGTAAGAACGCCGTCAATCACATCTCGATAGCAACTTCTGTCCGGGAGGAGGTTGTTTGCGGATTGCCAAACGTCCCGCAGCGCATACTGGCGCTGCTGCGGGAGAATAAAAAGATGGGGCGACCGGCTACAGCGGCCATCGACGGCTGGTATGGAGTGGATTGGGCGCAACTCAACGCCGGCCTGCGCGAGATCGCCAGGGCACAGGAGGTGCCGCTGCAAATCGTTTCCACGGCGGATATGTTTCTTTCCCCGGAGAAAATCGAGGATTATCGTCGACCCTATGTAACGGATGATCCATCATTCGGCCGGGTAAATGGTTCCGGTGAATTGGAGGATATTCTCGATCCTGGGAAGATTGCCGAGTTCAAGTCTCTATTGGAGAATCAGTCGTCCGGCAAAGACGGTTTGCTGATTGTTTTGGGGCCTGGAGCCTCGGTCTCGGAACTCGCGGAACTTTATGGCCTGCGGTTCTATGCCGATTTCACAATGCAGCCGTTGTTGTGGCAGATGTGGGAAAACAAGCTGATTCCATTTGGAAGTGACCGGCCGGCCGCCGATTACCTTTGGAAAAAATATTATTACTGCGATTTCTATCTCTTGCTGCGGCAGAAGAAGAAAGCCTTTGCGCGGATGGATTACTACATTGATGCGGTGGAGCCGAAAAATCTCAAACTGATTCCGGCGGCCGGTTACAACGTCATTATTGATGAGTTGGTCAAAGGGCCGATCAAACAGGTCAAGATCACCCAGCCCGGCCCGTGGGGCTCGTATCGATTCAAGGAGATTTACGACGAGATTCCCGGATTGGAAAATATGGCCTGGAACGAACTGGCCGGCATCGAGTTGAGCATTTTGATTGATGTTGGCGCTGCCGCGGTCTTAAACATACCCTGTCAGAACATCATGCAGCGCCCTGTTCAAATGGTCGGTGAATACGTTCACAAGACTTATCCGGACCTCTTGCCGTTACAGGTGTGGCTGGACGACGGTTACTTCAAAGAACGTGTGCCTTATGAGCGGGCCAGCATGCCCATTCACAATCATCCGGACACGGACTATGTGAAACGTAATTTCAATGAGCCTCTGGGACGCTACGAAACTTATTACATCGTCGAAGCATACGAAGATGCCGGCACGATGATGGGGTTTAAGGAAAACGCCGATCTGGAGGAGTATGAGCGGCTCTGTCGTGAATCCAACAACCGTAAGGTTTTCGACTGGCAAAAGTTCATTTGCCGCTGGCCGACAAACGTAGGCGACTTATTCTTGATACCACCTGGTACGGAGCACGGACATGGCGGCCATCAGATGATTCTGGAGATGGACACCGGTCCGAGTGTCGCCGGAACAGAGTACTCTTTTTTTACCTACGATTTCGCCCGATGCACATGGGATGACAAAGCCAAAACCATGACCGCGCCACCTATGAAAATGCATGTGGAACATTCTTTCCGCAACAACAAGTGGCGGCGGGAAAACTATGTGCGGGAGCACCTGCGGGCACGGCCGGTAGTTGTGCGGGGCGATGGTGATACGCGTATGGATTGCTACACGACGGTGGGGGAAATGCCATTCGAAATTGAGCGATTCGTTTTCACCAAACCCATGGCGCACAGCACGGAGGGGCGCTTTCTGCAAATACCCACGCTTACGGTGGGCAAGTCGGTAATCATTCGTTCCAGGAAAGATCCATCACGGCGGACATCGCTGGATTTTTTGCAGGCTTGCCTGATTCCCGCGGGCTTCGGTGATTACGAATTTATCAGTCCGGACGGCTCGCAATGCACCGTTGTGATGATTCGTCTAAAAAAGGCTTGAATATTGCGATTCCGACACCGGCTCGCCGCGGAGCCATAAAAGGTTTATGGATTGGAACCCTCTGGTGTTGGATTTGGTGGAATCGGGATGACATAAATGGAGCCTGTCATGATCAAAACAAAATCGTCGCTCGTGACCTGCCTGGGGCAGCCTTCATGGCGTATTTCCAACGGTAACGTTGATGCCTATGTGACGCAGTTCGGCGGCCATCTCGGCCCGGTCACTTTCCGGCTGGGTAAACGTGATATTAAGCCATTGTCAGTTGCCCCATGGACAACCGAACGTCACGCGCATGGCGTGCCGGTGGTATTGCGGGCATTACGGGGCGATTTCTTCTGCCTCCCCTTTGGAGGTAATCAAACGCTCTACCACGGAGAGCGCCATCCCCTCCATGGCGAAACCGCCAACGCCCGGTGGCAGTATGCCGGCATGACCGGCGACAACGGCCAACAGACGCTTCACCTTCGCCTGTCCACCCGAATCCGTCCGGGACATCTGGACAAACTTATCACGCTCATTGACGGGCAGACGGTGGTTTATCAGAAGCACATTATCAGCGGTATGCGTGGACGTATGAGCTATGGCCATCACGCCATGCTCCGTTTCCCCGAACAGGAAGGAAGCGGCATCATTTCCACCAGTCGCTTCACGTATGGCCAGGTCTTCACCGAACCGCTTGAGCGCCCGGAAAACCGGGGCTATTCGATTCTTGACCCCGGCGCATGCTTTGATCGCCTTGACCGCGTCCCGATGACAACCGGACGGATGACGGACTTAAGCCGTTATCCGGCGCGCCGCGGTTATGAAGATCTGGTACTTCTGGCGGCGGATACCACACTGCCGCTGGCGTGGTCCGCGGTGACATTTCCGCGTCAACGGTACGCATGGTTTGCGCTAAAAAATCCAAGGCAACTGCCGCAAACGATACTTTGGCTGTCCAACGGCGGATGGCATTATGCGCCGTGGAACGGTCGGCATGTCAACATTCTGGGCCTTGAGGAGGTTTGCGGTTATTTTCATCTGGGTCTGGCGGAGTCGGCCCGCCGAAATCCACTTTCGTCGCGGGGGATAACCACGTCGCTCGAACTGCATCCGGATCGGCCTCACAGTGTTCTCTACGCTTTTGGGGTAGTGCGAATTCCTGTGGGATTTGATCAGGTCACGGACATTGTCGCGGGCGCGGATCGCCATAGCGTGCTGCTGCGATCAAAGAATGGGAAGTCCGTAAGCGTCGCCATGGATGGCGCGTTTCTACGGGAGATGACGGCCGGAGCGGCGGAGGCTCCCCGTGCTTCGTGCCGGTAGCCCGATTGCTCCGGACCGGGCATATTGTTTTTGGGATATGTATTGCGTACACGACGAGCTATAACGACGATTAAAATGTTTGTTCGCAGAGTTAGGACCGTTGCCATGAAATCATTAAATTCATGGTTGTTCGCATGGGGCCTGCTTGTTTTCGGATTCGCCGCCACGGCGGTGGCCGCGCGCAATCCCGTGCAATACGTCAACCCCCGTTGGGGTGCCGGCATGGATCGGTTCGCGCATGGTGAGAATCTCGCGGGTCATCATCCGATGCAACCCGGTCTGCATTCAGTAGGGGATATGTACCCAGAAATAGCCCTGCCCCGGCCCATGGCCATTTGGGCACCGCAAACCCACACCAGGTATTGGTTTTACAATAACCTGGATCCAACCTTTCAAGGCTTTCGTTGCACGCATGAGGCCCATCCGTGGGCCGGGGATTACGGTCAATTTAACATTATGCCGGAGGTGGGACCGGCGCGGACCAGCCCGGTCAAGTGGGCCTCGCCATTTACGCATAAGCGGGAGGTTGCCCATCCTTACAGCTATCGTGTGTATTTGCCGCGCTATCATACCTTGGCGCAACTGGCCCCCACCAAACGCTGCGCTATTTTCAAATTCACCTTTCCCAAAACCAAGTTGGCGCGAATTGTCATATCGGCCAAGGATGCCACGGTGAAGATTGGGCGATTGGACCATCACCTGGTAATCATTGGCCGCGTCTGGCGGAATTTTGGCGAGGTTCCAAAGAATTTTGCGTGCCGCTTTGTGGCGCAGTTCAGCAGTCGGCCTTCCACCGCGACACGTTTCGGAGTCAAGGGTAAACGCACCGGCGTGGTATTGACGTTCGACACCACTAAAGAGCGAACAGTGCGCATGCGTGTGGGAACAAGCTTCATCAGCGTGCGGCAGGCCGAAATCAGCTTACGCCGCGAAATTTCCGCTTGGCGCGTCAAAACCGTGGCCGCGCAAGCCAAGTCTATCTGGAACCGCCAGCTTGGAAAAATAGACATTGGCGGGGCGACGGCAAGCCAAAAAGAAATTTTCTATACCTGTCTTTACTGGGTGCTTTTATATCCCCACAGCTTTTATGAAGTCAATAGCCGCGATCAACGCGTTCACTATAATCCGACCAACGGCAAAGTGTATCCCGGACGGTTTTATACCGGCACTGGTTTTTGGGATGTGTATCGGTGCGCCTTTCCCCTGATGACACTGGTGTATCGCCATGAGGATGGGCGTATCATCCGCGGTTTCTTGAGGTTTTACAAAGAAGGCGGCTGGCTGCCCGAATGGCCCAACCCCGGCTATTGGAATTGCATGGTCGGAACCGATGCCGATGCGGTCATCGCGGAAGCCTATCTGCAGGGAATTCGCGGCTTTAGCCCGCGCTTGGCGTTTGCCGCCATTCGCAAGGACGGCGCGGTCGAGCCGCACAGCTCCGGCCATGGAATTCCCCATTTGAAAGATTATTTACGCTTGGGTTATTTGCCAGCCAACGTCATGGGTGAAGCCACCTCCACCACGCTGGAAGAGGCGTATGATGATTTTGCCATTGCGGAAATGGCCAAGGCCTTGGGCAAGACCGCGGATTACAAAAAGTTCCGCAAGTTGGCGTTTAATTATCGCAATGTGTTTGATCCGGCAGTACGATTTCCTTGGGGACGCGAAGCCAACGGCTCTTGGCAACCGCACTTTGATCCATTGTGGTGGGGCAGCCCGTTTACGGAAGACGATGCCTGGGTCTACCAGTGGATGGTCATGCAGGACCCGTATGGTTTGATTAAGCTGCTGGGCGGTCGTGAAGCCGCGATCAAACGGCTGGACACCTTCTTCACCATGAACTCGGATTTTCATCTGGGCGGCTATGCAAGTTGGGGCCACCCCATTCCGGAGGAAAATGAATCCAAGATACTGGGCATGGGCCAGTATGGCCCCAACAATGAACCCAGCAGCCATGATGCGTTCTTTTATGATTATGTCCGTGAACCATGGAAGGCGCAGTATTGGGCACGCCAAACCATGGCGCGGGTTTACAACACCGCCGGCATGGTGGGGGACGAAGACGAGGGGCAGATGGGGGCATGGTACGTATTTAACACGGCGGGGCTATATCCCTTCTCCCCGGTCCAGCCGTTTTATGTTGTAGGCAGCCCCACAGTGGGGCGCGTTACCTTACATTTACAACATGGAAAAATCTTCACCATCCGCAGCATCGATAATGGCCCGAAAGATTACTACATTCAGTCCGCGAAACTAAATGGTAAAGTATTTAATCAGCTGTGGATCAATCAGCGCACGATTTTACATGGTGGCACGCTCCTGTTCTACATGGGGCCGACGCCCAATAAAAAATGGGCAAGTAACCGTGCCGCAATGCCGCCCGGCGGCGATATGACGCAACCTTAAACGGCTATGTTTGGGTAGGGAAATACTATGGTTTCACGGGAAATTGCGGAGTCCAGGCGCGACCGGAGTCATTTGTCCCGCCACAAACATGCCGCGGCTTGTGGTTGCGGCCGCAGTCGTGTTTTCGAACTGACGTTTTAGGAGAATGTTTTTATGTCCACCGTGTCTAACAATTCAGTTACATCGCCATCTGATGAGCCTGCTCCGGGCCTTGGGCCGATCGTCTTTGCGGTGTTCGCCGCCGCACTGGCGGGATTGCTTTTTGGGTACGATACTGGTGTGGCATCCGGTATTCAGGGCTATCTGCAAGGCTATTTTCATTTAAGCAATACGCAATTGGGCTTTGCCATTGCGAGCTTGGATTTGGGGTGCATCGCCGGTGCCATGGTGGCCGGTACGCTGGCGGATCGCTTTGGACGTAAAAACATTCTGATCCTCTGCGCTATGTTGTTTGCCGTTTCCGGCATTCTTTCCGCCATACCGCGCGATATAACCGAGTTGGTGCTGGCCCGAGTTCTGGGCGGTCTGGCCGTGGGTGCCTCGTCCATGATCGCACCGGTTTATATTGCGGAAATTTCGCCGGAAAAACGTCGCGGACGATTTGGTTCTCTTTTCCAACTTGGTATTGTGGTTGGCATCGCGGTGGTCTATTGGGTCAATTATCTTATTCTCAAAGCCGGCCACCATATCAAAGCCGGCCACCATCCGGCCGGTATGGATTGGAACCAGACAACGGGCTGGCGCTGGATGCTGGGGTCGGAGACTCTGCCGGCTCTCGTGTTTCTTGCCATGCTGCTGACCATCAAGGAAAGTCCGCGCTGGTTAATCATTGCGGATCGCGAGGCGGAGGCTCGGACCATCCTGACACGTTTTTTCGGCACGGTGCGGGCGGAAAAGGAAATCGCGTCGGTTAAGCAGGTGGCGCATCAGGAAGAAGGCCGTCTGCGGGAGTTATTTCGAAAAACTTTCCGATTTCCCCTGATGATAGCCTTGTTCCTGGCCGTGTTCTCCCAGTTCAGCGGCATTAACTCCATTATTTACTATGCGCCTCGTGTATTTGGCGCGGCGGGTATGAATACTTCCAGCGCGTTCGGGTCCACGGCCCTTATCGGCATGGTGCTGGTGCTATTCACGTTTATCGCTGTGGCTTACGTAGACCGCGCCGGCCGAAAACTGCTGCTAACCATTGGTACCGCGATTCAAGTGGTGGCGCTGGCATCGGTGGGTCTGGTTTTTGCCGTAGCCGCAAAGGCGCGGGCGATTGATATTCACGATTCGCTCCGATTTCAAGGAACGCTTTCCAACGCGCGGTTCGCGGCCATGGCCCGGTTGGCCCACAGCCCGATTATACTGGCACCGCATTTTACGTCCCTCCAGATTTATATACTGCTCATAAGCATTCTGGTATTTATCGCCGCGTTCTCCATGGCGATGGGGCCGATGCCGTGGATCATTATTTCCGAAATTTTCCCGGCGCGGATTCGCGGGCGCGCCGCGTCCGTTGGCGTGTTGACCCAATACTGTCCGGAAAATGGTAACACAAAACCCGCGAAGATTTAACACAATCTTAACTTGCGCATTTGCGCCGGATATGTTCTACTGTCAGCCATGAGCAAAGCTGACCAGCCATCTCTGATTCCGGATTCCGACGCGC
>DAHXLH010000024.1:0-10692 GCA_027366115.1 Phycisphaerales bacterium
AAGGATATTTACGAGGACTAAAACATGACCACACTGACTATTGATGGACGCGAATACGTGGCCGTGCCAATTGAGCGGTGGAAGAAAATCCCTGCCAAATGGCGGATGCAAATCACACCCGACAATGCCGAAAGTTTCCGCAGGCCTGACGGCGATTATGACGCCATCGGCTCTCTGCGGGCTTCCATCGCTCGGGACGTATTGCAAGGCCGCCTGGCGTTGGGGTGGTCCCAGCGACAACTCGCCAGCGCCGCCGGCATCCGGCAGGCTACGGTGGCCAACGTTGAAAGCGGTGACCAAACGCCCAATATCCGCACCATCGAGAAAATCGAAGCCGCACTTGCTCAAGCCAGCCGCCATGGGCGGTAGCGTTACCTTTTTTGGCCGCCTTCCGCCCGCAGTTGCCGCATCGGCTTTCCCCAGGGCCGACACGGGACGGGCAGGCGAGACGCCTGCGTTACCTCTAACTCCTAACTGCGTGCTGATAATTGCTCGCCAGCTTAGGCCAACCCTCTTTAGGTGGGTGTAAAGCTAAGGATTTATCCCGCTTTGCCGCGTCAATTCAATCGGTAATAAAATCAGTCAGTGAAGGCCAATTCCCAGCCGCCCGGACGTGACAAAGGCTTCCCAGCATCAGGAAAATATCATAGCGGCCATCCTCGGAAAGGTCCGTCGCTGCGGGGCTTTCGAGGCTGGAAGCAAAGATGCGTATAGACGACGCGGGGGGGCTGCTTGTTGCGCTGCTTTCACCAACGTGGCAATCGCGAGCGGCGGTAAGCTGACAAATTTGCCAAGGGCCGCGTGAAATTTCTTTGGAATAGTTAGTGCCATGACTACAAACCGCTTTATTTACCTTTATTTATTATAGCCAACCATATGTGCGGATTATACGTAGGACGGGTTGGTACGCAACTGCATCTGGCCCGCAAGGCCGACACAGAACAAGCAGGCGGGACGCCTGCGTTACTCTTCTAACTCCCGGCTCCCCATTTTATTCACTATTCATTACTCATTTGATGCTGCCTCCGTTACCTCCCCTACTTGTGGTGAATCCCCCCGTCGTCTCTGTGCCCTCTGTTACCTCTGTGGCTTTTAATCCCTTTGTGTCGTAGTGGTGAAATCGTTCGCCCAACGCGACCACCAGAACCGTTCGCAATCAACAATTACATGCTGCGGTACGCCCTGCCGTAAATGTTCTCACAACCCCGCCCCCAACGACGACGAATGTCACCTTTCCCTGTGCCCAGAGGCCCCGGGCCACGCTTTATGATTGACTGGCGGTTAAAAGCTTTTCCAGCCGATCCACGCCTTTGTCGATTTGCTCCATGCTGGTGGCAAAACTCAGTCGCACGTGGTCGGGAAAGCCGAAGTCGTTGCCGGGCACCAGGGCGACATGGGCTTCATCCAGCACGATGCGGCAAAATTCGATGGCGTCTTTGGGTTTGGCGGCGGTTTTGCCCAGGGGCTTGCCTAAGACCCCGGCGATGCTGGGGAAGGCGTAAAAGGCACCGGTGGGTCGCACGCATTTGAATCCGGGCAGCGTATTGAGCCGCTGCCAAATATGCGCACCGCGCTTTTCAAAGGCCTCCCGCATTTTTGCTACTTCATCTTCCATGGCCGGGTTGCTTAACGCTTCCACAATGGCCGGCATACAGAAGCTGGTGATGTTGCTGGTCATCTGGCTTTGGAGTTTATTCATGGCGTCGATAAGCGGCTTGGGGCCGGCGGTGTAGCCGATGCGCCAGCCGGTCATGGCGTAGGTTTTGCTCAAGCAGTTGCAGGTAATCGTGCGGTCTTTCCAAGTGTTCCAATCAATGGCGGCCCAGGAGCAGGTTTTCTGATCCCCAAACAGCAGGCGTTCATAAATTTCATCGCTGCATACCCAGATATTGCTGTGCGGCTTGATAACTTCCGCCAATGCAGCGAGTTCCACGGGCTGATACGTGTGGCCGCCGGGATTGCTGGGGGAATTCATGATGAACATTTTAGTACGCGGGGTAATCGCGGCGGCGAGTTGCTGGGGTGTAATTTTAAATTCCCGGGCCGGGTCGCCACGGAGAATTACAGGCACGCCGCCGGCGAGTTTAACCATTTCCGGGTAGCTGACCCAATACGGAGCCGGGATCAACACTTCATCACCGGGATTTAGCACGGCCATGAACGCCACATAAAGCGAATGTTTCCCGCCCACTGAAACCATGATCTGTTCCGGCGGATATGGGAGTTTATTGTGACGTGCAAGTTTATCCGCAATGGCCTTGCGCGCTTCGGGAGTGCCGGCAGTCGGTTCATATTTGGTTTTACCAGCCCGCAAGGCGGTGATGGCGACTTCCTTGATGGCCGCAGGGGTATCAAAATCCGGTTCACCGGCCCCAAAACTAACCACATCCACCCCCTGCTTTTTCAGAGCATTGGCCCGGGCGGTGACGGCAAGGGTAATAGATTCGGCGATTTGATCCAAACGTGAAGCTAATTGCATGGAATAAAATCCTTTCTAAGCTGTAATTGTATCACAACCCGCAGCGCGGCCAAGAGAGTATAGATTCGCTTGAAGTCCGCCGCCGGGGGATGGGCTTGAGGGCAAGCCGGGAATCACAGTGCGGCGGCCACAGGGTTATGGGTGGAGGCCAGCGGCGTTGACCGCGAACGCACCAAGTGAACCACCGGCAACGGGCGGGAGGTGTTTTTGCTTATGGTAGGAATTTGGGAATTTTTCAAAACCACCATGTTGGCAACTTCAGTGCCGGAGTATCGGGAAATGCTCATGAGCACGGAGGGGAACACGCCCAGAAGAATGACCAGAGCCGCCGCGATGGCTGCGGAAAATTGGATCGCACCGGGCCGACGGACGGCAAAGGGTGTCCAAGGATCACGCAGATACATAGATGTGATGATACTTAAATAATACGCCGCGGCGATGGCGGCATTGATCATCACGATAACAGCCAGCACACCATGGCCGCTGGAAAATGCGGCCTGCACGATAAACAATTTGCCCAGAAATCCGACCGTAAAGGGCATGCCAATCAGGCTTAACATACACACGGCCATGCAGGCCGCGGCCAGCGGGTGGGCTGAGGCAACTCCGGCAATATCATCAAGATCTTCAGCGGCATCAAGTTTGCCCTGCAGATAAACCAGAACCGCAAAAGCGCCGACGGTCATAACGCTGTAGGCCCCGAGATAAAACAGCATCGCACTGATGCCGTTGGTGGAACTTCGGGTGAGCAACAGCGGTCCGACCGCCAAACCCACAAGCATATAACCGGAGTGGGAAATGGAGCTGTAGGCCAAGATGCGTTTGATGTTGCGTTGCAGTAAAGCCAGAACATTGCCAATGGTCATGCTTAACACGGCCATGACCATCAGTAAATCAGGAACAGCCTGCGCGACACCATGCGAAAGTTTCCATCCCGTTAAATTAAATACCAGAATCAACGCGATAAATCCGGCGGCCTTAGGAGCAAAAGACAGAAACGCGGTGACTGGTGTTGCGGTGCCCTGATACACATCGGGGGCATAATAATGCAACGGTACCGCTGCGATTTTATACGCAATGCCGATCACCACCATCAGCAATCCGATAATGGCAACGTAGGGCACCTGGGGTGCAGCGGCAAAGGCGGCTGCGATTTTGGAAAAGTCGGTGCTGCCGGAAAAGCCGTAGAGATAACTGAAACCAAACAAATAAATGGCCGCGGACAGCGATCCAAGGAAAAAGTATTTTATGCCGGCTTCCTGTGCAGTAGAGTTGCTGCGGCCCGTGGCCACCATGATATAAGTGGGAATGGAAACCAGTTCCAACGCGATAAACAGCCAGACCAGATTATCCACTTTGGCTATCATGCTTACACCCGCCAGGGATACCAGCATCATGGCGAAATATTCACCGCGAAAGGTTTGATCGGATTTAGCGGGATCCATGGCAAATGGCATATCCCAGGACAGCAGCACCAGAAGAATACCAATGCCGGAAGCCAAAAGCGTGTCAAAGGTGCAAAAACTTGCCAGCGGCCAGGCGGGCGAGGCATCCACCGTGCCGATACGCCAGCCGGCAATAAAAGCCAGGATCAGGCTGATCAGCGAAATCCACTGAGCGCTGCGGCGCACGGCATCGGATTTGGCGACGCCCACCAGCGCGACAATACATGCCGCCAGGATCATGATGATTTCGGGGCAAAAATGATTCAGCGGGATATTCACGTACAAAGCCTCTTTGAATTCAAAACATTACCGAGCTAACCGGGCCGGCAATCGCAACGCAACCGCCTTACCCAAGCCTTGAGATTCCAACGGGGCAACCCGCCCCAGCCTCCCGGTGGTGTGGACCACAGCACCAACCGCGTGCGTGCCGGATTTGGCGTTAAGTGCCATACCGGCAGCCGCATTTGCCTGCACGGCCGCCAAAACCTCATGGCGGATTTTACCAATCGCCGGCTGCAGGGAATTCAGCACTGGAGCGGGATACAAACCAAGAAACAGCACCGCCAACGCCAGCGGCGAAAGCACCAGCCACTCGCGTACCGACAAATCCTGCACCACGGTAGGAGTGTGCGTGGGAGCGGTATCCGTATCGGGCACGGTTTCGACCAATGGACCAAAAATCACATGCGCGACCCAGTAGAGCATATACAACGCACCAAGGATCATACCCAGCGCCGCGGGGATGGCATACGCGGGGCCTAAATAGCCGCCATGGCCGGCGCTGCCGCTGACATACGTCCCCACCAGGGAAATAATTTCCGAAATAAACCCAACTAATCCCGGTAGCGCGGCGGTACCCATGAAAAAGAAGACCGCGAAAAATCCAAGAACCGGAAGCCGCCGAGCCAGGCCGGAAATTTCCAGCAAATTACGCGTGTGGTACCGGCGATAGATCATGCCCATGACCATTAGCAGGGCGGCAGCCAAAAGACCGGAGCTGATCATCACCAGCACGCACCCGGTCAGGCCCGTCATGGTCAAGGCCATCAGGGCCAGAATGCACAAACCCAAGTGACTTAGGACGCTGTACGCGATGAGCTTTTTCATATCGCGCTGCACCCAACTGATCAATCCGCCATAAAGGATGGAAATCACACACAACACCGCAATAAACGGGGTAAAGCGTACCGCCGCCAGGGGAAGCATGGGAATGGCGAATCGCAGCAGACCATAAGCCCCCAGCTTAACCAAGGCGATCATCACCGCCCCGGGCGTGGGGGACTCGGTGATCGCAATGGGCATCCAGGTATGCACAGGGAACAATGGGACCTTGATGGCAAATCCGATTAGCAGGCCCAGAAATACAATTCCCTGCTGGGTGGGGCCAAGCGATTGCCCGGCGCGATATAAATCTGCCAGACCAAAGGAAAACGAGCCGAATTTTTCCTGATGCACCAGCGCCAGATAAATCAGGCTCGCCAGTAGCAGCACTGACCCGGCAAAAGCGTACAGGAAAAACTTAACCGCCGCCTTGCGCCGGTCGGAATGGCCCCAGATTCCAAGGATGAAAAACGTGGGAATCAAACTGGTTTCAAAGAAAAGATAAAACAGCAGCACATCATGGCTGATAAATACGCCAATCATGCAGGCGTAGCCGATGAGCATCCAGGCAAAAAATTCATTTTGGCGATGTTGAATTTTATTCACCGCATCGAGAATCGCTAGAGGCGTTACCAGCAGCGTAAGCATCAGCAGCCAGAGGCTGATGGCATCAACACCGAAGGAAAAATTCACATGAAACTGCGGCAGCCATGGATATATAAACCGCTGTTGCCAGACGCCGCCCGCAGCATAGTTAAACCGCGTCAGCAGGATAATACCCATGAGAGCGGGGATAAGTGCGAAACAAAACGCCAGAATGCCCAAGCCGCGTCCGCGTTGGCCCGTGGTTCCAGGTTTGATCATAAAAATCAGCGCCGCCCCGATTAACGGAATAGCCAGCATCATGGGCAAGATTAAATGCGATTGTGTCATAACGTTTCAGTTCCGAGTTTTCCTTATCCGGACCGCTTCATTCGCCCGGATTATCTAAGCAGATACAACACGCCCAGAATCACCAGCGCCAGGCCGCTGACCATGCCGATGGCGTAATAGCGCAACCGGCCGCTCTCTGTGGGCTTGAGAACCCAGCCGACAAGCTGGGGAAAATATCCGAAAAAGTTCACCACAATGCCGTCAACGACATGGTCTACACCATAAAGTGCGCGGCCCAAATACCACAGCGGCATAACAAGACAATAATGATAAATCTCGTCGATGTACCACTTGTTTTCCAGGAATGTCACCAACGGGCGCATGGCGGATTTCACCACCTCGGCCGCATGACGATTTACCAGGTGGAAGTACCAGGCAATCAGAATTCCCACAACCGCCAGAATTCCGCCAAAGACCATGCCCATCGCCGGACTGATACGATCCACCGAGGCCACCGGCAAAAACAACCCGCCCGGCGGCGTGGGCACATAATGTAAACCGGCATTCATCGGGACGCGGGCCAGGAAACTTTGAATCCAACCTTGGTCACCGTGACCGCCGAAAACTCCCAGCCAGCCTACCAGTGTCGCCCCGACGGCCAGAATAACCAGCGGCCCCCACATGGTAATTGGCCCGTCAAAGGAGGTGTTACGCGGTTGATCATGCCCATGATGTGCGTCATGGCCATGCTGCCCGGCCTCTGGAGCACTGTGGCTGTCATGGACCGCATGGCTTTCATCGCCAGCCTGCGCAGGCAGGGCGAAAACACTGGGTTCATGCAGGCCGGCAGTTTGCGGCAAAATCAGATCACCCATAAACACACGGAAAAAGGCACGGAACGTGTAATACGCTGTGATTAAAGCCGTGAGTAATCCGATGGCGGCCAGCCAGGGGCCACCGCTCCAGACGGAGTTCATCGCGGCGGACAAAATTTCATCTTTGCTGAAAAAGCCCGCCCAGCCAGGGAAACCAGCCAAGGACAACGCACCAATCAGCAGACAGATGGTGGTAATAGGCATGCGTTTACGCAGGCCGGACATTTTCCGAATGTCCAATTCGCCACCCATGGCGTGCATGACCGATCCGCTGGACAAAAACAAAAGTGCTTTAAAAAACGCATGGGTAAACACATGGAACACCGCTGCGGAACCCGCCGCGACTCCCAAACCCATAAACATATATCCCAACTGTGAAACCGTGGAATACGCCCAGATCCGCTTGAGATCATACTGGCACATCGCGATGGTGGCCGCCATAAACGCGGTGAACGTTCCGATAATTCCCACCAGGTGCAGCACGGGCAGGTCGTGCATGAATATGGGCATGCACCGGGCGATCAGATACACCCCGGCAGTGACCATCGTCGCGGCGTGAATCAGGGCGGAAACCGGTGTGGGACCTTCCATGGCATCAGGCAGCCAGACGTGCAGCGGGAACTGCGCGGATTTGGCAAAGGCTCCAAACATCAGCAGCAGCGGTATCCAGAACATCATGGAAGAATGTGCCGCCCGGAAACTGGCACTTTGCAGCGGGCCGTAAAACACGTTGGCAAAATTCAGCGAATGGAAAGTTAAATAGATCATGAAAATGGCGATGGCAAAGCAGGTATCGCCGATGCGGTTCACAATAAACGCTTTCGTGGCGGCATCCCGTGCGGAACGTTTGGGATAGTAATATCCCACCAGCAGATAGCTGGCCAAGCCCACGCCTTCCCACCCCAGATATACCAGCAGAAAATTATTCGCCAGCACCAGAATGGTCATGGCGGTAACAAACATGCTTAAATAGGCGAAGAAACGGAAATAGCCGTAATCCCCTTCCATGTAGCCGCTGGAATAAATAAAGATCAGCAGTGATATGCCGGTGACAAATGAGACAAACAGCACCGACAGCGGGTCCAGATACACACCAAACGGCACTCTAAAACCGCCGGCACTGAACCATGTGGCGAACTTCATTTGCAGGAATTCAGGATTTAAGGCACCAATCTGGTTGGCCTGGGCGGTGGTAATGTGAAATAAGGCCGCCTTGATGGAGTTAAATTGCCCGACATCAAAAATCATTAACAGCAGAAGCGCCAGAAAAAACGAGCAGGCGATACCAATAATGGCCGGCACATGCGCCCGGCCTTTGAGAACTTTGCCGCCAAATAGGGCGATGATCACCAGCGCCATCAGTGGGAACAATGGGATCATCCCGGCGAACAATTCCGCTTTCTGATCCAAGGTAAACTGCTGAAAAAATTGGAACACTGCAAACTCCGGAATATCCCTCAAATTCTTAAACGACGGTCAAACAACCGCGTTCAGGGAAAAAGCAAAGGCGTCCTACCCTTGCAAATCGGACCAGGCATCCACATTAAGCGTCTGTCGCTGGCGATACAGCATGATCACCAGACCCAGCGCCAGCGATGCCTCCGCTGCCGCCACGGTCAATAAAAAAATCACAAACGATTGCCCGTCGGCATTATGGTAATACCGGCTAAACGCGATAAGGTTAATGGCCACACCCTGAAACATAATTTCCGTCGACAGGAAAATCATGATCATATTGCGCCGTGCCATAAAGCCCACCAGGCCAATGGAAAACAGCACCGCACCCAGGGCCAGGTAGCGCACCAGCACCGGATCGGAAAACGAATTTGTAGCATGTGTGATCATCATTTTTTCTCACCGGGTTATTCCGTCGGCACATCTCCCAGGCCCAGCATCTGCGTATGCGGCGAATTCTTACGAGCAATCACCACCGCTCCGACCAGGGATATGGTCATTAATACCCCGGCTAATTCCAGCGGCAACGTGTAGCGTGAATAGAGATTTTTACCCAACGCCGCCAAGCCGCCCCAATGGGCCGCATGCGCCGCCGCACCGGCCGCAACCGGAGCGATAAAACCGTGCGGAGCGTGGGTAAAGAGCGTTTCGAGAACCGTTCCCAGAAGTAAAAAACTTACCAAGACAGCCACCAGCGGATCAGCACTGATGCGGTCGTAGTCCACCGCCGCCGCCGCGACACCTGTAGGGCTGGCCAGCATGATGACAAATACATACGTTACCAGAATGGCACCGGCGTAAATGATGATCAGGACAACGGCGATAAATTCCGCCATCAGCAGTAAAAACAGGCCGGCGATGGCCAAGGTCATAAGCACAAAATAAAGCGCGGAATAAATGGGTTTAGGGTGGCATACCACGCCCGCGGCTGAGGCGATGGCGATCAGGGCAAAGGCATAAAAAAATACGCCCGGCCCCGCTGCGTGTTGTGCCGGAAAGGCCACGGACGCCCAATGCGTGAGGTAGCTTAAGCCGGAGGCCAAAGCCAGCACGCCAATGAGCGCCCCCAGTTTTACCAGCCAGCCTTGCGCGCGGGGCATCATTAAATACAGTGCAATGGCACCGCACGCGGTTGCAATAATCAACGGGTAATCCATATTTCCTGACCCGATGTAAACAACATCACCCAAAAACCGCCCATGTCATCAGGCCCAATGCCCAACGCCCCATGGCTTGCCGCGGTAACTCCCGGCGGCACGGTACGCAAACCAATTGCGCACCATCCGCGAAGCAAAGAATTATGGCGCTATAAGCCGGAATTGCAAGTTATCCACCCCCCAAACCCCCAAATCCGCCCGATTTTCGAGTGGCGAGGCTGAAAATAAGTGGGTGGGATTAGCGATTTCGTGCGCTTGACGCGGAAACGTGCCGAACGCTTCTGCGCGTTAAAGCACGGGAGAGAAGAGAGTTGAAAGTAGAGCAAATCGGGCTGCGGCCCGATTGAGCAGGTGAGAGTAGACAGGCAAGCAGCAGAGCAAATTCGGCTGGAACATAGAGAGTGGCTGTCGCCCGCTTCCCGTTTCGATTAATTGGTCTGCGGAAGTAGCGGATCGGACTCACTGTTGGCCTTTTTTCTTTGCTTGATGCTATCCGCCATACCGTATCCGTCGCTTGTCAAGCTGAATACCTTGCGTTCGGCTCCGGCCGCTTCGACCAAGCCCAAGCGTTCTAGCATTTGCAACGCTTTTTTCCATTTTGCAGTGTCACGGGGATCCTTCATATCATTCAGAACTTTGCTATTGGCTTGGATCGCCTCACCTCCGTTATACCTGATGTGTAGAATGTAGTTCGAATCACCGCACGAGGCTTCGAGCAGTAAGGCTTCCGCCTCCCGAGTTAATTGTGGTCTTTCATCCTGGGGATTTTTGGAGGAAAGCGATTCGCCTTTCCCCTCGGAGGGGGCGTTTCCCGATGGCGGAGTCGCGCCGCGTGGAAAATGTTGATGTATGGTACGGTGGAGGTCGCGGCGAAACACTTCCTTAAAGACATCCAAGGTGCGGTAACTGCCAAGAAGGCCTTTCGTTTCACATTCATCCTTAAACCCCATAAGGGCCTTGTATTGCGGTCGGTCAATACCCAGTGGCGTCCGGCCCGGCGTTTGCTGGGGCGGTTCTCAAGGCGTCGTGCGGTTGGCAGTGCAAACGATGAGCCACGGGTGTTTGAGTCCTTAGAGTTCCGCGCATGCAGGGGCGACGCGCGGTATGAAGTGTAAAAAACTCCCGCAGCGGTTCATACTAATTTTTTAGCGGCCCGGCGTTTACGGGCCAGCTCCCGCTCGCGGGCGAATCGCGCTAACTGCGGGGCCAAATCCTCATAATCCGCCTGGCCTGATATAATTAGCCGCATGGCGGTAACCGTATACGTGCTGGGTTCCTGTTGCGTATAGAGACTCATCAGTAGGGTG
>DAHXLH010000036.1:0-5798 GCA_027366115.1 Phycisphaerales bacterium
GCGCGTAAGGGTCAACAGACCGTTAAGATTGTGCCCCTGCACGTAGCCGCTGATAAAATTTTCCTCAACGCTTTGAAGTTTCAATACACCGCCATCGACATGCGTAACGTGCCCCCGGCCGCCGGGGATTTGGCCCTCAAAGTCCAGATAGATCAGACGGTGATCGGGGATGGCAATCGCTGGAATCACTGCAAATTGGAGTTTCCAGGCGGCTGGGTCAAGGTGAATCTGCCATGTTGCCAACAGGGGCCGATCGGGCAATTGCAGCAGCAAATCCCAGTGAATATCGGTTTGGCGGACATGCTTTAAGACCGCAAATCGAAAAACTTTTTCCTTGAAGTCTTGCCAAACCATGGTTCCATGTTACCATCTTCTATGACAGAATATGGCAGGAGCACTATTTTATGGAATTTCGACGTTCAAAACACTGGTCACGGATGGGCCTGCTTGTGCTTGCCACAAGTGCGATGTTACTGGCGGGATGTGAAAGTTCCGCCATGAAATTACGCAATCAGGGCTTATCTTTATATCATCAGGGCGATTACCAATCGGCCCTGGTGAAATTCAATGACGCTTTGAAATACAACCCCGCTGATCCCCGTGCCAATTATTATGCCGGCGCATCGGATTACATGCTGGCCCGTTATCAGGAAGCGGCGTTCCACTACAAAACAGCCTGGACGGTTGATCCTAATTTCGGTCATGTGAAGAGTGCCTTGGCTGAAGCGCTGATCCGCGCCGGGCGGCCCAATGAGGCCATGAATTTTCTGGAACGGGATGCGGAACTTACCGGCCGAGTCACGGGACGCTTGCGCGTAGCGCGGTTTTATAAACGTATCGGCGACCTTGATGACGCGCGGGTCAATTTCGCAAAAGCTGCTGCGATGGCACCAGCAAATCCCCAAGTGCTTATGCAGGTTGCCGGATTCGATGACAGCGTTGGCCGCAAGCAGGATGCCCGAGCGCTATACATCCGCATTTACCAACTGGATCCGGTCATGCCCGGGCTGGTGGAAAAAATGCAGCATGACGGCGTAACGATTTCCGAGGCGTTGGCTGCCCCCCTGCCAGCGACCCAACCGGCCCCCCGGTAATCCATCAGAGTACGGAACACACTGATGATTGAATCCGCCGGACGTAAATTTCTGGAATTGCTGGAAGCCCAGCGCAATGCGTTGTACACCGTGGCGTGTCAGGGTGGCACGCCGAACGTGGCGGAAACTGCATTGCAGCGCGGAATTCGTAGCGCTTTTCGTGAGTATGTTCGCAACGAGGCCCCCCGCGACAATCAGATGCCATGGCTGGTGCAGCACATTCATGCAGAACTTGGCGAGGTGTCAGCTTCTACCACTGCTGCGGCGACAGAATTACCCATGCCTGCGGACGTGTGGGCACGCCTGGCAGCCGCGATTCAGATTGAGGCCGCCACCTTGGGCGGGGCCGATGAACAATCCATGCTGGCGTACGATCCGCTGCTGGCTCCGCGGAAAAAAACTTCCGGCGCGGATGACACCATTGAAGGCTTAAATTTATCCCCATGGACGCGGTTTGTTATTGCCACAGCTATAGTGCTGTTTATCGGCATTGTCGCCACGATCATTCTTACCACGCATCATGCCGGGCCAAGCACCATGCCCGCGGCAACATCCCCCGCCACAGCGCCGGCAACGCCCGTACCAGGTACGCACCCATGACACAGCGCCCGCCACTGCAATCCCGTTATCCCATCCGGCTTCACGAATTGATGGCTGGAGCGCATCGGCTGGAAATTTTTGCGCCAGCCGACCCTGATTCGCTGTTGGATGATCCAACCGTTGAAGCACGCTATAAAAAAGATAACTATTTGCCCTATTGGCCGGTGATCTGGCCCAGCAGCATCATGCTGGCGGAACATATTTTGAGCGGCCAAGATTCTCCGCCGACATTACGGCCGTGCTTGGACGCTGTGCCACCCCGTGCGATTGAACTGGGATGCGGGCTGGGAATTGCCGGTATCGCGGCCGCCATGCGCGGCTGGCATGTGACCTTCACCGATTATGATCCAGAGGCCGTCGATTTTGCGGCTTTTAATGCCAATTGCAACAAGATTTCTCCCCGGCTCGTGACGGCGCGCCACATGGACTGGCGGGAACCGATCAACGAGCAATTTGATTGGATCATAGCCTCCGATGTACTGTATGAACGGCGGCTGCATCCCATTCTGCTGGATGCTATTGATCATCTGCTGGCACCGCAGGGTGTGGTATGGATCAGCGATCCGCAGCGAAACAGTGCCGCCGATTTTCCCCCCGTTGCGGTGGAACGCGGCTTTCGCATTGCCAACTCCGTGTTGCAATGGACAGGGGCCTCAGGTATTAATTCTGATGCGGATTTGCTGGTCTTGCGGCGAACCAACGCGTCCAAGGCGTTACCGAAAGTAGTCATTCAATAAAAGGCATGATCATGAGCCTGCCGCGCTTTTATGTTTCACCGCTCCTGGATTCCGGTGAATTGCCTGACGACCAAGCCCATCATGCCCGCGATGTGCTGCGTCTGGATCATGGCCAATCGGTGATTCTCTTTGACGGCAGCGGCCAGTATGCTCCGGCAAGTATCAGCATTGAAAAGAAACATGTGTTTTACAAGTTAACCAATCCGATCACAGTCGCCCCGCCACCTGCGTACAACCTGACCATAGCCACAGCCATTCCTAAAGCTGATCGGGCCTATCAACTCCTTGAGCAGATCAGCCAACTTGGTGCCGCCAGCCTGATCTGGCTGGATTGCCGCTATAGCGTGGTGCGCCCCAGTGCGGAAGCAAAAAAAATGGAGAAGTGGATTCGCATGGCTGTGGAATCGGCCAAACAATGCGGACGATCACGCCTGCTGGCAATCCAGACTCCGCAAACTCCCCGCCAGCTTCTGGAAAGCGCCGAGACGAGAACAATAATATGGACCCATGTTGATGCCACACAAGAATTAGCGCAACGCCTCGCACTGTGGCAGTCAGAAAGAGTCGCAAAGCCTATGGATCCCGCATACTCGGATATAACCGTGATGATCGGCCCGGAAGGTGGATGGAGCGTGGAGGAAGAAGAACTCCTGAGCCAGCATACGCCACCGGTCCGTTTGGGAAGCCACATCCTGCGAATTGAAACCGCCGCCGCAGCAGTTGCCGCCATCACGCAGTCGGTCTTGGGTAATGGGGAAAATCGGAGAAGCTGAAACGTTCAGGGCGGCGCGTGGGGAATATCATAAAGACGCCCGCCGGGGGTGAAGCGTAGCGTCACTACTCTGCCGATGCTCAGATAATATTCCAGAACCTGGTCATTACCAAAATCCAGATCAATGTATCGCACACGCGAATGGTGCGGCACTTTCCCCCCAACAATCTTCAAATAGGCCATCGCGGTGATAAAAACACGATGCCATATAAAAGACACGTCATCGTTGTCTGGTTCACTATTAATGTAGCGATCAGGCCTGTTTTTTTGATTAGTTACAGGTGTGGGAAGCGGCTCGTCGACATCCATGTTTTGCGACGCGGTGGATTTCCACCCAAAGTGCGGGTATCGCAACTTCACAACTCGGGCCTGCACTGCCACCAATTTCGCGGGGTCTGCGGCCGGCCCGTCCACTACCCGCACACGCCGGCTGTAAGACTCGCGCACAGCAGGCCAATATGAGCAGCCGGCCATGGTTCCCGCCGCCCCGGAGGCAAGCACGCATCCAGCGACAATAGCGAGCCGACGAACTGCCAACCGGTGTGAAGGGCCGCAACTCATGTTATTGCTCCAAGTTCCTTTTGGCACGCATTATACTGCCGCCCTGTGCTCCATATTTAATATCCTACACGTGCCGACGATAAGCTATTATACTTCGGGTATGGATAAGCTTCTTGTCATTGTTGGTTGCACGGCTGCCGGAAAATCGGAACTTGCGGAAGCCTTGGCGGCGCGGTGGCAGCATTCCGATTCTCGGCCCGCCACGATTATGGCCGTCGATTCTATGCAGGTTTATCGGGGCATGGATATTGGCACAGCCAAACCCTCCCGCACCGCCCAAGCGGCCATACCTCATACGATGATTGATGTCGCGGATCCATGGGAATCTTTTTCCGCAGCCCGCTTTGCAGGGATGGCTGAACCCATTATGCAGCAACATCGCGTGGAAAATCGCCCGCTGATTCTCGTGGCCGGCACCGTGCTTTATTTGCGTGCGATACTGGAAGGACTGTTTGAAGGGCCGGCGGCCAATATGGAAATCAGACAAGCCCTGGCGGCAGAGGCGGAAAAGTCCGGTTCCGCGGAGTTGCATCGGCAATTGACGGAGGTGGACCCGGTGGCGGCGCAACGGATTCACCGCAATGATTTGCGACGCATTATCCGAGCCTTGGAAGTGTTTCAGATTACCGGCGTGGGCATCAGCACCCTGCAGACGCAATGGCAGGCCGGTCGTCCGCAACTGAATTATCGTATTATCGGTGTAACGCGGGACAAAACCGACTTGAATCGGCGTATTAATCAGCGCGTGGGCCTGATGCTGGAACAGGGATTATTGCAGGAAGTTCGTACGTTGCTGGAACACCCCAAGGGTTTATCGATGCAGGCTCGCGAAGCCGTGGGCTATAAGCAAATGATAGAATATCTCACCGGAGCACTACCGCTGGATGAGGCTTTGGAGCATATTAAAATTCAGACCCGCCACTTAGCCAAGTTGCAGCGCACCTGGCTGAAGCGCTTTGATGGCGTGAACTGGCTGACCGCCTTGCCGCAACAGCCTGCAGCGGAGTTGGTGGGACAAGTGATGGACGTCCTTTTGGAACCTGAAGTTTCAGCGTAATTGTATTTTTTGGAGTTGCACATGAAAGTTCTGGCTCTGGATGTTGGATCATCCTCCATTAAGGCAGCCTTCTGTAAAAACGGCATCATTAAACACCTCGAGAAGGTGGATGTGTTCAGCCGCTTCCACGGGGCGGAAGTTGAAATCCCGGCAGCAAAACTGCTAAAAAGTCTTCGCAAGGCAATTAGCCGCATAACCGCCTCCCATCACCAAATTGACGCCATTACCCTGGACAGCTTCTGTCCCGGCGTTGTCGCCACTGATAAAAGCAATGCACTATTATTTGGCTGTGTGACACATCAAGATCGACGCAGCGTTAAAGAGTCCGCAGAAATTGAGCGACAAATCGGCAAGGACCGTCATTTGCAGCTTACCGGCAATCGTCCTTTTCCCGGCGGCATCGGCAGCACAACTCTGTTGTGGTTCAAACACCACGAACCAGACCTGTTCAAGAAAATCGCCCATATCGGTCAACCCACGTCACTGCTTATCCATCACCTTACGGGGCAATGGGTTATTGACCCATCGCAATCGGCGTTTCTGGGGTTATATGATTCGATTAAACTTTCCGGCTGGATTCCGGAAATATGTCAACTGGTCGGTGTGAAGGAATCACAACTGCCGCGGATACTCTTTGCCGATCAGATCGCTGGTAAAGTTACCCGCGACGCCGCCAATCAGCTTGGATTGCCGGAAGGTTGCCCAGTATTTGCATCTCTGGTGGATACCAGCGCTGCCATGCTGGCCACGGATTGTCGCCCCGGTCGATTGGTTCACAGCGCGGGTTCAACGGATGTATTGGCGTTATGTCTGGAAAAGCCCGCTCCCGCCGATGATCTGCTGACCCGCCCGCTGGGCACGGGTCATAAGTTACCCAAGCGCTGGCTGGCGGTAAGCACAATCGCCGCCGGCGGATCTACCATGCACTGGCTGAAGGACAATTTATTTGCCGACTATTCCTCAAAAAAGTTTCACAA
>DAHXLH010000039.1:0-8292 GCA_027366115.1 Phycisphaerales bacterium
ACTGCGGGATTTCCGCAGGTACCCCAAGATCGAAATAACCCTGACAGGCCTTAATAGGCGCAAAAACGGACAACTGCTTTACGACGGCAGTCTGGAAGTTTATTGGCTGCGCAATCTCCCGTCGTGGTATTAGGTCGGGCGTATTGGCGGCAGGGCAGTCTTCCGGACATTTTTACACGGTGAATCGTGGATTCAGTGAATTGGAAATATGTTTTCAGCACCGCCACGGTGCTGCCGGCATGGCTTGCCATTCCCTGGGCACTCGTTGTTCCCTGTCGAAAAGGCGTCGGGTGGCGCTTCCGTTGGCGGGTCCTGGTATCTCGGACGATATATCCATCACCACATTTTCGGTACAAGGTAGGTTAGTGATGAATGCTACCGAAGATGTGGCAGCCCAGCGGTCATCGGATCCGCGACGCTTTGTGGTGGTACGCAAACCGAGATTCGCCTCGGAGATCGGGTGCGGATCCGCCAAAGGCTTCGGAATTTTATAGACGGAATATTCTGCTATGTTCCTGGCCAAAGCGAACCGGATCCGAGGATGAGGAGCCACTGGGTAATTAAGGCCGACGACGGAAAACTATTATCAAAATGCGACCTGCCGGGACCACTATTCCCGACAGGCGATTACCCGTCGCGTTTTGCGGGACTCAGTAAACGAATTACCTTCCTCCGCCGCAGAGAATCGGGAGATCCCGATCCAGCAAATCTGCTGCCTCCACCACCACATTCGCTTATGTACTATCGCGATGGCACGGAGATTCTTGTCGGGGATCGAATACGATTCAGGAGCGTCTTCCGAGGTTGGCGGATTTCGGAAGGCACAATTACCTATATTCCAGGCCTCGCACCAGAAGATCCCGATTTATGCGAAGGTGATTGGGCCATTGGGACGGATGATGGCTGGGCATATTCCGGTGGATTGTATTGGCCAGGCCGTGTTGTTGGGAGACTGAATTTCATTCGCCGGGCGGAGGGTAAATAAGCCGTGGTCGCATTAAACGAAAAGTCCGACAGCCGCTTAAGCACCCGGACACTGGCCAACGGTGATGGGACAGTCACACACCTACAACGGCGATGGCTCAAGATTCAGTCGCACAGATGCCACCGGCACCAACAGCTATCTCTGGAATAACCAAATCCTCGAAGCCCAACTCGGCGCGGGCAACACCATCAGCACATGGTATACTCAAGGCATGGGCCAGTACGGCGACATTATCTCCAAACGCGACGCAGCCGCCGGTGCCAGCAGCCTGCAACTCTATGACGCTTCGGGCAATGTGAATCAGACCACAGACGCCAATGCCAGCATCACGGCGACGCTGAGCTATGACACATTTGGCAGCCTGACGGACAATTCAGGTACTGCCAACCCCACCGTCGCCTGGCAGGGGAAACAGGGTTATCAGTTCGAGCAAGCGCTGGGATTGCAGTATATTCGCCAACGCTGGTATGACCCGGCCACGCGACAGTTCATCAGTCAGGATCCGCTGGGCTTTGGTGCTGGCGATGTGAACCTGTTCCGCTACGCGGGGAATAATCCGGTGAATAGGAATGACCCGGGGGGAGAGGATATGATTGATGATCTCACCGCGCTGCCCGGCGCACCGTTGCCGCCTGTGCCCCCGGCCCCCTTGACGCCACGTCAACCCACCCATCCCATCCTTCGGCGCGATTTTATCGCCGGCCATGGTGGCACGTCCGCACTGCCTTTTGAAAATCTCTTTCGACCTATGCCGCAGATACATGGCCTTGGTCCCATCGAAGCGACCATGAACCCGTTGGCTTCGCATTTTGATCCGCGGCCGTACGAGATTTCGTCATCGGGGGTTAGTGCCGGCCTGGCGATAGCTGTGCAGATACACAATCAGGACGTACGCATGGCGCTGGCCGGGCAACTGGATCCCAACATGATAGAAGGGCCGTGGGGATACCGATTTGTGAACCTGACCACGGAACGGGAGCCGGGGAGCGGTGCCTATCTGGGTACGGGCCTGATGATTTATGGTGCCCCATTGGCAATAGCTGCGGGAGGCGCTGTGCGTGTGGCATGGAGTGTGGCCAATGTCACCGTTGGGACCGTTCAAGCGGTTTCAGGGACAGTACATGGAATGAGGGAGTTGGCGCACCACCACATTGCCGCCGGACTGATCAACCTTGCTGGTGCTGGATTAGGAATATTTGTTGCGCACGGAGGGTTGCGGGGGATGGGAGCACCAACCTGGTCGGAAACCGTGGCCGGTCTTAACGTAGCGGAAAATTCTCCAAGCCTAATACATCTGACTGATGAGACTGGCTACGCTGGTATCACAACTGACAACGCAATCATAGGCAGGAACGGCATATTCGCGATTCCAGAATCGGTCACGGACAGCAGCGCCCTCGCGAAGATGGCGAGAACCGGGCTATTTCCCTCCGCCAGGGTCGCCGACGCTGTGCCAATTCCTGATGCCGCCACAAGTCTCTTCAGCCGACCATTGCCGATCGGGCCATACTCGCTCTTGAAATATGCATCGGGTGTCCGGTTTGCACCTCCGGGGTCTTTGGATATCACAACCGGCGCGTTCACGCCGCTACCCTCTTTATTCGGGCCACGAACTTTGATTTACGGTCCGGATATTTTCATCTACGGCATGACGGCCGGTGCCGGAGCCACGTACTACTACTACGGCGGCCAAGGAAGGAACCGGTGATGCATCTTCCAGCCTTTTCAACACTAGCCATAGTGATCTTCGCAGTGGCTGTCCTACTGGGTTTACCTACGCTTGTCGGCCTAGTTATTCCACCGAAATGGAGGGTAGCGAAATGGCTCTGTTATCTTGTGTGGCCAACTTCTACGCTGACAGCTATTTTTTGCGCGGCGGCCTTCGTGGGGATGTTGTGTGCGGTCGCGGGTATTCTGCTGCGTGTTCCTTGGTTGTCCACGCTTGGAATTTGGCTAGGGGTTCCCCTTGTTGCTGGTGGCGTGGCGATAATGATTCTGATCATTCCGATGCTCATTTACTGGAATATAAAAGGAGGGCGAAAACCATAAGATAGCGTTGTCGCAGAGTATTGTGCCCCAGGGGCAGTTGGCGATTAGGTACGACCCTGAATGACATTCGTCCTCGCAATATCGGTGTCGCCGGGCAGATCTTTGATCCGGTAATTGAACAGAACGCCAGATTACTTTTTAACTCTTGGGCCCGTGGCGTTGCACCTGGAATTATCAGCCCCTACCAACCCGTAGGGGACGACCGATGAACTGGGGAGTATTTTGGACTGTGGTTGGCTTGGCCTCGTGCCTCTTGGGATGCGTATTATTCGCCAATCCCTCCCCCTTCAAGGTAAAACTTGGGTGCTACACATACCTCGCCTTGGTACTCTTTTTATATGGCCTCGCCGTTTTTGCCCTTTTCATGAACGGTCTCTATCATTATGGAAAATTGTAACAGTGGGAGTGCGAAATGGCGATGGAATGTTGGACGGTCAATACTACGCATGAAAGTCAATAATGAGATATGGCTGCAATAAACGAAAAATTTACCGAGCGCTCCTGCGGCAAGTTGAGGAAGTCCCGTGGTCGCGATAGATAAAAAATATATTCCCCGCAAGGCCGGCAACTCCGGCCCGCAAAATCCCACCGTTGCCTGGCAGGGGAAACAGGGGTATAAGTTCGAGCAATCGCTGGGCGTTACGGGATTGCAGTATGTTCGCCAACGCTGGTACGGCCCAACAACAAGGCAGTTCATCAGTCAAGATCCGCTGGGCTTTGGCGGTGGTGACACCAACCTGTTCCGCTACGCGGGCAATAATCCGATTAACAGGAATGACCCGGGGGGAGGGCAGCGGCCTCTCTTTCGATCACAGAGCGATAGTGCTTGCGCTGGGCACCAATCTGGAGAAATACCTCATGCGAGAAGATAAGAGCCGGAACTTCCGAAAGGCCAAGGCTGCAGCTCTGAAGAACATCTTAGCCCCGGCGGGGTTCGTGAAGGGAAAAGAATTGTTTGTGCGACATACGGGCAATCAGATTCACGGCATCGGGTACCAGACCTCAACGTGGGGTGGTGTATATTTTGTCAACGTGGGATTTGATTATGATTTTCTACCACCGAAATTAGCCATGGACAAGAAGCCATGGTCGTGGCCGGAATACCACATACTCGATTTTATTAGCTGGAACAGGTTGGAAGGTAAAGTCCAAATGAAGGATTATCCGCAGGAATGGAATTATTGGGGAGACCTCGATGCGGTTCAGGAAAATGTCAATAAAACTGCCAAAGATGCCATTGAAGTGCTCGATAGGCTCAGCCAGCAGTGGAAGGATCCTTCGGATTTTCTGGCACACCGAATATCGTCACTTGAGTTGTGCGCGCAGGGCGATCCGACACGCCCCTATTATCTGAGCCTCGTTGCATTACATATCGGCAAGATAGACTTAACCAAGGAATATCTGGTCGCTGCGGAGGAAGCGGAAAAGGAATACGAAAAGGAATACAAGGTCCGTCTGCCTGCGATCGCGGCGTTGCGCCGGAAATTAGACAAGGTATCCGGGTAATGCCGCCGTGAAATATTTGATGATATTATCAGTGTGCGTCCCATGAACCTTTCAATTACCCACATTCCCGGCCGCGCTAAAAGCCAAGGTGAATATCAGTCAGTCCGGCCACGCCGCGCCAGATGGCCATATTGCCGGGCGGCAGGTATCGGGTCCGTCCCAGATAGCCGCCGAGCATGGTCAGCCGTACCAAGAAATCGCCATGTCGACCGGCGCTGAAAATATGCTATTGCGTCCACCGCCCATTGCGGCTTTCGCGGGGACCGGGAGGGTAAAAATATAAAGTGGCAAAATCCCCGCTGTGTGGGATAATGCCACTCGTGCAAGTTGAGGAAGTCCCGTGGTCGCGATAGATGAAAAATACATTCCCCGCAAGGCTGGCAACTCCGGCCCGCAAAATCCCACCGTTGCCTGGCAGGGGAAACAGGGGTATAAGTTCGAGCAATCGCTGGGCGTTACGGGATTGCAGTATGTTCGCCAACGCTGGTATGACCCCAATACACGGCAATTCATCAGCCAGGATCCGCTGGGCTTTGGCGGCGGCGATGTCAATCTGTTCCGCTATGCAGAGAATAATCCGATTAATCGGAATGATCCGGGTGGCACCGCCTTGGAATACATCGGAAACAATTTATATTGGAAAGTACACCCCGCGGAAACAGCTTGGAATATTGCCCATGAATTAACCGACCACGGCGCATGGTACCGGAAAATATTCCAGCGGCCATCTGGCGGATTCAGCCACTTGCATCCCGGCGAACGATTGGTTGTCAACCCGATCAATGAGGGCCTGATTGCCAATCATCACTGGATCGCCGAACCAGGCCAGCCGGCAGGGCCGATGGTGTATGTGGGTATATCACAATCGCCTGTGAATCATATTGGAGAGGCTCTGCAGCAGCGCACCCACAGCTCAAACGCCAATCAATTCCAGGTGACGGGGCATCGAAACAAAATTCGCCATTACAGGCACTCGACGGAATGCGTTGCCAACGCAATGAAAAGGTTCCGCCAAGGCCTGATGAACCTCATGAGGCAGTACAACCAGGAAGTTGGTGATTTCCATCTGAATAATGCCATACAGCACGAGATTCAGGTGCGTAATCAAGTCCGCACCCAACTCGTAGTCGCCGGTGTCGGCGGTATTGCAACGGCCAGTCTGACGGTCGCAGTTGAAGCACTAGACGTAGCCCTTGCGGCTAGCGTTGCGGACCAACGGGCCATCATTGGCGAGACCGTCGGTGCCTACAAAACCGGGAGCGCAACAGCGGAAGAAGTGCAGGCTGCTGTCTCGGCCAACGCTAACGTCGTCGGCGCTCTCAACACGGCTCGCACCCTAATTACACCGGTTCGGGCGACTCTATATGGCACCGCGCTGGCGCTTACGAGTTATTTGGCGGGCGGCGACGCAGGGTTGAACAGCAATGCGCTCGACGCCGCAATTTCCACGCTACCGCAACCCTTCTCATCCGCCTTGGATCTCGCCCATGCGGCAGCGGTTGACGCCACGTTACAGTCACAGATGGAGACTAACAGGTTGACCACCGGGTCGGGGCGAGCATTTGGCTTTTTGGCGAAAGGCTTAAATCTTCTGGTTTTCCAGTTTGCTAGAACAATCAAGAATTGCGAGGAGTGCGATCACTAGATTTTCTTGTTTAGAACAATTGTTGGCCGCTAACGACTCACTGCTATTGAGTATAATTGAATGAGAAGCTATTCAATATTTGTACGATCTAGAGGCGCTTTTCTCGCATTCGTGATTGTCGGAGAGATACTAACGACTGTCGCGGTAGCACTAGCAATTGTGACCGATTATGGTGCGCCTATTGGGAACTTGGAACAAATTTTGGCATGGACGCACCATGAGGCTGCTGCAGGAAAAATCCGTAATATACTCGTATTAGTTGCCGCGTGGCTGTTTTTGAGCGTTGTTTTGGCTATTATGACAGCCCTGCGGTTCTGGCTGGAGCCAAATTTGCAGAGCATGCCCAAGTGGGAGATGTGTGCGCCGAAGGCGGCAATTGACCGCCAATGGTTCAGATCGTTCCGCTCAATCGTTGTGTTGTACCTCCTGACCGAGATTTTCCTAACAGGGCTGTGTGCCCTTTTTGTTGCCCGCGCTGGGGGATTTCAGTGGGGATTTGGTGGGCAGGCATTTTTCCGATTACTCATGAGAGGCTTGTGGTGGCAAGACGGGCTGGCCCCGGCATGTTATCCTGCGCTTTTGGTATGGGGTGTCGGTTCCGCGTTCCTTGTCGAAAAGGCATGGTCCGCTGCGATCCGCGCCAAAAACAAAGGCAGGAAGGGTCAAACGAACTGTAGTAGCCCAACCGATTGTAAAGGAGCTGATTGTCATGATAATGACTGGGGTCCCGGCGGTTGATGGATGGTGAGCCATGGTTGCGATGAATGGAAAATACGACAGCCGCTTAAGAACCCGGGCACTGGCCAACGGCGTGGTGGGCAGTTTCGGCGAAGGCGGCGACGAAAAGACATCGGGCGTCGGAACGCCTCGCCGGGGAAAAAAGGTAGTCGCAAATCGTTTCAGCCGTCGGGCACCGAAAAGCAGCCCTTGCGTCCACCGGAAAACGGGGCTTTGGAGAGGGCCGGGAAGGTGAAAATATGAATTGGCAAAATCTTGGCACCGTGGGATAATACCATTCGTGCAAGTTGAGGAAGTCCCGTGGTCGCGATAGATGAAAAATATATTCCCCGCAAGGCCGGCAACTCGGGCCCGCAGAATCCCACCGTGGCGTGGCGGGAAGAGTTCCAAGCAGGTGGAACCCGGCGGAGATATTACACGTTTTTCGCAGCGATGGTATTGGATCACCCATGGCGGCATCGTGCGGCCGTTTGAGCGTGCATCGCTCCAGCAGCGCCGGGCGTGGGTGAAGGAGAATTTCTGGCAGAGAGTTGAGGAATTTTCGCCATGACGAGTTTCAAACCCGCAAAATTCGACATCGTCATCCTGACGGCCATTTTAGTGGTGCTGGCCGCCGAAAAGGTGTCAGGTACCTTTATCCGCGTAATCCGCGGTCCTTTTACCGTCCATTTTGAATCGCGTACCGCATGAAAAGACTCCAGGGCGTACCTCCCCCAGCCAGCCGACTGCCCGATGAGCCAGGATGGAAAACAGCGGTCCCCAGCCCACGCGCTGGACCAACAACAACCGTTGCCCAACGTGATGAAAACCCGCCCAATACCGCAAATACTGATCAATACTGAATCCCTGCCCAATATTGATTTCAGAAATTTGAAACTTCCAATAATTTATTCATGTTCATTGTTCATTGTTCATTGTTCATTGTTCATTGTTCATTGTTCATTGTTCATTAACCCCTCCCCCGCGCCCTATAGCTTCCCCAATATCGCCTATTGCTCATTAATCCTTGATTTCTGAGCACGGCATCCGCTGTTTGAAAAGTAAATAACGTGAGAGTGGAAAGTAGGCGTGCCCGCGACTTTGCCGCGACAGCCTCTCTTCTGCTCCAACCTTATTTGAAAGATCTACTGTCCAACTCTCTCCTATCTACTGCCCTATCGGGCCACAGCCCGATTGATCCGTGATCATTGCGCAGCGCCCCGCTTTTTGAAAACTAAATAATAGCGACAACCACGCTTTCGCGCCAGCCTTGAGAAGACGCAACTTCACAGGAGGCAGCGGAGGCAAACGGAGGAACTCTAACGGCCAACAGAAAAAATATACTGAAGTTAATCAACGGACTTGAGCCGTATCGCTTTCCTCCCAACTG
>DAHXLH010000051.1:0-11089 GCA_027366115.1 Phycisphaerales bacterium
TGGCTGATCGCATCCATACAACACTCCTATCACCGACAATCCCTTGTCACGGCGCAACACATTCACGCTTCCACACTACATCATTTACTGCTCAAAATGTCAAGGTTTTCATCAGGCCACTCCTAGGGTGCGAGTAAGGGCCGTTCGGCGATGCCGCCGAGTTATGTGGTTCCCGCCAATGCGGCTGGTGATATAAGGAGTTGAGAAAATGCATAAATCAAACCGATTCCGCCGAAATGGGTTTTGGGTGTGCATAACGCTGTTATTGACTGTGGTAGCCGTCCCGATTGCTGCGGCGGCGGATGACGCAGCGGTTACGTTCGTCAATGCCGCTCATATTGGCGGGCGGCAAAGCGGCACAAGCTGGGCGACAGCGTTTAGCAGTCTGCAGGCGGGCATTAAGAGCGGTGCGATGACAATCTGGGTGGCACGCGGCGTGTATACGCCGGGCACTCGGCACCGGGATACATTTCAATTGCGGCCAGGCATGAAACTGTATGGCGGTTTTGTCGGCACGGAAACACGCCTCAGCCAGCGCAACTGGGTTGCTAACAAGACAATTTTAGAAGGTAACGGTGCCTATCATGTGGTCACAGGAGCCACGGGAGCTTTACTTGATGGCTTTATCGTTACCGGTGGCAACGCACTGATACAACGTCCCGGAGGATCTGGTTTGGGATCGGGTGGTCGCTTCGGCGGTCGAGGGCGTTTTGGGCGAGGTTTTGGACCGCCGGATAGGCAAAGCCGAGGAGGCGACGATTCGAGGAGCTTGGGCGGCGGTCCACCCGTTCACACTACACCTGCTGCAATTATCGACGGCCACGGAGCCGGTTGCGGCGGTGGCATGCTCAACTTCCGTGCCGCTCCGGTTGTCCGAAACTGCATCTTCGAGAACAATCGGGCCGGCAAAGGCGGTGGCGTGTATAACATGATCAGCAGGTCCTTTCCACCCCGGCGCGGAGACGGCTACCGCAGGGTACCGGAGTTTATTAACTGCATATTTCGAGACAACTTCGCGGCGGGCCGGGGCGGTGGTGTAAGTAACGACCTGGGTACCGCACCAATATTTTTCAACTGCGTGTTCGACCACAATCAGACGCCGCAGAAAGGTGGCGGCATGTACGACGATTTTGGCTGTTCACCGACGCTCATTAACTGTCTGTTTATTTCCAACCGCGCGCAAAGCGCAGGCGGTCTGGGCAACGATGGTGGTTCATGTCCGGTAGTCTTTGACTGCACCTTTACCATGAACCACGCCGTGGATTACGGGGCGCCAATGTATGATGGCACCGGCCCCGCCAATGATCCCGTGCTCATTGATTGCCGCTTCGCCGATAATACCTGTCAATGGTGCGACGCCGGCATTTATAACTGGCACGATGACGCGCCACAGGTCGTCCATGCCGACACAGCACAGAGCGGTTACCGGGCCGGGCGGTTCAGCGCCAGTCAACTTCCACGTTTATTAACAAGTCTGGATCGCTATCGTGTGCGCCGCTGGCGGGAGCGTGTGCGGCCAGCTGCTGCGGTCACAAGTACCTCAGATCGTATTGTGTACGTCAATGCGGCACATGTTGGCAGTGGTTCCGGTCGCAGTTGGACTGACGCCTATGCGTCCCTGGCCGCAGCGTTGAAAGATGCCGGGCGCGACGGTGCCCGCGTTTATGTGGCGGTTGGAATATATAAACTCGCCGGAAACCGATCCGCATCGTTTACCCTGCGGCCGGGCGTGCGCGTTTATGGCGGCTTTTCGGGAATCGGCGAGCACCGCAATATCCAAGCCGATCGCACCGTGCTGGATGGCAACGGTGCCTATCATGTGCTCATCGGTGCCAACGGTGCCGTGCTCGATGGCCTGACGATTACCGGTGGGAATGCGAACGGTTCGGGTGACAAGGGTCAGGGCGGCGGATTGCTTGATTATCAGCGCGGGCCGCAGGGGCGACCGGGTTCGCGGTGGGTTGCAGGATTTGCCATGAAAATCAACGACTGCACTTTCAAGGATAACTTCGCACGCGACGGTGGAGCTGTGTACAGCTATGACTTGGCCAAACCGGTCTTTACCGATTGCCGGTTTTATCACAATCGTGCCCATAACGGCGGCGTTGTGTATGATTGCGTGGGCGTAACGTCAAAGTTCAAACATTGCCGATTCATCGGCAATCAGGCGGCATGGCGTGGCGGCGCGGATTACTTTGATTATGCTTCGCGCCCGCGGATCATTGATTGTCTTTTTCGCGATAACCATAGTGGTGCCCATGGCGGAGCCATTTTCAGCGTGACACGGGCCGCGCAGCTTGGCAACACCATCGTGCGTCTGACCGACTGCCAATTCAAGGACAACACGGCTAGAGGCTATGGTGGCGCGGCGAACTTTCATGACAATTCCGTTGCGATTGTTCACGGTTGCGTGTTCGCGGGTAATCAAGCCGGCCTGAAAGGGGCCGCCATCGCCGTCACGGGCAATTCCATCCTGCAGGTGCTGAATAACACATTGGCCGGCGCTGATATTTACCAGCAGCAATCCAGTTTCGGCGCATTGCGCAGCAATCTGCGCCCTAGCGACCGGATGCCTGCCGCCGGCAGCCAGGTACAGCCATCGGGAATGCAAGCCCGGCAAACGGGTGGTCTGCTGTTAAACGATCGCGGCACTTTTAAGAGTTATACGCTTTTATCTCCCTTAGGCTCGACGAGCAGCTTCCTCATTGATCAACAGGGGCGGATTGTGCACACCTGGCGCAGCAATCATCGGCCGGGGCTGTCCACCCGGCTGCTGCCGAACGGCGATTTGATCCGGTGTTGTGCGCTGGGCCGCGGCACAAGTCGCTATTTTCGTGGGGTGGGCGGCGCTGGCGGGCTGATTGAGGAGCGAACGTGGAACAACAAATTGGTGTGGCGATACCGCTTTGCTTCGGAGAATGAAATTCAAAGTCATGATGTGGCGGCGATGCCCAACGGTGATGTTCTGATCTTAGCCTGGCAGCGCAAAACAAGAGCGCAGGCGATTGCCGCCGGACGCGATCCGTCGCTGGTTACAAGCAGAGGATTGTTTTCGGAGAGCATCGTGGAAGTTAAACCAACCGGCCTGTACACCGGCAAGGTCGTATGGCGGTGGAATTTGTGGGATCATCTCGTTCAGCATTACAGTAGGGACAAAGCTAATTACGGAAACATCCGCGCGTTTCCAGGCAGGTTGAATATCAACTACGTTCCGCGGCGCGGCCCCGCTGCGCATGGCGGAGCAGATTGGACACACTTCAATTCTATTGCTTACAATGCGCAATTGGACCAGATTCTTATAAGTTCCCGCAATACCAGTGAAATCTACATTATTGATCACAGCACCACCACGCGCCAGGCGTCTGGCCACACTGGCGGCCGATGCGGTCACGGCGGAGATTTTATCTATCGCTGGGGCAACCCGAAAGTATACGACTGCGGGACAAGTGTGTCCCGCAAGCTATTTGTGCAACACGATGCAAGTTGGATTCCGCCGGGGCTGCCGGGTGCAGGCCATATTCTGGTGTTCAACAATGGGATGGGGCGGCCAAACGGGTGGTACTCAACCGTGGATGAAATCGTACCACCGCTGTTGCCATCGGGCTGCTATGCGCATCAGCGCAATGCGGCATACGGGCCAACTGCTGCGGTGTGGCGTTATAAGGCTGCCAAGCCGAGCACTTTTTATTCCAATCATCTGGGTAGCGCCCAGCGGCTGGCCAACGGCAACACGCTGATTTGCTCCGGTCTGCCTGGAATCATATTTCAGGTAACATCCGCAGGATCCGTAGTCTGGGAGTATAAGGATGATCTCGGCGGAGCCGGGCGACGAAGACCGGGGCGATCTTACCGTGGCAACTTTTGGGGTGGTCGATTTGGCGGTCCCGGCGGCTTCGGCGGCTTCAGCGGTCAGGGTGGTCCAGGCATCAGGCAGGGGCGCGGCCCATTTTTCCGGGGCGGCAGACAGGGCGGCGGCCTCGGTGGCGGTGGAAGCAGCTTATTCGACGCATTTTGTTATCCGCTTAACTACCCCGGCTTTCAACATCACACGCTTACGCCCGTGACAAGTGATTCTCCGCAAGGCTCAACGCGCAATTAACTTATCTGCCCGCAAAGTTTCTCCGTCGCGGGCGAATGACCAGCGACATGCCGATCAGGGCGGTCAATGCAATTGTCCACTCGGCAGGCTCCGGCGTAGCGACAGTGGATTGGAGATAACCAACCGGCAGAAATCCAGGGGTAACCAGTCCGTAATCGGACGTCATGGTCAGTGGGAGCGCTCCGGTTGCAGTGGCATAAAACGTGCCGGTGTCAATCAAGGAAGTCGGTGCCAGAAAGGCGTAGACATCGTTTCCGGGCAGATTGACATCCGTGCTGGTTGTCAGCGCAAAGCTGCCGTTGTTTATCGAGAGCGATTGCTGCATGAGCGATGCGGCGAAGGTGGAAGAATTTGAACTCAGGCCAACGCGCAGCCCGCCTATGGGCGTTGCTTTTAAGTTTACAACGAAGACCCACTGGTACCCTGGGTAAACTTCGGAATAGCCGGGTAATCCGCTGCTGCCCAGCAAGACGGCCGCCAAAGCGTTGGCTGGACCGTTTTTCGCAAGGTTGGCCAATGTCGGCGAGGTGGCCTGAAGATTAGCCAGAACGCCGTAAGGTGCTGCTGCGCCACCGACCAAATCCGGGATATTGGGTGTAAGCGTGGAGGAAGGTCCCTGTATGTATGGATTGACTCCCTCGGGACCATTACCAAAGTATAGCGGCTGCGCGCCAACGACCGAGGGAATCGGGGTGATCTGGCTGTTGGTTTCTACGATAAATCGTCCATTGGTTTCGGAAAGGTCGTTGGTATTACCGCTGCCGTTGAAGAAAGTGCCGCCGATTGTAAGATAGGAACCGTATTGTGCGTTAACGGCTGAACCTATCAATTCAATGGTGCCGCCGGCTCCCGCACCGCCTTTTCCGCCAGCTCCGCCAATGCCGCCATTGCCGCCTGTGCCACCGTCTCCACCAGTTCCGCCGTTACCGCCATATCCCGATTGGCTGGCCGAAGCGGGATTTCCGCCCGGCTGACCGGTTACCCCTTTGCCCCCTGAGGAGCCAGTCCCACCGATGGTACCTGCAGTGCCGCTCTGCCCGGCGGCTCCATCTGCTTGGATAATTCCGTTAACAGTAAGCTGACCGAGGGCAAAGAGCTCAACAGCACCGCCTCCGCCTCCACCGTCACCACCGCTCCCACCATTGCCGCCATTGCCGCCGGCACCTCCAAGGCCGCCAGCACCACCGTTTCCGCCGCTGCCGCCGCCGCCAAATAGAGAACCACCGCCACCTCCGCCACCGCCAGCACCGCCCCCTACTCCACCGGTTCCGCCGCCGCCGCCGCCTTGACCACCGCCACCTCCGCCACCGCCGGCACCGCCGGTAAGTCCGCTGGGTGTAGCGATATTGCTGCCATTAACGCCAGCCGCACCATTAGCGCCAAAGATGCCTGCGTAGCCAGGCTTGCCGCCGCCGCCGCCGCCGCCATAACTGCCGCTATAGATGTAGAGATTTGAAGCCCCACCTGATCCGCCTGATCCGGGGTTCCCGCTAAGTCCGACTGCACCACCTTGGCCCAAGTTTGAACCGCCGGTACCGCCCGCAGTTCCATTAATTGGCGATCCAAAACTGATGCCACCCGTTCCACCGGCACTCCCAGGTGCTCCCGCCGCACCGGGAGACCCGGCATACGCCGCCCCAGCACCGCCGGGCGCGCCGTTGCCCCCACCTTGAATAGAACCGCCACCACCACCGCCGGCACCGCCGTTATTGGCATTGGCCCCCGTAGGCGGCAAGCCACCTGCTCCCCCGTAACCACCGGAACTGCCATAACCGCCATCGCCGCCGCCAGGCCCCGCCTGTCGGCCATTGGCAGAAACATCAATCGTGACGTTCGTGCCGAGGGTCAGATCATTGTAAGAATCGATGATCAGTGGTCGTGAACCGACGACGCTGATGGTGTCACCCGTGTTGAATATGACATTTCCACCAAAGGAAAAAACTTCTCCCTGCGAAGTAGTTTGGGAAATCAGCGTGCCGCCTGTTGCCGTACCGCCAGTGACGGTCAGACTTCCGGTGGTTGTGTTAAAATTATAATTGGTTGCAGTGGCAAAGTGAACGCCGGTGGCGAATGTCGCAGCAGCGGCAATCGCGGTGATAACGTTGATTTTCATAGATAATCTCCAAAAAAGTACTTCCGTAAAAAGCAACTGCTCCCTTAGTCAGGTTTGAGTCTGATTTCTTACACTGCCCGTGCAAAAAAAATGCCGTCAGCAAAATTGTTCAAATGTAGAGTCTCTTAAATGCTGATACCTGCCCTCGCGCTAGATGTTCCATTCGTTGGTACATCGGGATCTTCGGCCATCCGGTGATCCGGTATTTGCGTCGGCAGCTCAACGAGACAAGCACTCAGTTCATTGACTCGGTGGTACTGCGGGAGGTTTTGTTGGCCTTGATAAAGGCGTCCACCTGTTGCCCAACGTAAACGGGAAAGGGTGGTGGACTCATGCGGTAAACCACTTGCAGCACGCGGGTTTCCACCTGCTCGGTGGGGGCGCCGGTAAGATTCTGTTTTGGAATCACAAACGGCTCGATGCGTACAAACGTTAACGCAATAGCTGTGCGCGTCATGCCGCGCACGAAACACATTGCCGCCGATGCGGGGTTAAAGCGTGAGGCATCTTCCTGATCAATTTGCAGTCGGACATTGAGATGCCGGATATTGCCAAGAATTAACGCCGCGGTCTGTGGATTATCCGTGATGTTGTCCACCGATGCGGTAGCGGCAAATTGCCCGGGGCGAATATTGATGCGCAAAATTGTGCCGTTAATCGGGGCGCGGACTGTCAGTAAATCAAGATTCACCATCGCCTGCTTAAGTTGGGCCTCATCAAGTGCCACCGTGGCCTGTGCCGCAAGTACCTGGGTTTTGGCGATGGCAATATCCCGGCTCCAAGTACCGGCATTGAATTGTGCCAAATTGGCTTTTGCCTGTGCCAATTGCGCTTTCGCGGTCAGCCAGGCAAAGCGCCTGTCCGCGACATCATCCGCCGATACAGCACTGGTACCGATCGCCGGTTGAATGCGGTGCCAGCGGTCTTTGTCATTGGTGTAGGTGGCTTGCGCAGCTTGCACCGCCGCCACAAATGCCAGACGATCCACAGCGCGCGGCGGCGATTGCAGCTTCGCGAGATTGGCCTTTGCCTGATCCAGTTGTGCCTTGGCTGTGAGCACTCCGGCCTGGGCCAGCGCCACTTGTGCATCAGCCTGGCGCGTGTCAATTTGAAAGAGCTTTTGCCCTTTAAGCACATGTTGATTCCACACAACATACACATGTGACACCACGCCACTGGTGAACGGTGATACCGCAATGGATCGGCTTTCTGGCTCAATAATACCAGACGCGGCAATCGCATCGGTGTAAGGATTTCCCGCCGGCTGCACGGCCGGTGGCACAGATCGGTAATGGTGGGTGCTGCGCTTAACCGCCAGCATCCCTACTGCCAATCCGGCAATGGCCAGCAGGGGAATTAAATATCTACGAATCATAGGTTTTCTCCATGAACTCAAGCCGTGCCGGTTATTACCGTATCAACAATCCTGCCATCTTCCATGTGCGCGATACGGTCAGAAAAATGGAAAATGCGGCTGTCATGCGTCACCACAATCACCGCCCGATCTGGCCGCACGGCAATCGTTTTTAGTAAGCCGATCACCTGTTCGCCGGTTTTGCCATCCAGCGCACTGGTTGGTTCATCACATACAACGAGTTTGGGTTCGTGAACCAGTGCCCGGGCAAATGCGATACGCTGTTGTTGTCCACCGGATAATTCACGCGGATAACTCTTTAACCGCGCACCTAATCCCATTTTGTCGAGAAAATCACCGGCTCTATCCAAGGCCTTGCGCCGGGACCAGCCCAGCACCAGCAGTGGAATGGCCGCGTTTTCAACAGCCGTAAGCTGCGGCAAAAGATTAAACTGCTGAAAAGCAAAGCCGACATTGTGTCCGCGGAAGCGGGCTTTAGCATTGTTGCCCAGCGCCAGAAGATTCTGTCCAAACAGATGAATATCGCCGCTGTCATGGTTCAGGATGCCAGCAATCACGGATAGCAATGTCGTTTTACCGCATCCTGATGGACCCACCAGCATGAGCATTTCACCGGCGAAAATATCCAGTGTCACACTCGCCAACGCATGATTCACCGCATTGCCCTGCCCGAAAGATTTTTGCACGTCCCGGCATTGCACGGCGATTGTATTTAGATGCTGTTTCACCGGCACCTCGCGATCCATGCCACGTTGCATCTTCGCCTTCTGTTCTCAAATCGGTACTTCATTTGAACACCACCGCGGGTTCAAGTTTCACCACCGATACCAGTGAAAACAGACTGGCAAAAATCACAATAAAGACCATCCCCACGCCCGTAACAGCCATAATCTGCCACAGAAATACCGCCAGCCGCTCACTGGGCGGTGTAAAATGCAGGATCAGCATATTGGCCGCTCCGCTGATGCCAATCCCGATGCCAAAGCCCAGCACGCCGGTAACAATCGCCTGCAGCAGTACCATGCGTACAAGCGTCAAATCAGTTGCGCCCATAGCTTTTAATGCTCCAAGGTAACGCAGATTGTCATGCGTAAACTGATAGAGTGTCTGGCCGGCAATGGCGATTCCGACCAATGCTCCCAAGCTGATGGTAATGCAGAAATTAATGGGAATTCCCGTGGATTTCATATAGTACCAGAAGGTTTTACTGGCAATACCGGCCTTGGTATATGCCTCTAGCCCGGTGCGGTGTTCAATGCGCTGGCACAAAGCGTTCAAATTCTGTTTTGGCCGCGCCTTGACTAGAATTACGGCCAGTTGATGCCGTTGGGCCGGTGCCCAATTGGCCGCCCGGCTGTAGGTGGTGTAAATAATGGGAAGGCCCTGGAAACTCAAGGCGGTTCGGCATAATCCGGTTACCAGCGCCCGGTTGCCGTTGATTTGCATTGTTTGCCCCGGCTTGATGTTGCCGAGTTTGTCCTGTGCGTACGCCGCATCCACCAATACGCCGTGCGAAATTCTCAGTGCATTGATGGTAATGCCGCCAAGCAACTTGGGTGGTCCACCCGCCAGAGCCTGATCGCCCAGACCAAGCAGCAGACAGGTCTGAAATTTCCCATCGGCCAGCCGCACTTGAACATCCTGTCGAAACAGCCGCGTGGCCCATAATACACCGGGAATGGCTTTAACCCGATAAAGCTCATCATCGCTCATGGGGCGCAGATCATCGACGTCTTCCATTGGCCGATTGGTCACCCAGATATCCGGCGTGCTGATGTTGGTAACAATGCCATACGTGCTGCGCATCAGGCCGACAAAAATATTAAGTTGCTGGGAAATAAGAAATGTGGCCAGGGCAATGCCGATGATAATACCGATGTACTTAACACGATCCCCCACCAGCATTCTCAAGGCTACAAAATTCACGATCCGTTTCTCCCGTTAGCGGCTAAATACTGCCGTCGTCACCTGTTGGCCGAAAAATCAGCCGCAGCATTTTAGGCCTGTAAGCATGGACAAGTCATCTCACGCTTTCATGCCGATCATGACCACGCCGATAAGGATTAAAAGTATCCCCATCCAGCGCTGTGGGGTAATACGTTCTTTTAGAATATGGGCGGAACATAAAGCCACGGTGGCAAAGCAGATGGCTCCCATCGGAAAGGCGATAATCAACGGCATAAGATGCAGTGTCCAGGTCCAAAAAATGGATTCGGTCATAAACGACACAATCGCCGCCTGAACCCATAAATTGGTGAGAATTTGCCGCAGGATTCCGCCGGCTCCCGGTGACATATTGCGTGTGCCGATTTTCATGGTCACCTGTCCCAGTGTTTCCAGTACCACCGCACCGGAAAAGCTTAACAGCCCCATCCAGTAAACGTTCATCCGGCAACCTCCGATGAGCCAGGCGAAATGGCGACATCCGCGGACCCAGGCGATATCGACGCGGTGCGGCTTACCAGAAATACACCGACCAGCACCAGGCCGATTCCGCAAAACTGCAACGGGTCTAAATTTTCCGCAAAAAGCCAATGCGAACTCACAGCCACGGCAATGTAGCTTAATGCGGTGATGGGTTGAACAAAACTCAAATCCGCCAAAGCCAGAACCATCATCCAATTGAACAACTGCCAGACGTGTAACAGCAGGCTTAGCAGAAACAGCGGTTTTATCAGTGTGGCACCCAATGCGTGCGCCATGCCGCCGTGTTGCGGAACCGAAGCGCGCCAGCAGAGTTGCACGCTGGTATCCAGCGAAATGGCAAGAAACAGTCCCAGCCACAGCAACAGCCGACGGTGCCTTTGAGTCGGGATGCTCACAGTTCTGATCCGATCTCCGCGCTGCGGCACCGGTGCATGACTGATTCGATGACCGGTCGTAATTCCCGGGCGATAATTTCATGCGCTTGATCGTTGGGATGCACGCCATCGGGGCCGGAAACACTCTCCAGCGGCAGGTGACTTAACGCGGTGCCGTACCGCACAAACGGACAGTTCAGTTCCTCGGCCACTTTGGCCGCCGCCACCCGATATACTTCCAATTCGCGATCCGACACCGGCTGACCGCCATGGGCTTGAATCATGGCGCTGACATCTTTGCCGCTTAATTGAGACAAATATCGACCACGGATGTCCAGCGAGTGATTGGGCATGTCGGTAAGAATCGGCAGCGAACCGGCGGCTATGATGCGCTGCGCAATTTTGGTCAGGTTGGCGGCGTAACGATCCACACGAATGCGATTCTGCACAATTTTTCCGTTACTGATGACAAACCGCTTCCAGAGCAAATCCACATCATTGCCGCCCAGCATCACCAGCACAGCCCCGGCCTGGTGCTGGTGCAGTAACGCATCGATAAGCTCGACCGCATCGGCGTGGTCATGATCGGCATGAAAGCGTGAGATGACTTGTCCATGCTTACAGGCCTAAAATGCTGCGGCTGATTTTTCGGCCAACAGGTGACGACGGCAGTATTTAGCCGCTAACGGGAGAAACGGATC
>DAHXLH010000061.1:0-3644 GCA_027366115.1 Phycisphaerales bacterium
CGACAACTGGCGGGTGGCAAAAATGTCATATAGACTTGCAGTTTCGGGCATGGTATCGTAAATTGCTTGGCTCGGCGGGCAGATAGCTCAGCTGGTAGAGCAAAGGACTGAAAATCCTTGTGTCGCCGGTTCGATTCCGGCTCTGCCCATAAAATCTGGCGGAAGCCATTTTCCGCGGTAGCTCAATGGTAGAGCAATCGGCTGTTAACCGATCGGTTGTAGGTTCGAATCCTACCCGCGGAGTTTTTTCTTATCGTGACTTCCCAGTATCTCCCCGGCGCTCTATGATTTGCCCCGGTTGTTTTGGTGCGCCCTGAAGGGGGTCATGGCGATTTTGGCTGGTGATCTTTGCCGGGGTATTTTGAGCGGGACTGTGACGAAGATAAAAGATAAAAAAACAAACTCCGTCGCTTACACATTCGCGCCCGCATTGGCGGTACGCGGAAAATTTCGTGCTGCGGTTGTGGCGGCGGTTCTTAGTGCCGCCGGGGCTGGTCTTAGTCTGGTGCACGCGCAAACATTTGAACAGCCGATCAGTCCGACCATTTACCCGATTCTTAAACCCACGGGCACCATTGGCGTGCCGCTGGTGGTGGCGGCGGAGCATACCACCACGTGGCAAAATAATGCGGGAACTCTACATCTTTTGGCTGCGGGGCACGTGCGGGTGCATGTCGGGTATCGCCGGCTCTCGGCGGATCATGCGGTCATCTGGTTGTATCGGCAGGGGCAGCAGCAGTCCGGATTTTTTAAGGTGCGGATATTTCTGGCGGGGCATGTGGTAATCCGTGAAGGTGCTATGAATGCGGCGGTGAGCACCGCCAATGAAATGCTGGTAACCACTCGCATTACCTCACGTGTGCGATTATCCGGGCCGCCGCCGCTTGCCCGCGACGAATCAAAAAATGCCTTGGTAATTCGCGGACGAAAACTTATTGACAAATTGGCCGCGGCACCGCAGGGACAGATGGCGATTCCAAACATTGAAATATCGCCGACCGAACTGGCCTTGCGCAACGGCTGGTTTGCGGGCGGCTCGCGTGTGCCGGTGGCACCGATTCCCGTGGCACCGGTAAAAGCGACATCGGCATCTAAAGTCGTGCCGCCAAAACCTGCCGTTACCCCGTCGCCGACGCCCACTGTTATGGCCACGGGCAACATCATCAAAGAGGAAGTTATTGGAGATCAACGCCTGACGGTGGCCAAGGGTGAATTCTATCTGTTCAGACAAGTGCCCGGCCATAACGCTCTTGAGTTGCGCGCCAACAATGCGGTTATGTTCAGTGCGGCGGGGCATCAGGGCGCTAGCGGTAAAAAAACCGCAAATCCACAAACGGTACCCTTTGCGCGCAAAGTACAGGGCGTATATCTTGAAGGCGATGTAACGGTCACGTACGGGCAGCAGACGCTGCACGCAAATCAAGTATATTTTGATTTCACAACGAATCGCGCGATCCTGCTTCATGCGGTGTTAAGTTCGGAAGATGTTCAGGCCAATTCGCCTTTGTACATGCGGGCTAAGGAAATCATTCAACTGGCGCAGGGGCAATTTGAAGCCAAATCGGTGAAATTGTCGACGGATGAATTTTATCAGCCGCACTATTATATCGGCGCCGGTGCTATGACAGTGCGCAGTGTCGCAGCGCCGGCTCCGCCGGGCACCAAACCTAAAACCGCGTATTATGCCTTTTCCGCCACCAATACCACGGCCAGTTTTCTGGGGGTACCGTTTTTCTATTGGCCGTATGTTACAGGCACCACACAGCAGAATCCGTCGCCGTTAAAATCAATCAGCGTCGGCAACTCCAGCATTTTCGGCACCACGGTGCAAACCGATTGGAATCTGCTGGCATTAATGGGAATCACACCGCCGGGCGGCGTAGAAGCGGATGTTAACTTTAATGAGTACTCCAGCCGCGGACCGTCCACAGGGGTCAACGCGCGATACAATATTGACGGAATCCACGGCGTGGTGAATAGCGCGTTAATATATGACACGGGCACAGATCAACTTGGAGCCAATCGAGATAATTTACCGGTCAGTCAGCACACCCGCGGCTATATTTCCTTCCGGCACATGCAGCAACTTTCGAACCAGTGGACCGTGGCGGTGGAAGGAAGTTACGTTTCCGATCCGAATTATCTTGAGCAGTATTTTCAAAACATCTATTCCTCGGCTCCGGAGCAACAAACCTCCATTTATGTCAAACAGCAGCATGATACGGAGGCATTTACCGCACTGGGGAAATGGAATCTGACCGGCTTTATAACCAATGCGGATTTGGAAAATAATGAATATTCCGTGCAGCGCTATCCTGAAGTGCATTATTACCGCGAGGGCGATAAAATCCTGGGCCTGTTCACGTATTTCAGTGACAGCAGCGGCGGAATCATCAACGATCAATTCAGCAACACGACTTCGGGCGTGCGGGCATTGGAATTGAATTTTCCGGGTTTAAATCCCAATGAAACATTCTCGCAATATTACTTGAGCAACGGCTGGACCGATCAACCTGTCGCACGATTGGACTCACGGCAGGAAATCGATTTTCCCATGGCCGTGGGACCGGTGCAATTTGACCCGTTTGTCAGCGGGCGATTGACGTATTGGGACACGAGTTTCCCGGTGGTTGACAATCAGTTAGGCGGCGGCACAACGCGGGCTTGGGGAACCGTCGGGTTTCGCAGTTCCACTACGTTATGGAAGGTGTATCCGAATGTGAAGTCAGATCTACTGGATGTTGATCAGTTGCGGCATATTATTGAGCCAGAGGTCAGCATGTTTGCCACCGGTGCCAATGTGCAGCAAGGGTATCTGCAACCCTTTGACCGCAATGTGGAAGGCATTACCGATGCCAGCGGAGCGGAATTTGCTTTGCGGCAAACCCTGCAAACCAAGCGTGGACGCAAAGGTCACCGTCAGATTGTGGACTGGATCACATTTAATGTGGCGGCGGACGTTTTTTGGAATCATAATTTATCCGGGCCATTTGATCCCAATAACCCGCAATATGCAGGCGCACCATTTTCCACCAGTGATTTTGGCAATCCGCTGATCGGCTACTATGACTGGAGCCGCCCGGAATTAAGCCAGATTGCCGACAGCATTGATGCCAATTTTTCCTGGCGAATTGGTGCCAATGTCGAATTCCTGGCGGATGAAAGCTGGAATATTGATTTGCAACAGCTTGAGCAACTCGACTCGGGCGTAGAAGTTAACCAATCACCGAATTTAAGTTACTTCTTGGGAAATCGGTATATCCGGGCAGTCGATTCTGATCAGTGGACGGCGGCGATTTCCTATAAGCTCACACGCAAATACACCATTGCCGCTTCGGAAAGTTATGATTTTGCCCTAAGCCATAATGTCACCACGGATTTTACGGTGGTACGTGAAATTCCACGGTTTTATGTCGGCATAACAGTGGCCTATAATGCTGATACTGCTACCACCGCTGCCATGGTAAGCCTTTGGCCGGCGGGCTTCCCGCAAGCGGGCATTACCAATCAGCGGGCGTTGCAGGCTGTCGCGCCGTAAGGCGCGTGGGAAATCGTGTGGGGTAATAGTTTATGACTGACAAGAATGCGATCTTGGGGTTATTTCTTGCGGCCGGCTTGGCCTCCGGGCCCGTTATGGCCGCAGG
>DAHXLH010000094.1:0-13529 GCA_027366115.1 Phycisphaerales bacterium
GCCGGCCCCATCGCCGGTATTTTCCTCGCAGCCGCAGGCCCCGCGATGTTCCATGTGCTCCAGCATGGTAAGGGCATCGGAGACAATAGACGGGCTTTTGCGGCCTTTAATGTGCGCAATAAAGCCGACGCCGCAACTGTCATGTTCAAATTGTGGATCGTAGAGACCCAGCTTTCCGGGCTTGAATCCCGGGCCATTGTGTGGTTCCAACTTACAAACCTCCATGCCTGAGGCATACCCTCGCTTCAAACAATTCCTGCCGCTCCCCTGCGATATCTATAAAACCGCAAGTCCTTTATTCTACTTGTGACGGGCCATGGGATCAAATATTCCGCAAGAGCCATAAAATTCGGACATCGGTGCTATGGAACAAGCGGGAAGTTTCGGATAGGATGTCGCAAACCAACGGGGCGTAGCTCAGCTTGGCTAGAGCGCTTGGTTCGGGACCAAGAGGTCGCAGGTTCGAATCCTGTCGCCCCGATTTTGGCCGGAGGCCAAAATAGAGCGGAGAGGGGAGAAAGTTGAGAGTAGAGCTTAAACGACGAGAAGCGTTTTGCCCGGCATCGGCGTCGAAGCAATGGACTCTCCGCGGTCTACTTTCTACTTTCTACTTTCAAGGACTTGCGGACGTGGCCTTCGCTTTTGAAAAACTGATCGTTTATCAGAAGGCCATCGCCTTCGCTGATTCAGCCTGCGCCACGACCGAAGCATTTCCGCGTGGTTACGGCTTCTTGGCGGATCAACTAAACCGGGCCTCCGTTTCGATCGCGGCAAATATCGCCGAAGGCAATGGGCGATTCACGGTCGCCGACCGGCGCAATTTCTTCGGCATCGCCCGCGGATCTGTTCAGGAATGTGTGGCGCTGCTCGAGATAACCCACCGACGAAGCCTAATGTCCAGCGACAGTTACACCACATTGCGCGCCGATTTAGAAGAAATATCCAAAATGCTCTCCGGCCTGATCACCGGCCTGGAAAACCGGAACGCCTGATCCCCGATTTTTTCGCCCGCAGGCGAAAAAATAGAGCGGAGAGGGGAGAAAGTTGAGAGTAGAGCTTAAACGACGAGAAGCGTTTTGCCCGACATCGGCGTCGAAGCAATGGACTCTCCGCGGTCTACTTTCTACTTTCTACTTTCAAGGACTTGCGGACGTGGCCTTCGCTTTTGAAAAGCTGATCGTTTATCAGAAGGCCATCGCCTTCGCTGATTCAGCCTGCGCCACGACCGAAGCATTTCTCCGTAGTTACGGCTTCCTGGCGGATCAACTAAACCGCGCCTCCGTTTCGATTTGCACCAATATTGCCGAAGGCAATGGCCAACTACACCAGATGCAGTTCCCTCGGCACCCCGCGGGCGCTGTGGCGACGATGGGGATCGAACTGGTCGATGCGCACCGAGCCACCGGGAAAACGGGCGATAATATCCAATTCACCGCCCAAGGCCGCGACAATCCGCCGTAGTGTTAAGATCTGCATATCCGCCTGGCCCTCCAGCTTGGAAAGGCTTGGCTGCTTGATGCCCAATTCAGTCGCCACCTCACGTTGACTTTTGCCGGCCAATTTCCGCAGTTCGCTCAATAGAAGCTCGCCCAGCAGCTCTCTGGTCCGTGCCGCCGCCCGTGCCCGTGTGCGCTTGCTGGTTGTCCGGTTCACAAGATTGTCAAATGTTTTTGCCATATCAGTTCCCTTTCTTTTTCTTGCGAGCCGCGATTTTCGCCAAGTGTGCCTCATACTGCGACTCGGCCCTCGCGATAAGCTGCTTGTAAAAGCGTTTCTGGTCCACACCCGACTTGTCTCCGCCTGCCAAAAGGATTGCCGAGCGGTCGGGGTCGAATGCGAATGCGATCCGCAAAACGCAATCCGCGGTGTTCGCCCGAAGCTCTTTCATATTCGCGTGCACTGAGCCGTTAAGCGTATCGGCATGGGGGCGGCCCAGTTGCGGCCCGAGCAGTTTTAGAAGTTCCACCTTGGCGATGATTTCCACCTGCTGAGCTTCGTCCAGCCTGGAAAACCAATCATCGAAAACCGAGGTTGTTGCGACCTTCCATATCATGTAATAATAGCCTATCGGCTACACGTGGTCAATAGCTTTAAGGCTATGACGCAACACCTTGGAAAATGGTGTTCATTAAATGGCAACGATCGACGCAGGAACGGAGTTCGATTGCTGATCGCCGTCATTTAAGAAGCGACGCCCGGCACCCGCTATTCCGCTCGGAGGCCGAAGCGACCGGGGCAGCATTTCCTCAGGGGTTGTCAAGAGCCTGGGAGGCCGGTGGCTTGGGTCGTGCCAAGGCGGCGGCGTATGCGGCCCCAAACTTGTTTGGCTGGCGATCAATCCATTCTTTAATCGGCTTTGAATTCATAGAGCAGTATCATAAACTGCGGGGGATTAACTCTCATCCTCCGCCCCCTTCTCTCTCTTCTCCCTGCCTGCCCGTTTGCCCATGTGCAGCAACTTTGGCGGTTTCGATCTATGTGCTTTTTTGCCCTTTGCAACCTCCAGCTTTCCGAGTTGCTTATTATCGAATGTCGTGGCTTATCTAATCCAACAATCCAATCGCCGGCGCGAGGAGCAGCCAAAAGCAGAAGTACCCCTGTCCCTGCTGTATTGGGGCGGTAGCAGAATTCCATCACGCGCAGCTAAAGCACATGCGGCACCGCGGGCGACGGTGGAACAGGAACGGTGGCAAGTAAGTTGCCAACCTCGAGTGTGTGAATTACCGAGGTGTTCACACCAACAGGAAATGGCAAAATCAACCAAACCCTTGCAACGCTGGACCTTTTGTTGTTTCTCGTCGGGTGAGCTATTATTTAAGTTTTCTGGCGATGCAATCAAGCTCAGCGTGGGTCAAGTGGTGCGGATTTCGGCCGTTAAAGCCCGGGGCGCAATCGGCCAAGTGCTTCTGCACGACATCCAGTGTAACGCCGAGTTGTCCGGCAGCTTCGTCAAGCGTGTAGCGCCGCTCTATTGCCTTCGCTATTAGCTGAACGCGCCTGTCGAGTTGGCAACACGAGCGAACAACTGCCTCAATCACCGCGACGTTCGCCGGGCCAGTCTCGCTAAAAAGTACCCTGTTGCCGCTCTTCTCAGCCAGTGATTCCCGCAGCATCTGGAGTTCCTGAAGCAAATCGTCCATAGTCCGTCTCCTAAACATGTGGCCCGAGTCCCGAATGCCGCGGCGTGCTCAAGCGCGCCAAGCCCAGAACGAAATTCCGAATTGCCAGCGAGCAATCTCTTATACCACCCCCGCCAGCATACTCACTCGGCTCGGAGGAGGCAAACCACATCCCTCCTGGTCGCCCATAACCGCCCCAGCTCGCAACTTCACAGCCGTTTGCAAACAGTTCTATTGGTGTTTTGTCGCCCCGATTTTGGCCGGAGGCCAAAATAGAGCAGGTGAATGTGGAGCAGGAGATCAGGAGAGCCCATCGCGGCGAAGCCGCAACCAAACATCACATAGCCGCCGGCCTCGCCGGAGGCCTCCCTTTCTCGCGAGATTTACCTAAATGCCATCGCCCGCGGACTAGGGCTGCTCCACGGCCCAAGCCTTTCCCGCTGGTTTCGGCTTCCCGGCCGAACAACTCATTCGAGCTGCGGTTTGGGTCGCGGCGGACATCGCCAACGGCAAGAGGCAATGCCGCCTGCCGCAACCCATCGGAAAGCCGGGCTCACGAGAGTTTGGCCCGACGGACTCCACCCTAACACCGTTACGTGGGGAACAAACGATAATTTGGGTGGTCCTTCTCCCACTTTCGCAGGGCTTCATGGAGCTGCGTCCTGGCAAAATCTTCCATCTTATACGCGAGCCGCAGTGATCGGGCCAGCCGTTCCTCCGAGACCTCGCACGCTTCCTGGGTGCCCCAAAATTTTCGCAGTGCGATTCCCATCACCTCAACCATATCGTGGCCGCAGCACAGTTGTTTTTGGTCGTGGCCCTTGCCCAATATGCCACGAACCTCGATTACAGCTTGTTTAATGAGGGTGTCCTTTCGACAGCCTTGGCAAACAGCCCGGCACATCGCCTCGGTATCCACATGAAGCCTGGATTTGTCGACGAATGTCGAAAAATTAATGCCATCGAATTTCAGTGAATAGGACTTTGACTTATTAAGCCACCTCAGCGCGCCGAGCGGCGCGGTTGCAGCCAACAAGATCTTTCGTAGAGCATCGGTGCGTCCGCCTCCAGCGGCATTTCGGAGTTTCTCTTCCGACCCCAGTTCTCCTAAGACTTTGCAAAACGCGTTGGAAAAAATCAACCCAATTTCAAGGTCATGGTAATCAGTTAAAAACAGATTGACCGTTCGCGGACAGTCCTTCTCTAAGTGGCAAAAATCCGCGTCCATTATCCCGAAAATTCCCTCCGTAGCCGTAGAATTTAACCGCTGTATAACCGCCGCCACGAGCGGCCCCACGCATACCGCCCGCACGCCGTCTTGAAACAACCCGGTGTAGACTTTCCTGTCGGATTCACCCTCAAGGACGCAAATGGCACCCTCGCATACAGATCGCGTCATTCGGATTTCATTCGCTCGGCTGTCGGCATTTAGGTACTCCCTCACTGTTCCGGCCCCTTTAGTTCGACTGTGAGGTCCCATCGACCACCGATAATCTGCGGTGAGTGTGTGGCCACTAAAAAATCCATGGGGATGACATCCGTTATTTTTTTTAGGTCGCTTAGAAATTCCTGTTGCCAGGCGACGTGGAGCGATAATTCAGGTTCATCAATCAGGATTAAGGAGCCTTCCTGGACGTCGAAGAGGAGTTGATTGGCAAGGACCACTTCGTGTTGCTCGCCGGAGGAAAGTTCTGAAGAGGGTATATTCTTACCCTGCAGTGTGTTGAATATAAATCCTTTACTCTTGTCAATCTTCAGTTGCTTATACTGAAACCGTCCATTTATCATTTGCTTAAACAGTTCCATTTTCTTTAGAATGTCATCGAAAGCGGCCAGCTTACTCTCGACATCCTTGACATAAAGTGCGAGAACGTGCTTATCTGAGTCCTTGATGGACGTTTCAGGCAGGGGAAATTCCTCCTCTCGGTCAAGCAACCCAGCTTCCATCAGGCGAGTGCGTTTTTCCACCTGAGCGGCATAACGTTCGCGTATGTCGTCCACCATCGTGTCGCCGTTTTGGGGATCTTGCAGTAGCCGCTTTGGAAATGAACTATCGAGCGACTGGGACACCTCCGCGGATTTCGCCAATGTCTCACGGATTCGGTCAACCATCCCTTTCGAGTAGACGGAAACCGCCGAACTCATCCCGCCGGGGGATGGAAGACTGTGTATTCGCGGGGATTTTACCCCTCGCGCGGTCGGGAGCAGCAATCTTTGGGACTCTATAAGATAGACGGGCATAGATTTAATAGCATTCTTCATCCAATCTGGCTCGGCATGTTGGCGCTCCCCCAACTGAGGAAGTTGATCAGCAAATTCTTCTAACACGTCGGCCAAGCTTAACTCGCGGTCCGTCGGCATGTGCACCCACTCCTCAGGTCCACTTCTTGCCAATGTCGGAACCATGTCGTCGATGGCAGACAGTGGAATAGACATGCGATCTAGCTTGGGCGGCTTAAGTGTGAAGGATTCTTCTGAAGCTCTCACGGTGCGGTGCGTAAAGGTTAGCGTAGCATATATCGGCCTTCGGATGCCCTTTGTTTTGGGTTCTTCTGGCGGCACTATCCGCTGCACCTCAATCGTGGATTTGTCGCCGAACGTGAACAGTATTTTTGAGTACGGAATTCGGCGGAGCGTCAAATATTTTGAGTTGAAAAATGCGTCGATCAGTCGCAGAACGCTCGTTTTACCAAATCCGTTCGGCCCATGCACAATCTTAATTCGCTCCCTTGTGTCGAATTTAATCTCGTGGTCAAACGTGCCAAATAACCCTTGGACAGAAAACGAAACGAGCCTCATCGTGATCCCCTTGTTCCTTAACCGGGTTCTGCCAGCGTCGCCGACGGGGCTATTCCAGCCGTCGCGATGCCACGTTGGAACCCAGCGTGATCTACAACATGATTAGACCTTCCAGCCCCGGCCTTGGCAAGCGACCCATGCAGGGTCCGCCAGCCGCCCGGCGGTCCGACTGCTTGGCCGGACCCTTACCCGGCTCCATTATGGCGCCAGTGCACGGCTGGGTGCCTTTATGTGGATACATGGTAGAATACATGCGATTACGGAAGGCCAACCTTACGTCATCGGATATAGGACAAAAGGAAAAGGATGTACTTCTGCGTAAGCACACCCAAAAAATCAGGCCAAAATTGATCGCCAATATGGGACTCTTTTGGCGCAAGAACGATGTGCTATGGCGAGGCAACCGGAGCAAAGGCCAACACTGCATAATGGGAAGGCAGCGCGGTGCGAAAACGAAAGGCTCCGTGAATTTTTGGCACCAAACCGGCGTCTATGCCCTTTACGCCGATTATAAATTGGTGTACGTAGGGCAAGCCGGCCTGGGCGACAAAGCATGCATTGGTGCCCGCCTCTTTCGTCACACGAAGGATGATCTCGCCGGCCGGTGGGACATGTTTTCGTGGTTCGGTTTCAGACAGGTCAAGAGTAACAACGAGCTTGGCGCGAAGAAGAAGCGGGCGGGCGCTACGTGGCCACAGCTTGCGGACGTGCTTGAAGGCGTGCTGATCGAGGTGGCCGAACCACCGCAAAACAGCCAGAAGGGGCGATTCGGTCCCGGCGTGAAGCGGTACCTCCAAGAGCCGCACTCCGAGGAGCGTGATGATATTGCCAGAGACCTCCTGCAGTTGTCGCGGAAGTTCGACAGGGCCGAGAAGCAGCGGCAAAAGCACTTCGAGCGGATAACGCATTCCTTGGACCAGGTGAAGGAGCTTGCAAGGAAGGCGCGCGCAAAAAATTGAGGGGTGGCGGACGGCCCGTTGAAGATTCCCCGCTACCGAAACCAAGCCGCCGCACCTTTGCGATCCTGCCAGAAATGCTTAATCTCCCCAATATCGTTTTCCTCAAGCAACTGCTCGCCATCGATTTTAATGCCGCTATCTCGCCGTTTGAAGCCATAATTCTACCGTACTCCAGCCGAACCCGGCGACCACGGTGAAACGGTCCGGGACATGCTCGAAAATCCTCCTGGGCATTTAAAACGATATGCTCAGGATTCAGCCGCTGATATGGGCTGGTTGTTTTCCGGCGCGTCAGTGGCGGCACCGTAAAAGTGCCGCAGTTCGGTGGCGATGTATCCAATTTGGCTGAACTTCAACATTCTTGTGTTGACAATCACCACCGGCTTTTTGTTCGTTCGATACAAATAAAGCCGCCGGTATTCAACGGTTGATCCGTACCTGGACTGCGCTTTGTGAATCCGAACGGAAAAATTCGCAATCTGATCTCGCGGCCAGTGCCGCGTGCGGCGAATAAACAGGCGATTATACAGTACGCTTAATGTCTCCGGTGTCGCTACCAGTGTGACGGTTCGGAACATCTCGCTGATCAGCCATAAAATGCCGATGATAAACGCACTGCCGATCCAGAATGTTTTTGCGTTCGGCATCCATGGATTAAAGTTAATGCCATGCGGTTGTGATATTTGTAAAGCCCACAGCATGGCAAATGCCGCCAGCGACAATCCCACCAATGCCAGAATTCCACCTGTCCCGGTTATTTGTGACAGCCCCTTCAACTTCACCACCAGCAAGCCGTCGGCGGGGATCACCACAACGCGCTTATCCGGCGGTGGCTCCGGATAATCCCAGAATTCCGGCGATACCACTGGTGCGACGTTGGCACCGGGGACATCGGCCCCGGTTGGATTGGCCGAATCGGTGGTTGCTACATTCAATTTCAACACCTGGCGCAGGGTATCCGCCAGATGCTCCATGTCCTCCCGCGTTCCACTGGCCAACGCCAGCGGAATTGTGCTGTGCCGCTGTATTGTCACCGACCATTTCTCCGGCATCGTCATTCCGGCCGTCATCTTTGCGCCAATGATATCGGTTGGCGCAATATTCACCGGCTTGCCCCAGGCGCGGCTTCCCTGTTTGACTGTGATGCCATCGGGGCTGATGGCAATGCTTACCGGCGAGCGTCCCCGCATGGTCCCCGCAATAAGCCCCGTTATCGCCAGGATCAGCAGAAAGCCGGCCTTGATGAAAAAATAGAGATCAAAATCCTGATGCGAACTGATGACATACAATGCGATTGCTATGGCCGCATAAATCAGCGGCCTGCGGAATCGCTTGATTTTGTCATTGAGAGACGAAATCGTCGGCTGTGGCGGAAAAATGTATTCCACCCCATCGGGCGTGTCCCTGATTACCACATCGCTGCCGTCGCCGTTGGCGTTCATACGAAATCCTCCCTTTCTGTCTAACTTGCGGTTGCTATTGTAGCACCATGGCCGCAGTTTGTATGCCAAAAGCATATCTGAGAATTGGCATAACCGGTTGTCGCCGCCTTCGCGGCGCACGCGATGGCTTTCCAGCACAACGGGAAAATGGCCGATGGGTGATGAATAAGGCCTTGGGCCACGGATTTCGCGGATGACGCGGATGGGGTGCGTTTGGCATTTAGCATTTGGCATTTGGCATTTGGAACTTGGAACAGGAATTTTCGCCACAAAAACAAACTATTTACCCGAACCATTCTTTGCGTCCTTTCGTCTCTTGGCGGTTGATTTTTTCTTTTGTCTCTTCCCGCTTCCAGGTTCCGGGTTCCAGGTTCTATCCCGATGTGCCGGGAGTCATTGAAATCCTCCGCCCACCTCGGTTTCCTCCTTGTGAACAAAAGCGTTTTTCACCACAACGGCACGAGAACAGTATTGGTCAGTAATGGTCAGTATTAGCAGTATATTCAATACCCGGCCTGGGGAGCTGGGATTATTGATCATTGATCATGGATCGTTGGTCATTGAGGTGCCCTCTGCTTCCTCCCTGTGAACAAAAAACGTTTTTCACCACAACGACACAAAGACACGAAGAGTATTTGATTACCTAACCACTGCTTTGCGTTCTCTTGCTTCTTTTGGGGTTGCTAATCTTTTCCCGGCTCTTCCAGGTTCCAGGTTCCAGGTTCCGGGTTCCAGGTTCTATCCCGATGTGCCGGGGGTCATTGAAATCCTCCCCCCACCTCTGCTTCCTCCTTGTGAATAAAAACGCTGTTCACCACAACGGCACGAGAACAGTATTGGTCAGCGCAGACAGTAGGGGTCAGTAATGGTCAGTAAATGTAGTACCTGTCCCCGGCATCGCCCTGAGAGCCTGCTTGGAAACTCCGCGGGCAGCGCCTTGGGGCGGCAAACGGCCGTCTGCGGCGTCCTCGATTGTCAACATATTCCGGAAGATGCTTCATATCTGCGTGCTTGCATCCATCCATTTGCCAGGTCAATGAACCCGCATCGGACTTTTCAAACAGGCTCTGCGCGGCCTCAAGGCCGTTTAACCCACGCAAGCGCGTCGCCCTGGCGTGCCGGATCTGGTGGGCGTTCCGGTTTGGAACTTCCACCCATTGGCCACTGTGTTGGCTGGTAGTTTCACGATTGGTGTGCGTATGGATCTAAAGTTGGCCGATTCGGAATAACCGCCGCTTCATACGCGCTACAAGGGCCAGCCCGCCAAGGCTGGCAAGCCCTGCGCCTACTAAATATAAAGAACAAGGAACTGGTGCTAGCACCGGCGCTTCAAATGTGATCTGAACTTCGCCGTTGCCATTTAAACCTAAATTATTACCGCCACTGGTCTCCACAGTATGACTGGATGGTATCAGCGTGGATGCAAGAAAAGATCCACCACCGCCACCGTCGCCGCTATAGCCACCGCCTCCGCCGCCGCTATAGCCACCGCCTCCTCCTCCGCCCCCGTAACTTCCGCCACCGCCGCCAAAACCGCCGCCGCTACCAGAATAGTGTCCCGAAGCACCCGCTCCGCCGTTAACGAAACTGAAACCTCCGTCAGCATGGCCGTCAGCGCCAGAGCCGCCATTGCTGTAGAAACCCCCGCCGCCGCCGCCCACATTCGCGCCGCCACCATCTCCACCATTTCCGTTACTGCCGCCACTGCCACCGCCTCCTGTGCCGTTGCCACCGGAGTTGGTGATCTCACCATTGCTGCCATTGGAACCGCCTTGACCTCTACCGCCGCCACCGCCGGAAACAACCAGTGGGTTAGTATTGCCGAGTACCACAAAGCTGCCGCCGCCGCCGCCGCCGCCAAAACCACTACCGCCGATGCCGCCGACTAGAATTTCAATTGTCTCATTTGAAGAAAGCAGGAACTCCCCGCCAATTTCCGCGCCCAATCCTCCGGAATTGCCGCCATTGGCTCCGTAGGCCACAATATCATATATACCGGAGGTTGTGATACCGTAATTTTGAATACTTCCCGTATAGGTTATGGTATTAACGCCGGAAGTGCTCAAATCTATATTCGCCCGGGCTTGCCCGCACATAAACGCAGGCAAAGCCAGTGCCCCAACCGACATTACCGCCGCCATTCTTGATATTGAACCAACATTGAATTTGCCCATATTCTTGCTCCCGAATAATGAATGATACCTTAAAAATTACATCGCTGCCGTACCACAAGGCCGGCAGCGGGACTGCAATCAGTACTTATATACATATCCATGCATATAGACGACACACAGCAGAATTGCGTGTGACTCTCATCGGCCACTCCCTTGGCTGGATTTGGATTATATATTTTTGCATGCGGAACTCAACTACACGAGGAAACTGTTTTGCAAATCCAGGCCGCATTGGCAGGCGCATCGATTCAATTTTATTTATCGGACTAATTGCCTGGCGCAGTGGAAACCGATTCCAAATACTTTTTTAACAAATGTGTTTGCAAGAATTTCATGGACCGTATATTCTCCTTGGAGTCTTACCCGCCGTGGGTAAGACCGGGTGAAATGCTGCTAAGGCTTATTATTATTTGGAAGGAGAGAGTCGCGATGGCCCTCTTGACTGTCAACAACAAAAAGCTGAAATTTAAAACAACGTACAATGTCGCCGGCATCCTTGCCGCGTGCACGGCGGGAGCCGTTGGCGGGCTGCCGGGATTGGCCCACGCATCTCTTCTCTCGCCGATGCAGCAGTACAACCTCATCGTCCTTGGGAACTACGGTGGAAGCGGAAGTGACGTACAAGGAACGGCGTTCGTCGCCGGAAACCTCTCCGGCACCGAGACCTTTGGAACCGGGCTTCAAAACAATTCCGTCACTGTCCTGACGGTGGGCGGTGAAATCACCGGTGCCAGCTCGGGAGCCATTCAGGCCGATGGAAACATTATCCTTGGCGGGACCAATCCAACTGGAGTCACCGCTAACGATAGCGGAACCGTTTCAAGCGGCCAAAGCATCGACACCGCGGCGGTGGAAAACGCAATCTCGCAAGAGTCTACAAGCTGGGCAAACGCCGCGCCCTCGGGTGTGACCGTCACCCAGCCCACCTCCAGCGTCCAATATTTGAATTTCGCCGTCAACTCAACCGCCGCTACTGCGGTAGTTGATATTGCGTCCTCCGTACTCAACAATTTGGCGAACTGCCAAGTTGAATTCAGCGGTTTAACCACCGGGCAGCAGGTTGTTGTAAACGTCGATAGCAGCGGCACGCACGGTGCCGTCAGCCTGGCGAGCAGCGTTCAATTTGATCCAATCGTGAATGCCGGCCAAACCGCGAATATACTCTGGAACTTCTATAACGCGACCAAGATTTCATTTTCGACTGAGTTTTACGGATCCGTATTAGCCCCGTTGGCAACGGTAGGCTCATCAAGCCCCATCGACGGAAGCGTCGCTGTGGGCGCATTCACTTCCACCAGCGAGGTGCACCTGCCGCTTAACACCGTGCCGCTTAACACCGTGCCCGCGGGCGGACCGTTGCCGATCCCGGCATCCTTCGGCCTGGTTGGCATCGGATCGCTGGGCTTGCTGGCGGGTGCCGGTATGAGAAAACGGGTGCGAATGTAACGGTGCACCAACCCCGCTGCCGGCAGATTTGCTGCAATATCCAGCTTTATTATCTGGGATGAGAGCAGACATTGGCATGTTGGTTGGCTGGCGTCTCATTTGGGCGTTGACTGGCGTGCCGGGCAACGATATATTTTCCGTCCCGGCGGCGTAGCTGGGATTAGTAACTTCAGTTGTACTCTACCTTCAAAGAGGGCTCGATGTTGAAAACATTTGGAATTGGAACGCTGGCTGTTGTGGGATCGATGCTTATTGGCAGCACGGCCTTTGCCAGTACCGTAACGCAATATACCGACTCTTCGAGTTTTTCCTCGGCCATGGGCGTTCCACTTTCTGTGGAAGATTTCACCAACCAGGTCCATTATCCGATCTTGAGCGGGACGCTTAATTCGGCCACCAACACCACGGTGGCGAATGGCACACCAATCACGCCGGGGATGATTCTGCCTGGCGTAACCTACTCCACGCCGATCGGCACGGGAAATTTCTTCAACATTGATGAAGGTTTGTACTTCACCGGAGGATTCCTCGATCGCACCAGTGGCAACTCGAGCAATAAGGCGAGCGTCGCCCTGACGACGTCTTTTGACCAAAACGTGAACGGCTTCGGCTTCTTGGCCAGTCCATTGATGGGAACGGATATGACCGTCACGGTCCACTTCACCTCTGGGCCAGATGCCAGCTTCAGCAACATCAGCATTCCGAGCTCGGGCACCTCATTCTTCGGGTTTGTCAGCAATGCAACCGATATCACCTCGGCAACGATTTACGGAAACGATCCAACCACCCCGTTCGCCATCGACAACTTCACGTACCCCACCGTCGCGGCTCCCACCATCGCGGCCCCTGCGCCGTCGACAATCGACGATGTGGGGCTGGCGCTGCTGATTGGAGCGGGCTGCTTGCAGGTTCGCACCCGCCGCCGCCGCTCGGCCGCGTGGCACTGAAACAAAAGTTCGGCAGAACGCATTCCGCGTTGGCGCTTTCTTTCCCCCCTGAATTGACGCCAGCGGTTGGTATGGACGTTCCGTTGGATCGGAAGCTGTGCGAAGAAAGCTGGTCGCATTGGCAGCAATAACATGCTGCTTTAACCCAAGGGGCGATCCGCGCCCAGATTCCCCCCCGTCCCTGAAGTTCCGCCGCAATCGCGCCGGCAGCGGGACAGCGCAATATTTTGCATATCACCGAAGAGCATGAATTACTGTATTGGCCGGCCGCGAGAACTATACTGAATACCCGTTTCGGGTACCGGCCATCGCTCTGGCTGCGGAAAGGCGGACTAAGATTGTGGAGCGGTTGCCGAAGTTTAATCCACTGGTTAAATTGCTGGAGTGGCGGACGGGGTTGCCGATATGCCCGATACTCCGTTTCGCACTATATGGAGTGGGCCGGTCACAGACGGCTGCGCGATGCAATTGACGATAGCGGCGGTGCCAGGAATCATATAATAATGCGTTTGTATCAGGGGCATGGGGAAAACGATGGCGAAAAAACGAGTATTCATCAGTTTTGACTGTGACCATGATTCGGAGGCAAGAGATCTGCTGGTCGGGCAGGCAAAATCTCCGGATTCACCGTTTGATATCGCCG